>PLFC01000060.1 GCA_003136655.1 Vulcanimicrobiota bacterium
TCGGCGCCGGGGAACGGTTTGCCCTTGCCGTCGCGACCGCCGAAAATGTTATCGAACGAGCGATTCTCTTGCAGCAACACGACGACGTGCTTGATCTTCGAAGGGCCGATCGAGATGCCGGGCTTGGCGATCCCGTTCTTTACCGGAATGACGATGGGCACTTGCGGCTGGGTGGCGGAGACCTTCAACTCGCAGCCGGGCGCCGCGTTCAAGCGCACCGTGAACGTGACGGCCCCGCCGGCAACTCCGGGCGTGAGCGACCGGGGACTCACGCTGCAGTTCGGACCAGTGGAGAAGGCCTCGAACGGACCCTGATAGTGGGGCAGCGACACCGTGACCGTTCCGGTTTTGCCGGGATCGAGTTCGAGCAAAGCCGGCGCGGCGGCGAGCGACGAAAACGGTACGGTTGCGGTGGAGGCGCCCGGGGCGGTCGCCGAGAGGCTCACGTTGCCCACCGCGAGTCCGCCGTAGTCGGCCGTGAACGAGCCGGCGCCTTGCGCAACGAGCGCGACCTGATGCAGCAGGTCGCCCGAAACCGTCACCGAGCTCGGAGGCCTGGGCGCCGCGCCGATCAGCGTAAAGCCCTCGACATCGCGCGCGGCGACGGCAAACGGCACCTGGTGCGGCTCTCCGTCGGCCGCGGCGGCAAGGGTCTGCGGGCTGAAGCCCCAGCGCGCCGCTTGCCCATCGAAGGCTAGCGAGAACGTGCTCCCGCCGGGCGCCGAGAGCAGGCGCAAGGCCGTTCCCGCGAGTACGGCGCCGCCCGCGCCGCCCGCCGCACGCAGGCCTACGTCGACGAGCCCGGCGGGCGCCAGACCGCTCAGCGTGCAGAGACGTTCGTTGCCGCTCACCGTGCACGCGGCCGAATCGAGCGCGATTGTTTCGGTAGGCGCGGCCGGCGGAAGCGCTCCATCGCGATAGACCGACGCGGCGAGCGAAGAGCCGGCAAAACTCGCCGGCAAGCGGACGTGCAGCGTTAGCGGCTCGCTCGCTCCGACAGCCTGACCCGGCGTCGAGAGGCGCGAGCCGCCGCAAGCCACGACGCCCAAAGCGAGCAACAGGAAGCCGAAGCCTATCCGACCGGTAGAGCGCACCTCAAACTACTGTAGTGACGCGCCCTTCGGCTCCTTCCTCTGCGCTCTCAGTCGCCGACCTTGGGATCGTCGGACCGGGTCGGCTCCGTCGCCGCTCGCATGATCTCTGCCTTCGAGTGACCCTTTTGCACGAACGGCGTGAAGCCGCTCGGAGCCTGCGAGAAATTGAAGGCGTCCATCAGATCGTCTTGCCGCGAATCTTCCTCACCCAAACTGGGCAGGTTCAGCACTTCTTCGGTAAAGTGCAAGATGCTGCCGGTCGTGTGATTGACGTGTGAAACGTAGCCGTTGCGCGCGTACGGCGACACGATGATCAACGGCACGCGAATGCCGGTGGTGAACCACTTGTTGGTGATCGGCGGCGGATCGTGATCGTACCAGCCGCCCCAATCGTCCCAAGTAATGAAGATCGCGGTGGAATCCCAGAACTGGCTCGTACCGATCGCATCGACCACCGACGTGATCCAGGCCGGCCCGAGATTGGAATGCGCCTGCGGGTGGTCGGACGTCGCGTTGGTCGGCGTCACCCACGTGACTGCGGCCAGCGTCCCGTTGCCGACGTCGGTGATGATCTGGCCCGGGGGGTTGATGACGTTATTCGTCCAGTCGGGACCATAACGAACGTCGCTGAACGAATCGAAAGCCGACCAAAAGTATCCGAAGTCACTGAGGTTGGTCGCGTAATATCTCCACGGGATGCCGCGTTGATCCATGATATCCGCCAACGTGGGAACCGCGAAACACGGGAAGACGCCGGCGATCTCGCCGCCGCTGGAGAAATTCATCACGTCGACCGTCGTACCCGAGGGAGCATCGCAGCCCCAGGGGCCGCCGCTCGGATTGTCGATCGTATTTGCCGATTGTCCGGCCACGATATAGAGGTGCGGCCCATAGCTGCCCGACGAGAACGGCTCGTACATCCGATCGGAAATCGCATATTTCTCGCCCATCTGCCAATACGGTGCGACCTCGTTATACTCGATCGTACGATAGACGTAATTCGTCGGCGCGGGGTTGGGCGCGCACGATTCCTGGACCACGCCTTCCTTGTCGAACCCATCCATTTTGCCGCCGTCCTCGTCGGTGTACGAGTTCGGATGGTCGTGATAGGGATCGTAGCATTCCTCGAGCAGACCGGTGGCCATGGCCACGGGTTGGCCGAGATGGTTGTGCGGCGTGGGTTCGCCGGCGTCGGGATTGCTCACGGTATCGGCGCCGGGGAAGGGATTGCCGTTGTTGTCCAAGCCGCCGAAGATGTTATCGAACGAGCGATTCTCTTGCAACAAGATCACGACGTGTTTGATCTTCGAAGGACCGACGCCGATGCCCGGTTCGGCGATTCCGTTTTTTACCGGGATGACGATCGGTACTTGAAACTGGGATGACTCGATCTTGACGCCGCAGGCGGAGCCCGAGACGAACCGCACGGTGAACGTAACGCTTCCGCCGGCAGTGGAGGGCGTCGCCGACGCCGGACTCACGCTGCAATTCGATGCGGTCGCAACGGCTTCGAAGGAGCCCGCATAGCCGGAGAGCGAGGCGTTCACCACGGCGCTCTTTCCCGGGTCGATCGCGAGCGTCGATGGATTTGCGACCAGCGACGAAAAAGCGGCGCTGCCCGCCGCGGCGCCGGGCGCGCTCGCGCCGAGGGACACGTTTCCGACGGGTTGACCGCCGTAAACGGCGAGATAGGCGCCGCCCCCCTGCGCTTGCACGCTGAGTTGATGCTGCGTGTCGCCGGTTATCGTAATCGACGCCGGGGGCTTGGGCGCCGCCGACAACAAGACGAAGCCCAGCGCGTCGCGCGCCGCAACGGCGAAGGCGACCTCGTGCGTTGCGCCGTCCGCGGCCGCCGCAAGCAAAGGCGGGCTGAAGGCCCACTGCTTCGGCGTTCCGTCGAATGCCAGATCGAGCGTGCTGCCGCCGGGCTCGAGCAGTTCGCGCAACGCCGTGCCCTGCAGGCCGCCTTCGCTTTGTCCGGCCTGCACGCCGACGTCGACGAGGCCAACCGGTGCGCGTACCGTCAGCGTGCAGAGTCGCTCGGCTCCATCGACCCGGCACGCGTTCGACGACAAGGCGACGCGCGCGCTCTGATTCGCCGGTGGGCGCGCGCCGTCGGCGTAAGCCAGTGCCGACAGCGAGCCGGCCGTCGAGACCGGCAGGCGCACGTGCAACGTGAGGAGCGCGCTCTGCGCCCCGAGGGGCGGCGGCGCAAAGCCCGCCGAGCGAGAACCGCCCGAGCAAGCCGCCACGCCGAGGGAGAGCAGCAAGAAGCCGACGACGGCAAGCCGGGCGGTAGAACGCATGACCGGTTCGTTCGACGGCACGCTCCGTTCGGCTCCTGCTCTAGTCGTCGGGAGTTGCGCCCTTCGGCAGGGGGCGCGGATCGGTCGCGCCGCGTACGACGTCGGCCGGGGAACGATTCAAGGCGAAGGGCGTGAACGGCGTCGGCGTCTGCGTGAAGTTGAACAGGTCGGCGAGATCGTCCGACTTGGCATCGATCTCGCCCAGGCTCGGGAGGTTGAGGATCTCCTCGGCGAAGCGCAGCATGCTGCCGGGCGAGTGCACCACGTGCGAAACGTAACCGTTGCGCACGTACGGCGAAACGGCGATGAAGGGCAGCCGGATGCCGTAGCCCACCGGCCCGAACTTCCCGGGAGGCGCGTGATCGTACCAGCCGCCCCAGTCGTCCCACACGACGAAGATCGCCGTATCGTTCCAGAACTGGCTCTGGCCCACCGCATTCACGACCGAGGCGATCCAAGACGGACCGAGATTCGAGGCCGAGAGCGGATGATCGGAGTTGGCCAGCGAGGGAGTCACCCAGGTCATCGAGGCCAGCGAACCATTTTGAATGTCGGTCAAAATCTGCGACGACGGGTTGACGACGTTGGTCGACCAGTCGGCTCCGAAACGGATCTGCCGGATCGCATCGTAGGCGATCCAATTGTAGCCGAAGTCGGCGATGCTCATGCCGTAATAGCGCCACGAGACCTGACGCAGGTCCATCTCGTCTGCCAGCGTCGGCATCTCGAAGCACGGAAAGACTCGGCCGGCTTCGCCCCCGGTCTTCTCGTTGTACGTCGGCTCCTCGGTGCCCGCCGGCGCATCGCAGCCCCAGGGCGAGTTGCTCGGATTGTCGATCGCGCGCGACGATTGCCCGGCGACGTAGTAGAGATGCGCGGCAAAGCTCGCCGACGTGCTGGCTTCGAACATGCGGTCGGAGATGGCGTACTGTTCGCCGATCTGCCAGTACGGCTGCACTTCGCTATACTCCGCGTAGCGATAAGCATAGTCGGCCGGGACCTTACCGGCCGGCGCGCAGGCCAGTTTTTGCACGCTCTCCTTGTCGAAGCCGTTCATCTTCCCTTTGGCGATGTCGGTCACGGCGTTCGGAGAACTGTGCGCGGGCACGTAGCACTCTTCGAGCAGACCCGTCGTCATCGTCACCGGCTGGCCCAGGTGGTTGTGCGGCGTCGGTTCGCCGGGCAGCGGATTGCTGACGGTGTCCGCGCCCGGAAAAGGGTTTCCGTTGTTATCGACGTTGCCGAAGATATAGTCGAACGAGCGATTTTCCTGGATCAGGAAGATGATGTGTTTGATCTTCGAGGGTCCGATGCCCAGCCCGATGTTGCCGTTCGGCGAACCGCTCGAGCCCGGCACCGGGACCTGCGAATTCAGCAGATCGGCTCCGCCCTTCATTGCGCCGAACGCACCGCCGCACGCCGACAGGAGCGGAACTGCGACGGCGAGTGCGAGCGCGCGCTTCGCGCGACAAGCGATGACCGAGGACATGCACAAACTCCCCTGGCTCATGAAGCGGGCTGGCGAGTGCTACGACCCGGCCCGCAGCTTGGCCTTGCGCCTGCCGGACTATTCGTGCAAAGCGCTTGAGAAAAACAGACCCCGCCGGGCACGCCCGGCGGGGTAGATCGTTCGCTGCGGCTGGCGCGTCAGCGCGTCTTAGCGCCGCCCTGGATGGTGACCGCCACGGTCTGCAAAGCATACCCGGTGGTCGTCTCGGGGCCGGTCATCGCAATGGAGCAACCGCCGCCCGTTCCGACGCTGGTCACGGTGAACGTGACCGGATTGCCGTTGGTCCACGGCTCGGTGACGCCGCCCGTTTGGGTGGGACCGCAAATGCTCGGTTCTTCAGAGGTTTCGACGAACTGTTGGTACGACTGCGGCGTCTGGTCGGCCGGCACCGCCATCTGGGCGGTGAACGTGCCGCTGCCGCCGGATTGAATCGTCAGCTTCGTCGGAATCACGATCATCGGCGTGAAATCCTCGGTCGTCGTCTGGGTGACGCCTGCTGCGCTCGCGATGATCTGCGCGTCGTTGACGGTGCCGCCGTTGTAGTTCAGCGTGTAGTAACTCGGATTTTGGCCCGAGCCCGGAGCGGTTAGGCTCAGGGTCTTGTTCGGATCATTTTGGATCACGACCGTGAGCGCATTGGCAAACGGCACCGTATCGATGATCACGTAGTTGTCGGCATCGTACGCGTTGACGGAGAACGAGTACTGGTGCGCGGTCCCGTCGTTTTGCGAGGTCTGCCAGATCGGCACGATGTTGAGCGAGGAAATGATGCCGTCGAAGGTCACGTTGATCTGATTCGGACCGCTCGGCGTGATCGTCACGTCGACGGCGGTGCCGGTTTCGAGTTCGTTGCCCTGCACCTGGCCGTTGGCCGGCGGTTGGTCGTACCCGTCGATGAGGAAGTCATCCGCGCCGACCGGCGCCGAAATGGGAATGCCGCAAATGCGATCGCCGCTACCGTCGCTGTCGATCGTACAGTACGGCGAGGTCGCGGAGACGTCGGCGACGGCCGTCGGACTCGAGCCGGGCTGCCCGCCGTAGGCATAGACGTACACGGCGATGCCGTTCGTGGCGACCGACACGTACTTGGTCCGGCGCTGATGCTGCGCCTGATAGAGCTTACTCTGCCTGAATTTGCTCTGCGTACCGCTGCCCGAGATCTTGATGTTGACCATCGCGTGCTTCGATTGCGTCGAGGTGGTCGGACTCGTGCCCCCGCCTCCGCTACACGATGCGAGCAGAGCGGAGGCCACGAACGCGGCGGCAACGCGAAGCGGCTGAACCGGCCGGAGCAACGACGTCAAGCGATGGTGGATCAAGGACGGTACCCCCGTGGAAGGAGAGGTCGGGTGGACGGGGAGGCTGCCGCGCAGCTTAGTAGTCATCGGGCGGACCGCTCTTCTTCATGGTCGAGCGAATTTTGTTGAGCGACTTCGTCGTCATGCCGTTCGTCGAGATGTCGGTGTACGTGAAATTAGGCGACTGGGTGAAGTCGAACATGCCCGAGAGGTCGGCCATGTTCGGGTCGGTGTCGTAGCCGCCCAAACTCGGGATGTTGAGCACCTCTTCGGCAAACTTGAGGATCATCGCCGACGAGGTGATCGACTTGAAGACGTAGTGCTTCTTCGCCCACGGCGAGACGACGACCAGACCCGTGCGCAAGCCGTAATCGGGACAGAGGCACGTCTGTGGACCCTGCGATGGGCCCCAATTCGGTGGGATGACGTGATCGTACATCCCGCCGAAATCGTCCCACAGGAGAAAGATCGCGGTGCTCGGCCAAAACTGAGAGTTGCCGATCGTGTTGACGATCGAGGCGATGAACGGCGGCCCCGTATTCGACCCGGAACGCGGATGATCCGACGTCAACAAGTACGGCGTGAGGTATGTGAACGTGGCCAAGTTCCCGGCATGCACGTCGGTCGTGAAGCTATTGGAATCCTTGACGTTATTGGTCCAGATCGGGCCGTAGCGATCCTGCGCAAACGCGTTGAGCGACGACCATTGATAACCCAAGTCGGCTTTCGTCGGACCCGCCGCCGCATACCAGTTGAAGCTGACGCCGCGCGCCGACATCAGGTCGGGAAACGTGGGCCAGTTGAAACACGGGAATGGCCCGACTTGGCCGCCGCCGTTTGGCTGGTTCTGATCGAAGAGATAGGTCACCGTAGTCGTGATCGGGTCGTCGCAGCCCCAGCCCGGGTTGCGCGTGTCGATGTCCGGGTTATCGATCTCGCCGCCATTCGTGCCGGACGCGAGGATCAAGTGCTCGGAGAAGCTGGCCGAGCTGATCTGCTCGAAGTGGTGGTCGGCGATGGCGTACTGTTCGGCCATCTGCCAATACGGCGCGACGTCGCTATACTGAATCGTCTGGTAGACCCAGTCGGGCGGTGCGGGCGGGGGCAGCGTCGGGCTCTGGCACGGCGCGATCTGTACGGGCGGATCGATGTTGAACCCGTCCATCTTTCCACCGTCGATGTCCTCGACTTGGTTGACGTGCTCGTGGCCCGGGTTGTAGCAGGCCGGCACGCCCATCGCGAGCGACTGCATCTGCACGACGTTGCCGTACGAGTCGTGCGGAACGGTCTGGTCGTCGGCATTATGGCTCGGGTTCGAGACGGTGTCGGCGCCCGGAAGCGGGCGGCCGTTGTTGTCGAGCCCGCCGAAGATGTTGTCGAACGAGCGGTTCTCTTGAATGATGACCACGATGTGCTTGATCTTGCCGCCGCCCAGGCCCAAGCCGTAACTCGTGCCGTTGACGGTGACGGGCACGCTGCCGGTCACCTGTTGGGAACTGGTCTCCGTGGTCAGGTTGATCGAACACGTTCCGGAGTTCGCGCCCGCGACCGTGAAGGAGACCGAGGCTCCGGGTTGGATCGGCGTTGCCGAAGCGGGGCTGACCGTACATTGCGGCGCGCTGTTGGCGACCGAAGCGTAGACGGTTGCGGTCGACAGCGCGGTTTGCGCGGAGACTTGCGCCGTCTGATTGTGCGGCGCGGCCGTGTAGCCGAGCGTTAGCGATGCCGGCGACGTGGTGAGCGGCGTGAAGTTTGCCGTCGTCGTCGGGACGCCCGGCAGCGCTCCGGTCAGCACCGCGTCGGAAACCGAGCCTCCGTTGTAGTTGATGGTGTACAGCGTGGGATCGGTGCCCGAGGCGGGCGGCACGATCGCGAGCGTACCCAACGGGTCGCCGGAAGTCACCGCCAAGGAGACGTTCGCACCGTCGCCGTTATTGTACGGACTCTGTCCGACTGCCGGAACGATGATGTATCCGTCGGCGTCCAGCGGCTCGACATAGGCCTGATACGTCTGGGGTACGCCGTTGGCGACGCCGAGAATGACCGACGGCTGCATCGCGAGCGTCGCGACCTGGCCGCCCAGCGTGATTTCAATCGTATTCACCACGCCCTGCAGGACGGTGAAGCCGATCGTACCCGCCGAGAGCAGATTGGCGTTGCTCGGGATCTGACCGTTGGAACCCGGCGGCTGATCGTAAGCCGCAACCGCGAAGTTGTCGACACCCACCGGCGCCTGGAACGAGACCGTGCAGGTGCGCGACGCGTTATTATACGCGACGACGCATTGATTGCCGCTGAATTGCGAGACGTTGACCGCGATCGTCGGCGTGCTCGGCGGCGTCTGGCCCGGCGCGTATTCGGTGACCGTGACGCCGTTGGTCGCGGGCGAGACGTATTTCGGCTGGCGCGTGTGCGACTTCGCCTCGCTCTGGGACTTCTTTTCACCTTGGCTCGGCTTGGACGTCTGGCTGATCTTGATCTTCATCGAGATCGCGATCTTATGGTGCGACTGCGTGCCGCCACCCGTCGGCGTGACCGGCGTCGTCTGTCCGCCGCCGCTACACGAGGTCAACGTGGTCGCGGCCAACGCAACGAGCGCCAGAATTGAGGATAGGGCAGTACGCGACTTGCTGTGAGCCAAAGGAACCTCTCCCGGGACTGGCAAGGATCGGCTTCGATCGAGCACCGTCGCAGCCAAACCAAACTGACCGATTCCGTGGGCCGCCGGAATCGCCTGAGCCCGTGTTCTCCCCGGAGCGCACCCTCCCTCCGGTCTCGGCGCGGAAAACCGCGCGGCTCAGCCGCCGAGATAGGCCGTGCGGACCGCCTCGCTTGCTAACAGAACGGCTGCCTTATCGGCAAAGACGACCCGGCCGACCTCGAGCACATAGCCGCGGTCCGCAATGCTCAACGCCTGCCTGGCGTTCTGCTCGATCAAGAGGATCGTCGTACCGCGGGCGTTGATCTGGCGGATCACGCCGAAGATCGTCTCGACCAAGAGCGGCGAGAGTCCGAGCGACGGCTCATCGAGCATTAATAATTTTGGGCGCGACATCAGCGCCCGGCCCATCGCCAGCATCTGCTGCTCGCCGCCCGAGAGCGTCCCCGCCCGTTGCTCGGCTCGCTCGCGCAAGCGAGGGAAGGTGACGAACACTTCCTCCATGTCGGCCGCGATCTCGCTGCGCGACCGCCGCGTGTAGGCGCCTAACTCGAGGTTGTCGCGGACCGACATTCGGGCGAACACGCGGCGGCCTTCCGGGGAGTGGCCGACCCCGAGCCGCACGATCCGGTCGGGGCTCAGGCGCGAGATCTCGCGGCCCGCGAACCGTACGCTGCCCCGGGCTGCTTTGAGCAGCCCGCTGATCGCGCGCAGCGTGGTGGTCTTCCCAGCCCCGTTGGCTCCGACCAGCGTGACGATCTCGCCCTCGTCGACGCTCAGGCTGACGCCGTCGAGCGCTTTGATCCGGCCGTACTGCGCGTCGAGGTTCTCGACTTCCAGGAGCCCCATCAGCCGGCCGGGGTCTCGCGGCCGAGGTACGCTTCGATGACCCGCTCGTCGTTGCGCACCGCCTCGGGCAGACCTTCGGCGATCTTCTCGCCGTGGTCGAGCACCGTGATGCGTTCGCTGACGTTCATCACCAGATGCATGTCGTGTTCGATGAGGAACACGGTCACGCCCGAATCCCTGATGCGCCGGATCAATTCGATCAGGTCGCTCTTCTCGCGCGGGTTCATGCCTGCAGCCGGCTCGTCGAGCAGGAGCAGTTTGGGTTCGGAGGCCAGCGCGCGCGCGATCTCGAGGCGGCGCTGATGGCCGTACGAGAGGTTGCGCGCGTAGTCGTCGGCCTCGCGCTCCAGCCCGCAGAAGCGCAGCAGTTCGCGCGCGCGCTCGCGCACGCGTTTCTCCTCACCGCGCTGCGCCGGCGTGTGCAGCAGCGAGTCGAAGAGCGAGGCGCGCATGCGGCTGTGCCGGCCGGTCATCACGTTGTCGAGTGCCGACATGAACGCGAAGAGCCGGATGTTTTGAAAGGTGCGCGCGATGCCCAGGCCCGCGATCGCGTGCGTCTTCAGGCCGCAAATGGTGCGGCCATCGAGATCGATCGCGCCGGAGGTGGGTTCGTAGACGCCCGTGATCAGGTTGAAGACCGTCGACTTGCCGGCGCCGTTCGGTCCGATCATGGCGACGATCGCGCCCGCTTCGATCTCGAACGAGAGCGCGTTGACCGCGACCAAGCCGCCGAACGTCTTGCGCACGTCGGTCAGGCGTAGGAGCGGCGTCATCCGCCCGTACCCGCGCCGGGCCCGGGTCCCAGCGTATACTCGCCCTGCTCCTCGGCAGCCAAAGCCGGATCGAGTTTGGCTTCGCGGAACTCCGCGCGCCGCTGTTTGCTCGGAATCAAACCCTCGGGCCGGAAGAGCATCATCGCGACCAGGATGACGCCGTAGAGCATGAAGCGGTAATTGGTGAAGTCGAGGTTGAGGTGCATCGAGTGCGCCAGATTCGTCGACTGCGGCAACAGGAAACCGTTGATGAACGAGAGCGTGAAACTGCCCACGATCACGCCCCAAATGTTGCCCATGCCGCCCAGGACGAGCATCGAGAGCACGAGCACGCTGACGTTGAATTGGAACTGATCGGGTGAGACCAGCGACAATTTGGCCGCGTACGCAACGCCGGCCAAGCCGCTGAACGAGGCGCCGAGCGCAAAAGCGGCGAGCTTGGCCGTGGTCGTATTGATGCCCATGTGGCGCGCCGCGAGTTCGTCTTCGCGGATGGCCATCCAGGCGCGGCCGAGCCGGCTCGACTGCAGGTTGGTGGCGAGCAACACGGCGAGCGCGATCAAGGCCAGCATCACCTCGTAGTAGGGCGTCGCGCTGAAGCCGAACGAGTGTCCGAAGAGTGAAGGCGAGTCGAGCGGACTGATGCCGTTGGGCCCGTTCGTATACTGCGTCAAGTTCAAGAACGTCTGCGGTACGATCTCGCCGAAACCCAGCGTCACGATCGCCAGGTAGTCGCCGCGCAGGCGCAGCGTCGGCGCGCCGAGCAGGATGCCGAAGATTGCGGCGATCACCGACGCGACGAAGAGCATGACCCAAAAGGGAATGTGGATGCCGAACTGCTGGCTGGCGAGCATCGCGTAGCTGTACGAACCGATGGCGAAGAACGCCGCGTACCCGAGGTCGAGCAGTCCCGCGAAGCCGACGACGATGTTCAAGCCCAGCGCCAGCAAGATGAACGCGCCCGCGTTGGTCAGGAAGTCGATGTGCGAGTTGTTGCGGTCGAGCAACGGCACCAGGGGCAGCACGAGAAAGGGCAAGACGGCGAACGGCCGCTCGCGTCCGAACTTCACACCTTCTCCGGCAGCGACTCGCCGAGCAGTCCCGACGGACGGAAGATCAACACCAGCACGAGCACCGAGAAGACCACCACGTTGGTCCACTGCGCGCCTTGCGGGATGTATTGCGTGGCCATCGCCTCGATCAAACCGATCAAGAAGCCGCCGAGCATGGCGCCCGCGATGTTGCCGATGCCGCCGAGCACCGCGGCGGTGAAGGCCTTGAGCCCGGCCTCGAAGCCGTTGAAGAACCAGGTGGTGCCGTAGTACACGCCGCTGATGAAGCCGGCCGCTCCGGCCAGCGCGCTGCCGATCAAGAAGGTCAGGGCGATGGTGGTGTTGATGTCGATGCCCATCAACTGCGCCGCATCGCGGTCCTGCGCGGTGGCGCGCATCGCCTTGCCCAGGCGCGTCCTATAGATGAAGAGCTGTAGCGCGAACATCATCACCACGGCGGTGACGATCACGAGGATCTGCTTGGCGCCGATGTCGATCGGCCCGAGGTGCACGATCGGGTTGGGAATCACGCTGGGAAACGAAACGGGCGACGGGCCGCGCCAGAGCTGCATCACGTTTTCGAGGATGAACGACATGCCGATCGCGGTGATCAGCGGCGCCAGCCGCGGCGCATTGCGCAACCGCCGGTAGGCCAACCGCTCGATCAGCACGCCGGTCAGCCCGCAGCAGAGCATCGCCGCCAAGACCGTGACCAGCACAACGCCGATGAGCGCCGGGCCGTGCACCTCGCCCGAAACGCCGAGCCCGGTCAGCACCGCCAGCGCGAAGAACGAACCTAGCGTATAGACGTCACCGTGCGCGAAGTTGATCAACTCGATGATCCCGTAGACCATCGTGTATCCCAGCGCGATGAGCGCATAGATGCCGCCGAGCGAAAGCCCGTTGACGAGCTGTTGAAGAAAGACGTCCACGCGGCCTACGTGGACAGATTGACTTGTTTGACGAAGACCGCTTTCCCGTTCTCGATCTTGTACAAGCTCAGGATGGGCGCCGTCGTATCGCCGTTCGCGTCGAAGCCGACCGTTCCGATCGGCGATGCGAAACCGTGCGTCGCCGCCACGTTCTTCAGCACCGCGGCGCGATCGGGCACCTTGTTGCCGTTGGCCTTGATCGCCGCCTCGATCGCCGCGATCTCGATCTTCGCCGCGGTATACGAATTGGCGCTGTAGGGTCCGATCGGATCCTTGAAGTTGGCCGCGTAGGCCTTGATGAAATTCGCGGCGCTGGGCAGCTTTGAGAGTTCGGGCGCGGCCAGCGTGTAGTACGATCCGTTTGCCGAGGAACCCGCGGTCGTCAGGAAATTGTCGTCGCTGATGCCGTCGCCGCCGAAGAAGGTGACGCCGCTCATGCCCACGTCGCCCATCTGCTTACGCAACAGGGCGCCGCCCGTCACCGAGGTTCCGCCGTAGAATACGAGATCGGGGCCTTGGCTCTTGATCTTGGTCAACAAGGCTTTGAAGTCGCCTTGACCCTTGTTGAGGTGCTCGTGACCGAGCACCGTGCCGCCGCCGGCCTTGAACTGCTCTTCGAAGACGTCGGCGAGGCCTTTGCCGTACGTCTCGTTGTCGTCGACGACGAAGGCCTTCTTCTTGCCGAGTTCCTTCGCGAAGGTGGCGCCGGCCGCGCCCTGCTTGTCGTCGGTCGTGCAGACGCGGAAGAAGGCGATCACGTCGGGATGCGTGAGGCCCTTCTTGGCATCTGGACCCTTGGTCAAGCCGGGGTTCGTCGCCGCCGGCGAGATTTGGGCCAGCCCCGCGTCGTTGGTCAGCGGGATCTCCGCCTTCGCAACGTTCGAGTTGAAGGGCCCGATCATCGCCAGCACCGCGGAATCCGAGATGAACGTCTTGGTGTTCTGCGCACCTTGCGCCGGGTCGTGCGTGCCCTGGACGGCGTCGTCGAGGTCGTCGGCGACAAAGGTGAAGCCTCCGGGAACGCCCGCCTTGTTGGCTTCCTGGATGGCCAGCTTCGCGCCGTTGTCGCTCGGGATGCCGTTCGAAGCGTCGCCGCCGGAGAGAGGAAATTCGATGCCGATCTTGATCGGCGTGCCGCCCGATGCGTTCGAGTTGTCGCCCGCCGCAGCGGGAGACGAGGCGGACGACGACTGCGACGTGGTCGACGACGACGAACAGCCGACGGCCAAAACGCCGATCGAAAGTCCGGCCAATACGCGGACGGCAGCGTTTCCAAGCCGCATGTGCACCCCTCCTCGAAGGTCGAACCTGTGTACGCCGACGTAGCGCACTTCCCTTTGTCCCGGAGCGAGCTTCCGAGGCGCCCGGGGCGCTTACGTCGTACAGAGATACACCGATGATCGTAACGCGAACGCCCTTCCGGATCACGCTCGGAGGCGGCGGCACCGACCTCCCGAGCTTTTACGAAAAGCACGGCGGCTATATTCTTGCCGCGGGCATCGATAAGTATATGTACGTCGCCCTCAACGTGCCCTACGCCGACCGGAAGGTGCGCCTGCATTACACCCAGAGCGAAACCGTCGACGACGCGAAGGATCTCAAGCACGAGTTGGCGCGGGAGGCCTTACTGGCGCACAACATCCACGACGGCGTCGAGATCGCGTCGCTGGCCGACCTGCCCGCCGGCACGGGCCTCGGCTCGTCGAGTTGTTATCTGGTGGGGCTGCTCGGCGCGATCCGGGCCTACCGTCAGCGGCCCGCGACGTTCGAAGAACTCGCCGACGAGGCGTGCCGGATCGAACTCGACGTGCTCAAGAAACCGATCGGTAAACAGGATCAGTACATGGCCGCCGCCGGCGGCCTGACCGAACTGCACATCGCCAAGGACGGGTCGGTACGCGTCGAGCGAATCACGCTGCCGGAGTATGCGGTCGATGAGTTCACCTCGAACACGCACCTCTACTACACCAACGTGCAGCGCACCACGACCGACATTCTGGGCGAGCAGTCGAAGGCGATGCGCGCCGGTCCGAGCGCCGTCGAGGACAACCTGCTCAAGATTCGCGAGATCGGCTATCGCATCGGCGAAGCGATCCGCGCGGCCGACTTCGACGAGTTCGGGCGCCTCACGCACAGCCACTGGCTGGCCAAAAAGGAACTCTCGCCGAGCGTCACCGTGTCGGCAGCGGAGCGCCTGTACGATCACGTGCGCGAAGAGTTCGGCGTGCTCGGCGGCAAGATCGCGGGCGCGGGCGGCGGCGGCTTCCTCATGCTGTACTGTCCCGGGCAGAACAGCCACCGCCTGACCAAGTTCATGGCCGAGCAAGGTTTGGCGCGTCTCTCGTACCGCGCCGAATACGACGGCAGCCGGGTGATCACCAACGTGATGAGTTCGCGGGCGGTGCCGATGCACTTGCCCCAGCCGGTTCCGGCGTAGCGAGCGAAGCGATGAGTGCGGCGGCGGCGCTCCTGCAGCGCCTGCGCGACGACCAGGGCGCGCGTCTGCAGTTCGCGCGCTACGTGGCGATCGGCGGGTTCGTGTTCGTCATCGACGTCGGCTCGTTCAAGCTGATGTATTCGCGCGGCGTCGTCTTGGCGGTGGCCACCACGCTTTCGTACCTGTTGGCGGTCGCCACGCACTTCACGCTCAACCGCACGTACAACTTCCGCAATTTCGATCGCGCGCTGTGGCGGCAAGTGCGCACCTACGCGGTGGTGGCCACCGTGTGCTGGGTCGTGCAGTTGGGCGTGGTGGAGGGACTCTTCCGCGTCGCGCACGTCGACGCGACGCTGGCCAAGGCCATCGGCGTGATCGTCAACATCCCGCTCGGCTTCGTCGGACACCGCTATCTGACGTTCGGGCACGGCATCGGCGGCGCGATCCGCAAGTTACGGGCATGAGGTATGACTGACGCACACGCACCGCTCGCCGACGGACCGGAACCCGATCTTTCGATCGTGATTCCGGCATACAAGGAATCGGCCAAGATCGAGCGCGACATCCGCGCCGCCTCGGACTTTCTCCGCGGCGCCGAATTGAAGGGCGAGATCATCGTGGTCGACGACGGTTCGCCCGACGATACGGCCGCCGCCGCAGCGGCCCTGCGCGGCGAATTTCCCAACCTCGTCGTGCTGGCCTACAAGCCCAATCGCGGCAAGGGTCACGCCGTGCGCTACGGCATGTTGCGCGCCCGCGGACGCGTGGTGATGTTCGCCGACTCGGGTCTGTGCGTGCCCTTCGAGATCGCCAAGATCGGCATCGCCATGATCGACATGGACATGTGCGACATCGCGCACGGGTCGCGGCGCATGCGCGGCAGCGTGGTCGTCGCCCAGCCGCTCTATCGCCGGCTCGGCTCGCGCGCTTACAAGCTGTTCGTACACGGAGTGATGGGCATTCCGCTCTACGTCTCCGACACGCAGTGCGGCTTCAAACTGTACCGGCGCGAAGTAGCCCACGCGCTCTACGAGGCCGCGTTCACCGACGGGTTCATGTTCGATACCGAGATCATCATGCGCGCGCTGCGCGGCAACTACCGGCTGCTCGAGTTTCCCGTGCTCTGGAGCAACGACGCCGACACCCGCTACGATCCGGTCAAGGGCACGATCAAAAACTTGCGCGAACTGACCAAACTCCGCTTCCAGCTCAGCCCGCTGGCAAAGAAGGAAGCGGCGCCGCGCGATCCGGTCACGGAGCAGGCCTTCACGTGAAACACATCGTCGTCACCGGCGTGGCCGGATTCATCGGCAGCAACTTGGCCGACCGGCTCCTGGCCGAAGGCTACCACGTGGTGGGCATCGACAACTTGGCCTACGGCGTGCGCGAGCAGATCCCCGAGGGCGTCGACTTCAGGCAGATCGACGTGCGCGATCCCCAACTTTCCGAACACCTGCGCGGCGCCGACGCCATCTTCCACCTCGCGGCGAAAAACTGCATCGCCGATTGCCAAGACGATCCGGTNNGACATCAACGTCACCGGCACGGTCAAGCTCTTCGAGGCGGCGCGACGCGCCGGCGTGAAGCGCGTGATCTACGCCGAATCGTCGGCGGTGTACGAGGGCTCGCAGATCCTGCCCACGCCCGAGCACGACGTGCATCCGGAAAGCTTTTACGCGGTCAGCAAAGCCGCGGGCATGCTCTTTGCCGAAGCGTATCGCCGCTTCTACGGCATGGAGACGACGGCGCTGCGCTATTTCAACGTCTACGGCCCGCGCCAGGATTACCGGCGCACGATTCCGCCCGTGATGAGCGCGTTCATCATCAAGCTGCTGCGCGGCGAACGGCCGGTCATTTACGGCGACGGCAGCAAGCGTCGCGATTTCGTCTACGTCGACGACGTCAACGCGTTCCATCTGCTCTGCTTGCGCGACGAGCGCACGATCGGCAACGTGTACAACGTGGGCAGCGGCACGAGCACGTCGGTGCGCGAGATCTACGACACGATCGCCGGCCTGACCGGCTCGACGCTCGAACCGATCTTCAAGCCCGACCTCTCCGGCGAAGCGCAAGAGAATCGCGCCGACGTCTCGGCGGCGCGTGCCCTCGGCTGGGCGCCGACGGTCGATCTCCGCGAAGGCCTGCGCCGCTCGATCGATTACATCAAGCTCAACGTTCCCGCGCCCGCGTTGAACTGAACCGCCTGCAGCGATTGCGCCGAGGCGTAGAGATCGCGCAGCATCGCCATCACGGCCAGGCCGTCGCGAGGTCCGCCGTGATACGGCTTGCCTTCGAGGAGAGCGGCCGTGAAGTCGGCCCACTCGAGGGTCCACGATGCGTCGGGACCTTCGAAGGCCTCGACGTGCGTCCGGGGCGCGCCGCCTTGCATCGCGCGCTCGTGAACGGTTAACGTCTCGACGCCGTAACTTCCGCCGAGGCCCTCAACGATCAGCGCACCCCGTTCGCCGAAGATCTCGAGCGAGAAGAGATTCTTCCACTGCGTCCAGGTCGTGTGCACGCTGGCGATGCGCGCGCCGTCGAAGCGTAGCAGCGCGAAGCCGTTGTCTTCGAGCGGGGCGATCGGCCAGACCGCGGTTTGCGTCATGGCGAACAGGTGCGTGGGCAAGCCCGCAAACCAGTGCACGAGGTCGAGCGCGTGAACGCCTTGATCGGTCAGTTCGCCGCCGCCGGCCAACTCGAAGTTGCCGCGCCACTCCTTTTCATATCCGGGCCGGCCGCCGTGCCCGTAGCGCACGCGCAGGTTGATCAACGGGCCGATCTCGCCCAGGGCGAAGCGCTCGTGCGCGCGTGCGATCGCCGGATGGTACCGATGGTTGAAGCCGACCTTGACCAGGCGTCGCGCGGCGTGCGCGGCATCGGCTATGGCACGCGCCTCGGCGACGTTGCGGCCCATCGGCTTTTCGAGCAGCACGTGTTTTCCCGCGGCGAGCGCGGCGAGCGCGACCTCGGCGAGAAAGCCGTTCGGCGTGGCCACGATCACGACGTCGACGTCGGGCGCGGCGACGATGTCGTGCCAATCGGCGACGGCGCGGCCGCCGAATTCGGCGACGGTTTCGCTCGCGCTCTCGGGACGCGCGTCGCTCGCCGCGACCAGCCGCGAATGTGCCGATGCCGCGGCCTCGCGCGCACGCCGCTTGCCGATCAAGCCGCAGCCCACGACGCCGACCCCGAGTTCGCCGTTCACTGCCACGAGAGGCCTCGCTCCTTCGGTACGATGCGGCGCAGCGTGAACAGATCGCTGCCCTCTATTTCGGCCAGATGCTCGGGCCACGTCTGCCAACCATCGTAGACCGCCGAGACGAACTTCCCGGTGATGCCGCGCGCGGCATCGGAGATCAAGAAGACGGCCGCCGCCGCGGGCACCTCCGGCGGCACGCCGCCGCTTTCGAGTTCGCCTTTGGTTCGTTCGAGGTAGTCGCTGCCGGCCGCCTCCGCGCCCGCGGCCAGCGTCTCCTGATGCATGCGCGTGGCCACGAAGCCGGGCGCGAGCGCATTGATCTCGATGCCTTCGGCGCGCAGCTCGTGCGCGACCGTCTCGACGAAACGCACCACCGCGACCTTCGAACACGCGTAGGCAGTATAGTTCGGAAACGGTCCCGACGCACCGCCGCCGGAGAAGGCCACGATGCGGCCGCCCCGGCCACGCATGTGCCGGCCCGCGTGCCGCACCACGGCGAACGTGCCGAAGACGTTGACGTCGAGGTTCGCGCGCCACGCCGCGGGGTCGACCTCGAGGACGTTACCGATCGGAGCCAAGACCGCGGCTGCGTGAATCACCGCGTCGATGCCGCCGAAGACCCCGGCCGCGGCGGCGCAGACGCGCTCGACATCGGCTTCGCTGGACACGTCGGCGGGCTGGGCGACGACCCGGTCCGCGCCGAACTCGCCGGCGAGCAGATCGTGCGCGGCGCGCAATTCGGTCGCTCCGCGCGCGCACAGGGTGACCGACGCGCCCGCACGCAAGGCTTCGGCGGCGCAGGCGAAGCCGATGCCGCGGCTGCCGCCGGTCACGAGCACGCTCTTGCCCGTCAACATAATTCGGCGGTTGCCGGATCGGCGACGGTACGTTCGTAATCGGCCTGCGAGTCGATCCACCAGAGCCGTTCGTCCATGCGATATCCCTCGATGCGGCGGCCCGCGGCGAGCGCGCCGGGCAACACGTCGCGCCCGATGTCGCTCGCACCGGCGGGCGGAATGAAATCGAAGATTCCGGGTGCGAGCACCATTAAACCCGCGCTGACCCAATGGCTCGGCTCGGTTCCGGGCGCGGGCTTTTCGACGAAGGCGGTGATGCGCCCGGCCGCGTCGAGGGCGGCCACGCCGCTGTGCGCCACGTCTTCGCGTTCGAAGAGCGCGACGGTCGCGACTGCATCCGCCGGGTGGCGCGCGCGCAGGCGATCGAGACGGCAGGTGGTCAGGTTGTCGCCGTACACGAGAAAAAATGGTTCGCGAAAGCGCTCGCGCACCGCGTTGAGCGCGCCGGCCGTTCCGAGTAAAGTCGGCTCGGGCGCGTACGAAATCTTTACGCCGAAGCGCGAACCGTCGCCGAAGTGCGCGCGTATGCTCTCGCCGCGATGGTGCAGATTGATCGTGACGTCGCGTACGCCGAAATGGGCCAACATGCTCACGTTGTGCTCGAGAATGGGACGGCCGCGTATCGCGATCATCGGCTTGGGAACGTCGTCGGTGAGCGGACGGAGACGAGAACCCTCGCCGGCCGCCAATATGAATGCTTGCACTGTGTCTCGCTGTTCGCAGCGGCGCCGCGTGCTCCCGTCGGCGCGGAAGGCGCTCGTTCTCGCTGCGCTAATATCAGCAGACCATGCACATCGGACGCGCGCTCTCTGCCACCGCGCTGGCTTTCTCGTTGAGCGCGAGCGTACGGGCATCGGCTGAGGTCGTGATGCCGCCGGCTTCCGCCGGCGCAACCGTGCACACCATTGCCGGAAACGGAACCGCGGGCAACGTCGACGGCGTGCGCGACAAAGCCGAATTCATGTTCCCGGTTGCGGTGGGCTACGACCCGAGCGACGGGGCGATCTACGTCGTCGATTCGGCGGCCCAACGGATTCGCAAGATCGCGAGCGACGGCGCCGTGTCCACGGTGGCCGGCTCCGGGCCGCCGGCCACCTCGGGCTTAGAAGTGCAAGGCGGCTTTGCCGATGGTCCGGCGGCGAGCGCGCGCTTCAACTACCCGATGTCCATCGCGGTCGCGCCGGGAGGCACGCTCTACGTCGCCGATTCGATCAACCGCTGCATTCGCAAGATCGCGGGCGGCATCGTCTCGACGTATGCGGGCACGTGCGGCATGCAGGGCGCAAAGGACGGAACGACGGCAACGGCCACCTTCAACGATCCGCGAGGCCTCACGCTCGCCCGCGACGGCACGCTCTTCGTGGCCGACTTCGGCGTCGGCATCCGCTCGATCGCCGCGAACGGCGCCGTCGAGACGATGAAAATTCCGACGCAGTGGGTGCGCCAGATCTCGACGCTCGCGATTTACGAGAGCGGCGCGGTGCGCATGCTGTACGCCGCGGGCAATGCGGGCTTCTTGCGCTACAACCTCGTCTTCAAGCGCCTCGACGGCGTGCGCTCCGCGTCGGATGTCGAACGGCTGACCCCATTCGGCATCCTGCCCTTGAGCGAACAGACGGTGCTCGTCTCGAGCCCGCGCTGGCACGGCATCTACTTTCTGCACTTCGCCGGAACGTGGCGTCGCGTCGCGGGTCAGGGCGGCCAGGATCCGGCGTTACTCGGCGGCTTCGCCGACGGCGCTCCGGCCGACGCAAAGTTTTACGCGCCGATGGGTTTGACCGCGGGGCCGAACGGCGAAGCGATCGTGGCCGATGCGGGCAACCGCAGGATCCGCAGCGTCCCGACCGTCGACCCGCGCTGGACGGCCAACTACGGGTCGGGCACGCCGCCCAAGGAGCCGGACGTCTATCACGCCTTCTTCGTGAGCAACTCGTTTGCGTTCGAGAACGTGGTGTGGGCAGATTCCATTCCGGGCCTCATCGAGAAACGCATCAATGCCGAGCGCGCGAAGCTGGGCCTGAGCAAACCGCTGAAGTTCGACGTGGGTTATTTCACCGCCGTGCCGCTCGCGCCCCAGGCACAGTACATCGGCGAATCGCTCGCCGACGGCACGATCGATCTGGTGATCTGGAATCTCAACCCGCACTTCTTCCACGATAGCACGGGCGATTGGGAAGTCGCGTTGCCGCAATTCACTCCCGAAGCTCGAGCCGGCTGGAAGGCCGCGGTCGATGCCGCCTACGCAAAGCTGAAGGCGAGCAACACCAAGCTGATCCTCGTCGACGAGCCGCTCGGACAACATCTGGGGCCCGGGGAATCTTTTGCCTATCGCGACTATCTGTCGTACGACAAATCGGTGCGTCAAGGCTACGACAAGTTCGGACAGTTGCCGCGCAAGCCCGGCTACGGCTACGACACCAACGTCGAGATGGAACGGTTCCTGGGCTCGCTCGGCATTCCGTACATCCCCACGCTGGAGCGATTCCTCGAGTACGAACGCGGCGCGCACTCACCGTTGTATTCGAATTACGACTTCCATTTCACGCCCGCCGGGGACGCGTTCTTGGCCGACATCATCTCGACGTATCTCGAAAAGACGCGCCCGTGGAACGACCGCTGATGCGCGCCCTCGGCCTCGTTTTCTGCGCGACGCTCGGAGCGCAGGCGGCCGTTGCCGGCGTCGCATCGGCCGCCCCGTTTGCGGCCACGATGCAGCCCGACGCGCCGGTGCGCACGCTGGCCGGCAACGGCATCGCGGGCAACCTCGACGGCCCGCGCGGTCAAGCCGAATTCATGTTCCCGGTTGCGGTCGCGGTGGATAAGCGCACCGGCGACATCGTCGTCGCCGACCCGGGCGGCCAGCGCATCCGCAAGATCGCACCCGACGGCCGCGTCTCGACGATAGCGGGCGGCGGCGAGCCGCTGCCCTCGGGCCTCGAGGTCGCGGGCGGTTATCTCGACGGCCCCGCGCTGAGCGCGCGTTTCAACCGGCCCACGGGCGTGGCCATCGGCGGCGACGGCGCGATTTACGTCGCCGACTCCTTCAACCATTGCATCCGCAAGATCGCCGGCGGCGTGGTCAGTACGTTTGCGGGCGATCCGAAAAACGCGGGCGGGTCCGACGGCGAACTCAAGGACGCAACCTTCCTCGAACCTCGCTCGATTGCGATCGCTTCCGACGGCACCATCTACGTTGCCGATTACACCGTCGGCGTGCGCGTGATCACGCCCGCCGGCCTCGTCTGGTCGCTCGGCTTCACCGGCTCCGACCTCACCGGCCTCTCGCTCTGGGAGGGCCCCGACTCCTCGGTCTTGTTTGCCGCGTCGAAGTTTTCGGTGGCGTACTACAGCTTCAAGGATCACGGCAGCAACGGGATGTTCTCTACGGCGCAACGCAGCTCGGGCATGGGCCCGACGGGCATCGTGGGCCTCGGACCGGACTCGGCCGCAATCTCGAGCGTCACCTGGCAAGGCGTCTTCTTCGCCAAATTCCCCGGCTCGTGGAGCCCCTACAACGGCTTCTCGCGCCTGATGGTCGGACCCGACGAAAAGGAC
Source organism: Vulcanimicrobiota bacterium (assembly GCA_003136655.1). Taxonomy (GTDB): domain Bacteria; phylum Vulcanimicrobiota; class Vulcanimicrobiia; order Vulcanimicrobiales; family Vulcanimicrobiaceae; genus Hesperobacter; species Hesperobacter lustricola. The sequence continues at coordinate 22,522 of PLFC01000060.1, forward strand.
TGGCAGCAGAAGGGCGGCTTCGCCGACGGCCCGGCGGCGGCGGCGCAAGTTTACGATCCGATGGGCATGGCGCTCGACGCGCACGGCGACATCGTCTTGGCCGACGCGGGCAACCGCCGCATCCGGCTGTTGCCCGCGCCGGATGCGCGCTGGGCCTACACGCGCGACGATACACTGCCGCCGAAGCCGGCCGGCGTCTACCGCATCGCGATCGTCGGCGATTACGGGATGTTCTACCATTCGATGGCCGACGATTCGATCGCCGCCGACTTGCAACGCCGGCTCGAGGCGGATCGTGCGAAGAACGGCTTGGGCAATCGCCGCGTCGACGTCGTGACGATCAGTCTGAATTCGGGCGACGTGACCCAGCAAGCCGAATACATTCTGGATAAGCTCGAGAAGGGCAGCGTCGACGCGGTCGTGTGGTCGTTGGGGCCGAGCGCCTACGACGGCTATCCGCACGGCGTCGGCCGGTATTTTGCGGACGAACCGTTCGTCGACGGCATCGTGAAGCACACGGCTGCGGCGCTCCAAGCGGCGGGAACGGCCCTGGTCGTCACGGTGCGGCCGGTGGCCTCGCAAGTCGCCCTCGACGAATCGACCTACACCACCTATCTCGGTCCGGGCGGCGGCATCGACGGGGGCCTCCAGAGCTTCTTCGAGGCCGAGCGTTACGTCGACGGTTTGGGCGTGCCGGCGGTGCCGTTCGCCCAACGGCTAGCCGACGCCGAGCGCGGGCCGCACGTGCCCTTCTTCGATACCGACTACGGGCAATTCACGCCGGCCGGTAACGAACTCTTTGCGCAAGCGCTCGCCGACGGCCTGACCGGCCTGCATCCCTGGTCGAACGCGCCCGCACCGGCGGCTCGCTGAAGATTTCGGCAGCCTTTTCGCTCACTCGCACTGCAGTGCAGGCCAAAACCCGCGGAGATGACCCGGCTGAAATGGACGCGAAGCGCTACGGTATGAAGGCCCGAACCCTGTCCGTTCGTCTGGTTTGCCTGTTGTCGGCGATCGCTTTTTCCCTTGCCGGCTGTGCCCAGCACGGCTCGGACGACGCGACCGCAGGCACGATCGTAGCAGCCGGACCGACGGCTGCCCCGAGCGGACCCGACGAGGTCAAAACGGTCGCAGGCTCGGGATACCCGGGCATCGCCGACGGGCCGGCGAGTTCGGCGACGTTCCTGATGCCGTCGGGGCTGGCCCGCGGCAAGGACGGTACGCTCTACATCGCCGATGAGGCCGCGCAACGCATCCGGACGCTCTCACCCGGGGGCAGGGTCGGTACGCTCGCCGGGTCGGGTCCGGTGGAACCGCCCGGGCTCTCGGTCAAGGGCGGCTTTCTCGACGGGCCCGCCGGCTCGGCACGCTTCAACCGCCCCCAGGGCCTCGCCGTGGGTCCGGACGGCTCGCTGTATGTGGCCGACGAGCGCAACGCTTGCGTGCGCAGGATCGCGCACAACCAGGTAACGACCGTGGCCGGGGTCTGCGATCGGCGCGGCAACGAGGCCGGGCCCGAGGCGGGCCGGCTCAGCGACCCGCGCGCCTTGGCCTTCGACGATCGCGGCAACCTCTACATTGCCGACTACGGCGTGGGCGTCTTGCGGCTGGGTCGCGACGGCCACCTCAACCGCGTCAAATTGACGACCGGCGAGAAACAGATCCTGGGGCTTTCGGTCGTGACCGACCCGGCGGGCGGCTCGACGCTCATCGCCTCGTCGCCGTCGATTTTCATCATTCAGCCGCTCAGCGGCGGCGTCGGCGCGGTCAGCAACATCCGTAACTACGCTGAGGGAAACCGGCCCTTCGGCGATCCGTACCAATTCGTCCCGCGCAACGCGCGCGAGTTCTTCTTCAGCGACATCCGCTCCGATACGGTGCGTTATCTGCGCCTGCCGGCGCCGCCCTTCGTCACCACGGTCTTCACGCGCACGATTGCCGGGGGAACGGCCGAACGCCCCATCGACAACGCCGGTTTCCGCGACGGCACGCGCGAGGATTCGCGCTTCAACGCGCCCTCAGGCCTCGCACTCGACGGCAATACGCTCTACGTGGCCGACACCGGGAACCGGCGTATCCGGGCCATCGGTCTGCCGGCCACCCGGCTTTCCGAGACGGGTCTGGGCACCGGCATCAAGCCCGACTCGAACCACTACGAGATCGCCTACGTCGGCGCGTCGTGGGCCTTTTGGGACAGCCTGGGCGAGGATTCGTTCTGCGCGCACCTCGAAAAGTACATGAACGAGTCGCACAAATTCTCCAAGCCCGTCCGCTGTCACCCGATCCGGATCGACGCGGCCGGCCTGCCCCAGATGGAAGACTACATCAAGAACGTGCTCGCCGACGAACGCTTCGACGAGATCCTGATCAACATGACGCCGGGCGCGGCCAACGCGATCTTCCCGAACAACGCCCCACCGTCGGCGGCGGCCGGAGCGGCGGGCCTCCGCGCGCACATCGAGTCGCTGCTCAAGGTGCTCGCGCCCGAACACACCAAGCTCGCCATCGCCTGGACGTTCGAACCCGACGACGTGTCGAACACCGAGAATCTGTACGAACGTCAGCAGAGCTCCAACGGCCATGCGCTGCCGGGCGAATTGATCAACTCGCTCCAAGATTTCAAGCTGGAGTACGACGGCGCGAAGGCTCTGCCGATCACCGAGTACGACGAATACGCCGACGCCATCGCGCACGCGAAGTCGTCGGACCCCGCGCCGCTCTACGGAACCGACGACAGTCACATGTCCGCGCGCGGCGAAGACTTCCTGGCCAAGCGCGTAGCCCGCGCGCTGAGCGGCTCGTAACCCGATGAGGCCCGCCGCGTAGTCATGCTCGCACTCTTGCTGCAATGCGCGATCTTCGCGCTCTTTGCGTTCGTGGGTTATGGGATCGCGGTCGCGCTCGTACCCGAACGCGACTCGCTGCGCAACGCGCTGCTCGCCCCCGTGCTCGGCGCCGCGGCCTTCACGATCCCGGCGGTATTGCTCAACCACCTCGGCTTACCGGTGAACGCATTCGCCTGGCCGCTCGCGATCGTGCTGAGCGCCTTCGCCGGGTATTCGCTCTACGTGCGGCGCGCAAAGTCCCGCGTGCCGTGGCGCGCGCTCGCTCCGTTCTTGATCTTGCTCCCGTTCGCGTTCGCGCTGAGCTGCCGTCCGGCGCTCGAGTTCGGCACCAATTGGCTGAGCTTCAGCAACGAAGACATGATCAATTACGCATCCGACGCGCAGCGTCTGCAGAGCTATGGCTTCTACGCGCAGCCCGCCGCGCTCGACGTGGCTGCGGGCCAACGCCTGAGCGAGGAAGGCTTCTGGTTCCAGGGCGTGATGGGCAACGAGCGGGTCGGCGTCGACACGCTGCTTTCGGTCGTGTCCTCGCTGGCCGGAATGCGCCCGTTCAACATCTTCATGCCGCTCATCGGCGCCGGCTATTTCATGCTGATCTGGGCGACCGCGGCGCTGGGCTTGGCGCGCGAGTTACGCGTGCGGCTCGCGCTGTGCATAGGGATCGCGATGGCGCTGTCGTCGTTGACCACGCTGGGCATGCTCTCGCAACTGCTGGGACAAATCTTCGGCCTGTCGGGCTGCGTCGGCGCGATCGCGCTCCTGGGCGAATCCGACTCCGAAGCGGTGCGCGAGAATCCCGCCGGCCAAATCGGACTTCGCGTGCTCATCTCGGCGTTCGTGGTGGCGGCCTATCCGGAACTCTTTCCGTTCGTGCTCCTGGCCATGGTGCTCGAACATTTCGTCGTGCCCGTGCTGGAGCGGCGCAAGCCCGACTACATCGCAGGTTCGGCGGCGCTCGTCTCCTGCGGCCTCGCGTTCCTCGTGTTGTGGAACTACGGCCGCACGATGGCCCAGGTGATCGTCGACCGTTTCCACTCGGCCACCCTGCCCACGCACGACGTACTCTTCCCCTACTTTTTGCTGCCCAGCGGCATCGCCAATCTGTGGGGACTGGTCAAGGTCGCCGACTATCCGGCCGATCCGTACATGTCGATCGCGATCGTCGTGGGCCTCGTGCTGCTCGTGCTCCAAATCGTCGCGGTGCTGATCGCGGCGCGACGCATTCACCCGGCGGCGTTGACGGCTCTCGTGATGCTCTTGCTCGGCGGATTCTTCTTCGTGCACCGCGACGATTTCGCACTCTTCAAAACGGCCATGTACATCCAGCCGTTCTTCGTCGCCAGCTTGGCGCTGGGCACCTACGGACTCTTGCGCATCCTGGGCCGGGAGCGCCCCGAGTGGGCGGCGGGTGCGGTGGCCGTGGCCTTCGCGCTGGTCGGCATCGGCGCGCAACAAGGGTACGTCGAATTCAGTCGCTCGGCGCCCGACGCCGACCGGTACACGTTCTCGCAACTGCCGATGGCCTCGCCGCGCAAGCTGCTCCAGGATCTCGACGCGGCCGCAAAGACCGTGGGCACCGATCCCGTGGCGATCGACGCATACGAACCCGAGTACGCGAAGCTCGCCGAGGCGTATTTCTCGGCGGCGCCGTTGACGACGCTTTCAGACGATTTCCTCAATCGCTTCCGCAGCGACGGTCCCATCTTCGGCGTGCCCGATGCCGAGACCGCGCACGAAGACGCGCAGATCGACGTGCAAGAGTTCCGCAATCGCGAACAGCTAGCGACGCTGGCCTTTCCGCCGATCGTCGCCGCCGACGGCTCGCCCAACCGTTTCCGCGAGCCGTGGATGCCCGCGGGCAAACCGAAATGGCTGCTCGAGATGGGCGCCGACGCCTCGATCCTCAACCGCTCGGGCGACGCGGAACCCGACAAACTGATCCAGTTGCGCCCCTGGAACAGCGTGCGCAATCACCTCGTCTCGTTGCAGAGCGAACTCTTCGGGCTCGACGGCTGGAGCGGCGCGTGGCAAGACGGCTCGCCGGGCGGCAGCCCGACGCTGTACCGTCCCGAACGCGACTTCTTCAAATCCGGGGTGGGCACGTTCGTGGGCCTGGGGCGGTATCAGGCCTTCGAAGCGGTCAATCCGAGCGGTCCCGTGCGGCTGGTGTTCTGGGCTTCGGCGACGCTCAAGAGCGAGGGCCGCAACAAGTTGCCGCCGGCTACGATTTACGCGGCGGAAAGCGTGCCGCTCGCAGGCGTCGGCAGCGGTTCGGAACGACTGGTGTCGGAAGCCTTCGAACCGGCCGACGTCCACGGGATTTCGGTCATCGGTTTGGATCTAGGCGAAAACGGCGTGCACTTCCGCAAGCCGCTCTCGGGGCTCATGAACTGGTTCAATCGCGACATCGCGATCGATCCGCGCGAGCTGGTCGTCTTCGGCCGCGACATCAGCTTGATTTCCGACGAGGACTTCCGCAGTTGGGAGCCGCCGTCTTGGATCACCGACCTCCCGACGGCGCTCGAGAATCCGCAGTTGGTCTTCTCGGGCATCTACGAAGACGGCGGTTGGGTCTCCGACGCGAGCGAACTCAACCTGCGCTCGCAGCCGGGCGCCAAACGCTTGCAGATCCAAGGGGAGATCCCGCGCCTCGGCTCGGACTCGTTCAAGACGACCGCCACCGTCTCGGTCGACGGGACGCCCGTCATCGTGCAGAAACTCGGCGTCGGCGGATTTTCGCTCGAGACGAGCGCGCCGAGCGTTCCGGGCAACCACAAGATCGGCATCACATTCTCGCCGGCGCAACACTTCCAAGCGCCCGACGGCCGCATCGTCGGCGCGCGCATCGACCAAATCGGCTTCCCGCCGTAATGCGCCGAGCGGCGTTCGTGGGCGGGTCGGCGGCGCTTGCCCTCGCCGCTGCGCGCCCCCTGAGCGCCGCGCAGCCCACGCCGGCGAACGGATACCCGGCCTTCAGTTGGGAGCGCGTTCCGTATGCGGCGCAGATCGGAAAATTCCGCGGCGACTTCACGCCGGCCGAGGTCGACTTCATCGCCCAACGGTTTGCCTTCATCGCCCTCGGGCCGGGTACCGGACGCGGCTCGACGCCCGACGACCGCTTCGTGCAGGAGACCGGCTTCTATCGCAATGCGAGCGCGATAAAGCGCGCGAACCCGGCTTGTAAGGTGCTCTTCTTCTGGGGCGTGCCGGGCAACATTCGCAATTACGCGGCGTACGCCGACTACGACCCGGCCTGGCGCGTTCCCAACGCTGCGGGCACCGGTTTCGAGAGCGACGCGTCCAACCCGGGATTTCGCTCGTGGTGGGCGCGGAGTTGCGCGAAGATCGTCGCGCACCCCGACATCGACGGCGTCTTCGTCGACGGCGCAAATCCCGAGGGCGACCATCCGCACCACACCGAGATGCTCCGGTTGCTGCGCGACGCGCTCGACGCGCTGCCCGAACCCGCATTGCTGCTCGTCAACGGCGTGCCCGCGCCCGGCCGGCACGGTCTGCCGTCGATGCTCGAACTCTGCGACGGGATCATGATCGAATACTTCGGCATCGTGGGCAAGCACGAGCCCGCTAAGCTCAAGGAGTACATGCTCGACGTCATCGGCTTGGGAAAAGCGGGCAAGATCGTCATGGCCCGTGCCTTTCCGGGCTTTACGTTCTTCGACCCGGAGGTGCGGGACTGGAGCTACGAGCGCAAACTCGCCGAAGCAAAACGCAACGTCGCGTTCTCCCTCGCGACGTACCTCGCGTGCGCGCAACGCTACACCTATTTACAATACGGCTGGGGCTACGAGAACATCGGCGGAGCGTACGTGCTCGAAGCCGACGGCACCACGCCCGACCCCGCGTGGTATCCGGAATTCCTCAAACCGCTGGGCGAGCCGCTCGAGGATCCCGTCATCGACGGCTACGTCTTCACCAGACGCTTTCGCCACGCCGACGTGCGCGCCGATCTGCAAGCGCGCGAGGGCCGCGTGACCTTTCGGTGACCGCCCCGCTCGGCGCCGGGCACGTGGCCCTCTATCTCTTCGCCCTCTTTGCCGCCGCGGGCCTCACCTGGGTTCGCCCCATCTACGGTCTGGCAGCGCTGCTCGTAATCGATCCGTTCGATCTCAGCAGCGCCGCGGCCGGCACGACGGTCACGCTGCCCAAGGCGGCGCTCGTCGGCTTCCTCATAGCGCTGGCCTTGCGGCGCACGCCGCCGGGGCCGTTGTGGTCCCCGGCCGTACGGCCCATCTTGCTCGGTGCAGTCGCGATCGTCGTGGCGACGGCCTTGGCCGCAACCCGGGCGGACTATCTGCCGCCCGCGCTCCGCGAGATCGCGAAAGCCTGCGAATACCTCGCCGCGTTCTGCGGCGCGGCGCTCGCTTTTGCCGCCGATCCCGACGAAGGCTTCGCGGCAAACGCTCTCGCCGCGGGGGCTTCGCTCGTAGCGGTGCTCGCGCTGGCTCAGGAATGGACGGGCGCGCCGTCGTCGCTGCTCTTGCACGGCCGGACGTTTCCGCGCATCGCCGGTCCCCTCGAGGGTCCCAATCAGCTCGCGGGTTATTTCGACGTCGCAGTCCCGGCGATTCTCGCGTTCGTCTTGGCCGGCAGGATGCGGCGTCTCGGCGTCGCGCTCGGGCTCTGCGTCGTCGCCGACGTGTTGACCCTGGGCCGCGGCGGAATTCTGGCGGTCACCGTCGCCTGTTGCGCGGTCGTGGGCCTGGGGGCGAGCGGGACCCGGGCGCGGCGCTACGCGTCGTACGTTGCCGGAACCGTCTTGCTGATCTTCGTGGGCTTGGGCGCTCTCGGCGTGCTCGGCCGGTTCGCCAGCTTCGACACGCCGGAACGTCCGACGGGGCTCGGGACCCGGGCCGAACTGTGGCGCGCGGCGCTCGAATTGTGGCGGATGCATCCCTGGCTCGGCGTCGGGGGCGGCAACTACGAATTGGAACTGCCGCGCGCGGGCGTGACCGACGCGCAGACGCACGCCAACAGCCTCTACCTGCAGAGCTTGGCCGAGGGCGGGCTGGCGCTCTTCTTCGCGACCGTCGGCACGCTCTTGGCGGCGCTGACCAGCCTAGGCAAGCGCGCGTCCCGATCGGCCTTCGCGCTCGCCGCCTTCGGCGCGACGCTGGCCCTCGCGCTGCACCAGATCTTCGACCTGCTGGTGTTCTTCCCGAAGGTGGGATTGCTCTGGTGGCTCGTACTCGGGGCCGGCTCGGCCGCGGTTCGCAACGTATCTTTTACGCAGGTTCCGCGGGAATTGGATGCCGCAGCAGGTGCAGCGTAGAAAACGACCCGATGATCGTAGAGTCTGAGGCCCTGCAGACCCGGATCGCCGAACTCGAGGCGACCCTCAAGCAGCGCGACGCCGCGCAACAAACCCAAACGGCGGTCATCGCCGACCTCGAAGCCGTCGTGGCGGAACGTCAACGCATCATCGACGAACTCTCCGCCTCCAATCGCCGCCTCCAAGACGCGTGCGAAGAACGCCTCGCGCTCATCGTGAAGCAGCAGCGCACGATCGCGGAACTGCAGCGCGACCTGCAGGCCTCGAGCGCCTTCCCGGGGATCGTCAAACTCCAGGAAGAGAATCAAGCCAAGCTCGACGATCAGCTCGCGGCCAACGCACGGCTGCAGACGGTGGCAGACGAACGCGCGGCGCTGATCGAATCGCAAGCCCAGTCGCTGGCCATGATGGCCGAAGAGTGCAATCAGCGCGATGAGGAAATAGCGCGCCTCCATGCGACCGCCCTCGAACGTCTGGCGGTCATCGAGGCGCTCAACGCCGCTCTGGAACGGCTTCCGCGCTAAGAGCGCGCCGAACGGTAAGAATACTCTTACGGAGAAGCACTTCGTCCCGGTACGGGTCCGGCGGGTCGCCCAGCGTCGGCAGGGAGGCGGCCGAAAGCCAAGTAAGGTTCGAGTGCTTGAGAGTAGGGGTTCCGCAGGACCCTGGCTTCGGCAACTGCCCTGGCCCTACGAAGGACACCTGATGATCACCGACATCGTAACGGGCAACGACGTGGCGTTGGGAGCCGGATGGGACCGGCTCGAAACGTATCGCGGCGAAAGCTTCCGTTGGGTGAACAACGACGCAGTCTTGTACGTCGCCACCCTCAGACGGTTCGAGTACCAAGTGCAAGTACAAGTCGAACCAGGACCCGGCGTGGGTCTTCGCCCCTTCACGCTCAAGGCCGTCGAAGACGGCAAGCCGCTGGCCGACGTTCCGGTCAAGGGACGTCAGCAGGTTTCGTTCACGATCCCGGCAGGCGACCCGAAAGTGCACGCGATCACGCTCCGTACCAATGAGGGGGGCAAGCCCGCGCCCAACGATCCTCGAGTGCTGAACTTTCGCATATTCAAGGTGGTGGTCAGCGCGCTCCCCGGCGACGTTATTCCGCCCAACGCCGGCTTCCGGCTCGGGACCGGCTGGTACCCGCTGGAATCCTTCGGCGGTGAGACCTTCCGCTGGGTCAACAACGACGCGATGATCGAAGTGACGGGCACCCCGGCGGGCCCGCTCGAACTCGAACTCGAGCCCGGCCCGGGCGTCGAGCAAAAGGCCTTCGACTTGACCGTCTTCGACGGCGCCGGCGAGCAGCTGGAGAAGGTCTCGGTCAAGACCCGTCAGCGCGTGAAGATCGCGGTCCCGCCCGGGGCGCGTCCGCCCAGTGCCGTCCGCCTCCATGTGGAAGGCGGCGGCAAGACCACCTCGCAAGATGCACGGGTGATGAACTTCCGCGTCTTCGAACACGTCCCGGGCACCACCGTCGCGAGCGCCGAGCAGACCCTTGCGGGAGCCGCGAAGTGAATTCGGTCGCCACCACCTTCAGCGCGCAGTTTCTCGCTGAAGCACACCGCGTCATCGACGGTCTCGACGTCGAGGCCATCGAACGCGCGGTCGACATTCTGGCGAAAACGCGGGCAAGCGGCGGACGCCTGTTCATCCTCGGCGTCGGCGGCAGCGCGGGCAACGCCTCGCACGCCGTCAACGATTTCCGCAAGATCGTGGGACTCGAGGCCTACGCGCCGACCGACAACGTTTCGGAGTTGACGGCGCGCACCAACGACGAAGGTTGGGACACGATCTTCTCCGAGTGGCTCAAGGTCAGCAAGCTGCAGCCCGGCGACACGATCCTCGTGTTCTCGGTCGGCGGCGGCAACGTCGAGAAAAACGTAAGCCCCAACTTGGTGAAGGCCCTGCAATACGCCAAGGAAGTCGGCAGCAAGGTCATCGGCGTGGTCGGCCGCGACGGCGGCTACACCGGGCAGGTCGCGGACGCGGCCGTCATCGTGCCGGTCGTCAATCCCGACAATATCACGCCGCATTCCGAGGCCTTTCAGGCCGTGGTCTGGCACCTCATGGTCAGCCACCCGGCGCTGAAGGCCGCGCAAACCAAGTGGGAGTCGGTCGCCAAGTAGACACCTCGCTGCCCGCGCGACGCGCCGTCTTCCTCGACCGCGACGGCGTCCTCAATAAGGCGATCGTCCGCGAGCGGAAGCCCTTTCCACCCGAAACCGTGGAAGCGCTGGAACTCTTGCCCGGCGTCGCTCCGGCGCTCGAGCGGTTGCGTCGCCGCGGTTTCTTGTTGCTCGTGGTCACCAATCAACCCGACGTCGCGCGCGGCGATCAGCGCCGGGCGACGGTCGACGCACTCAACGCCGAACTCGCCCGGCGCCTGCCGCTCGACGACGTCCTGGTCTGTTTTCACGACGACCGCGATGGATGCGATTGCCGCAAACCCTTGCCCGGCTTGCTCTTGCACGGAGCGCACCGCTACGGTATCGATTTGCACGGCAGTTTCTTGATCGGCGACCGCTGGCGCGACGTGGAAGCCGGACGGCGGGCGGGAGTTCGCACCGTCTTCATCGACTATCAATATGACGAACGGCGGCCGGAACCGCCGGCCGATGCGACGGTCGCCGATCTCGGAGCCGCCGTCGACTGGATTGAATCTCACGCCTAAGGAGTGCGCCGTGCTACAGAGCTCGCCAAGTCTCGACCATCCCTCCATCGAAAGCCTCAAGGTCAAGATCTTTGCCGACGGCGCGGATAAGGCGGCGATCGTCGCGCTCGCGAAAAATCCGGCGATCAAGGGCTTCACGACGAACCCGACGCTGATGCACAAGGCCGGCATCACCGATTACGAGGCATTCGCCCGCGATCTGCTCGAAGCGATCGGCGGCTATCCGATTTCGTTCGAAGTCTTCGCCGATGAAAACGCCGAGATGGTGCGCCAAGCAAAACGCATCGCCACCTGGGGCGACGAGGTCTACGTCAAAATTCCGGTCACCAATACGCGCCGCGAAACGACGGCGCCCGTCGTGCGCGAGCTGACGCTCTCCGGCGTGAAGGTCAACGTCACCGCGCTGATGACCGCGGAACAAGTCGCCGAGGTATGCACCGCACTGGTCGGCGGCGCTCCCGCATGCATCTCCGTCTTTGCCGGACGCGTCGCCGACACCGGGCGCGATCCCCTGCCGATCATGCGCCGCTCGCTCGAATTCATCGCACCGCTACCCGGCGTGGAATTGATCTGGGCCAGCCCGCGCGAGCTGCTCAACATCTTTCACGCCGACTCCATCGGCACGCACATCATCACGGTGACGCACGACATTCTGGGCAAGCTCGGGCTCGTCGGTAAGGACCTCGACGACTATTCGCTCGATACGGTGAAGATGTTCGCGGCCGACGCGGCCAAAGCGGGCTTCAGCCTCTAGCGCACTTTCGCTAGAGCGACACTCTAGCGCGGGCTCTGCTGCTTCGACTGGATGATGATGATGACCGACGAGGTCGGGCTCGGATTCGGATTGACCGTCGGCGTGGGCACGGGCGTGGGCACGGGCGTAAAGGGCACCGACGTCGGGATGCTGCCCGGGCCCGTACTCGACGAACCTCCGCCGCACGCGACCTCCGTCGCCAGAGCACAGAGCCCGACGAGCACGAAAAGAACCTGACGGAGTGGAGAGCGGCCCAGTGACGTCATAGAGGCCGCGTTTCGCCGCGGCGGGTCGCCGCCCTTCGCCCTCGGACTGCCGTTACGGAGCCAAGCGGGCTCGGGCCCGCGCCAGCCGTTCTTGGGCCGAAGAGTCGACCGAGCGCAGATAGGCGTCGACGACGTCGCCCGGCGACCCGTCCTTGACGATCCCGCCGGCCTGCATCCAAATGGCGCGGCTGCACGACTCGCGGATGAACTGCAGATCGTGCGAAACCAGCAGCACGGTCACGTGATCGTGCCACATGCTTTCGATGCGCCGGCGGCTCTTGTTGCGGAACGACTCATCGCCGACGGATAAGACTTCGTCGAGGATCAGGATGTCGGGATTGGTGTCGGTCGCGATGGCAAAACCCAGGCGCGCCACCATGCCCGACGACAGCGCGCGGACGGGCACGTCGGCGAATTCGTCCAGCTCGGCGAATTCCAAAATGAATGGCATCTTGGCGCGCATCTCCGCCGCCGAGTGGCCCAACAGCACGCCGTAGAGCAGGATGTTGTCGCGCACGGCCAAGTCGGGATCGAAGCCCGCCCCGAGTTCGATCAGCGGCGCGATCGAGCCCTCGACGCTGACCTTACCTTCGGAAGGCGAGAGTATGCCGCAGATGATTTTGAGCATCGTCGACTTGCCCGACCCGTTGGGCCCGATGATTCCGAGCTTCTCGCCCTTGGGCAGATCCAGCGACACCGCATCGAGCACGCGCCGCCGCCTGCGCTCGTAGCGCCGCGCCTTCAAGAGCGTGAAGATCCGCCGCTTGAGGTCGAAGCTCGCCTCTTCTTGAAGCCGCCGCCAGAGACTGACGGCCTCCAAACGCACCGAACTCAAATCAGGTCCATGAACTCGCGACGACGCCACGTGAAGATCGTCAGTCCCAGACCCAGGCCCAGCGCCCCGATGGCCAAGCTCGCGGCGATGGAGGGCAGGTCGGGCCAGCCGCTGCCCAGCGCCAGATCGCGCAGACTCTGCACCGTCGGAAACAACGGGTTGAAGACCAGGAAGCGGCGCACGTGCTCGGGCACGATCGCCGCCGGATAGAAGATCGGCAACGTGACCCATGCAAAGAACGTGATCAACTCGTAGATGTGCGGGATGTCGCGGAAGTAGACATAGATAGTACTCATCAAATACGCGACGCCCGCACTGAACAGAATCAATCCGGCCAACGGAAGCGGGAGCAAGAGCGCCCGGAAGACGTCGTGCGTGGAAAAGAGCGTGACCACGATCAACAACGGCAGGACGCCGATGCCCAGTTGCACCGCGTGCGAGGCCACGGTCGAGGCCGGAAAGACTTCGAACGGCACGCGAATCTTATTGAGCAAGCCGCTGTTGACCACGATGCTGCTCAGCGCTTGCGACGTAGAGCCGGAGAAGAACTGGATCACGGTCAGTCCGATGAAAACCACGAGCGCGTAGTGCAGGACCGAACCCGCGTAGTACTGCCGAAAGGCGTAGCCGAAAACGGCCGTGTACACGCCCGTCATCAGGAGTGGATTCATCAAAGACCAAACGATGCCCAGGATCGACCCGCGGTAACGCGCCCTCAGCATGCGTTCGGTCAGGACCACCAAGAGGTCCAACCGGCGCCTCATACGTGACGGTTCAAAGTCCAAGTGGCACGTTCCCTTGCTTTCGCCAGGGCAGTCGAAAGCGAGCGTGGAACGGGCGGCGCGGAGGTTCACATGCGAAGTTTTTGGTTTAGACTCGTCGCCCTATCGGCGTGGGCGCTCGTGACCGTGGCGCCGGTCGCCGCAGCGCCCAGCGACATCGTCTCGCCCGGCAGCGGCCTGACGCTCGGTACGGGATGGTACCTGCACGAGACCGCCGCTGGAAACAGCTTCCGCTGGGTCGCGAACAACGCGCAAATCGTCGTTAACCGGCCGATCGGTTCTGTAAAGAAAATCGCAATCGTCGCCGAAGCGGGGCCGGGTCTGGGCCAGCCCAAGATGACGGTGCACGTTCTGGATCGCGCCGGCAAGGAAGTCGCGAGCGGCGTCTTCGACGGCAAACAGCGCGTGCGCTTCGATTTGCCGGTGTCGCCCGGACAAGATACGTCCTTTACGTTGCGCGTCGACGGCGGCGGCAAGAAGGCGCCGCGCGATCCTCGCACGCTGAACTTCCGCGTCTTCAGCATCGACGACGCGACGAGCGACGCGGCGATCGGCGCGGGCCATCCCGACATCGCGGGGCCCGGCATCACCATCGCCGACAATTGGTATCCGCTCGAAGAGTTCAACGGCGCCACGTTTCGCTGGGTCAACAACGACGCGCAGTTCGAGGTGAAGGCCGATCAGTCGGGCAACCGGCGCCTCAAACTTCTCGTCGCGCCGGGACCCGGTTTACAGAAACCGACGAGCTTCGCCATCTCCCTGCGCGACGCTTCGGGTCACGAGATCCAAAAGGCCGCCGTTCGCGGCCTGAGCACCGTGTACTTGAGCCTGCCGCTCGCGGCCGGCTCCAATAAGTTCTCGCTGCACGTCGACGGCGGCGGCAAGTCCGGCATCCACGGCGACAGCAGAACGCTCGATTTCCGGGTGTTCTCGCTGACGGTCGTTTAGGGGCCTGTGGGGCTTGGGACAAGAGGCGGCGCGAAGGCGTACACGTGCCTGAGTCCTACGGCTCCTTTGCGTTCACCGGTGCGCGGAGTCGGCGCGGCGCTCGCTGTAGCCGATTCCCCGCACCAAATAACACAGCTTACGACGGTCGGCGCCGCGCTCGACCGACGCGGGCCGAAACCAGGAACGCGCCTTGATCGTCAGTTCCAGCGTCTGATTCCAAATCGTTTCGGGCAGACGCACGGGCAGCCGGTATTCACCGGGCGATAAACTCTCGACTGCGACCTTTCGCCCGTTGGCGACGACCTCGAGGACTTGGCGGGCAAACATGCCGGGCGGCAACGAGATGTGCAGTTCGAGAAAACGTCCGTGGCCCGGCGGCAACATGTAGTGGAGTTTTCTCGTCGCCCAGCCGTCGACGTAGAGCCCTTGGCTCTCGCGGATGACGTAGTGCACGATCCGTCCGCACCAACGCGCAATGAACGCCTGGGCTTTATTGCCGAGCCGGCGTAACGGTCCGCGGCAGATCGCGGCGATGCGCTCGCCGACGATGCGCTGGTACGTCTCCACACCGTAGATCACGAAGCCCGGCGGAAACGCCGAGCGCCCGTGCCGGCGCATGATCTTGACCAGCTCCCAAAAGCGGCGTGCGCCGCCGGTCGAGGTCTTGGCCTCGCCGTATTCGCGAATCGAGCCCATGTAGTAGGGCAGGTAGCGCAACATATGGCGTTTGCCGATGCGCATGAGGATTTCCCAATCCATGCCGTAGTGCAGGTCTCGATCGAGTAGCCCGATCTCGTCGAAGACGTCGCGCCGGAAGAACACGGTCTGCTGCAAGATGTAGTCGGACATATAGACGAGCTTCCAGAGATTGAACGGCTCCGTGACCGAGAAGCGCTGCTTCACGTTCCCGTCGATGTCGATCTGGTAGCCCTCGCCGTACACCGCGCCCAGATCCGGCTCGCGCAAGAACGCGGAGACGACGTGGCCGATCGCACCCGGCAAGAAAACGTCGTCGGAATTCAACCACGCGACGATCTCTCCGCGAGCCATCGCGAAGCCTTTGTTGATCGCATCGGACTGCCCGCGGTCCTTCTCGGAGATGAAGGTCAGCCGGTCGGCGTATTCCGCACAGACGGACGCGGTATCGTCGGTCGAGGCGCCGTCGATGATGATGTACTCGACGTTGGGGTAGTCCTGCGCGAGAACGCTCTCGATCGTGTCGCGAATGAAACGGCCTTGATTGAATGACGGGGTCACTACCGTTACAAGCGGCAGGTCGGGTCGACGGAGCCTGAACGGCTCAGCTACGATTGATTCCGAAGCCACGATGCGCGAGCCAATCACGGAGGTAGCGGACGCGATGCCGGTTGATCACCAGGCCGAGGGCCAGGCTCGAAAGCACGTTTAGGCGGCCCCCGCGCGATTCCTGGAAGAAGTTGTCGCTCCGGTCGAACACGTGGTTGGAGTACGCGACGACCCAATCGTAGGGCACGTACCCGTAGTGCCGGCGGAGCACCCTCATCGACTCCTCGTATGCGGCGCGCCGGCGTCCGAGCGTCTTATTGCCCGGGTGCATGCACGAAAACGCGATCTTCGAATCAAACTTCACCGGTGAAGCGGTTCGCGAAAGCCTGATCCACAGGTCGTAATCGAGCGCGTAGTTCAGCGCCGGATCGAAGCCGCCGGCCGCGCGGAACGCCTCCGCGCGGAAAAACGCCGCGGGCTGGCACACGATGCAGCGCATGCCGAGCGAGATCGCGTCGTACGGCTCGACCGGATACGGCCCCAAACGCGAGCCGCCCTCATCGACGTGATCGGCCTCGCCGTACACGAACGGAGCCGCCGGATTGCTCGCGAGCGTGGCGACTGCCGCGGAGATGGCGCCGGGAAGATACGCGTCGTCGGCGTTGATGAAGCCGAATATGTCGCCGCCGGCCGCGGCGAAGCCGGCGTTGAGCGCCTGCGCTTGGCTCGTGCCTTCGAGCACGATGGTCCGAATGCGGTCGCCGTAACTGCGCACGATCTCCATCGTGCCGTCGCGCGAGCCGCCGTCCACCACGATGTACTCGACGTTCGGATAGTCCTGGGCCAAGACGCTCTCGACCGCCCGCGCGATGAACTGGACTCCGTCCAGGACCGGCGTGACGATGGTGACGCGCGGAGGCGACTGCGGACTATTTTCTGGCGCGGAGCCGCTCAATCTCACGGTCCTGGCGCTCGAGGACGTCCGACATGTCCGCCAGGACGACGGCGCGCTTCTCAGCTTCATCGCGCATCTGCGCGAGCGCCGTTTCGATTTGCTTCATGCCCGCGAGCCGCTCTTCGGCGACGCGCTTGAGGTCTTCGATGATCTCGGCGCGCTCGGCGAGTTCGCCGTCCTTGCGCGCAATGGCGGCACGCAACGAGGCAACTTCCGCGGTCGCCGCATCGAGCGCAGCCAACCGCTCGTCGGCGGCACTCTGCAACTGCGCCATGCGTTTTTCCGAGTCGGCGAGGGCGGTGCCGATACGCGCCTCGGCTTCCGCCGAATGGCGCTCGAGATTGCCGGCCAGCCGCTCGATGACGGCCAGCCGCTCCTCCGCCGCACCAACGGCGCGCTCGAGTTCGGCCTGCAACTCTTCGATCACCGCCTGCCGCTCTTCCGCAATGCGCTGCAGGTCGTCGGCGACGGCTTTGCGCCGGTCGGCCTCGCCCGAAAGGCGATGCAAAGCCGTGCTCGTGATCTCGAGGAAGCGTCCGCGCTCCTCGGCGATCGCGCGCAGGTCGGCGATTTCCGTTTCGAGTTGATTCGTCAGCATTCTTAACCTGAAGTCAATTTTCGCTTCTGCGAAAGGAGCGCCTCTAGGCGGGCGGCCCGGTCGGCCTGGGCGGCGCGGTAGGTCGCCGAGGCGTCCCGGATCAGCCCGATAACTTCGGGGCCGAACGTGGACACCTCCGAGACGGCGGGCGCCGCCACCGGCGCCGCGACGGCGGCCGACAGCGCAGCGACGACCGGCTCGACCGCGATCTGTTCGACGCACACCGCGCGGCCGAACGTGCAGTCCCAAAAGCAGCCGAAACAGGGCAAGGGATGCACGACGCCCACGCTGCCCGGAGCCCAAGGCGCGTACGAGGGCCAGGTTCCACCGCCGTACACGGTCACGCCGGGCACCCCGTGGACCGCGGCCAGGTGCGCGGGCCCGGTGTCGTTGCCGAGGTAGCCCCAGGCGTTGGCCACGAGCGCGCGCAGGGCGCCCGCATCGGCCAGCCTGCCCGCGAAGACGTGCGGCTCGAGGCCGGCCACCGCGCAGCGCCGGGCGACGTCGTCGAGCAGTTCGCGCTCGCCGGTATCGCCCACCAACAAGACCCTGCCGCCGAAGCGTTCGCGCACCGCTGCAAGCGTCGCGACGAAGCGCTCGGGAGCCCAGCGGCGCGCCGGCGTGGCGGCCGAGCCTCCGGGAAAGCAGACGATGTACGAGTGCGGCGTCAGGCCGTGGGTCTTGAGCGTCTGCCGGGAGCGCGCCGGCAGGGGCCAGTGGGGCGGCTCCACCTCGTCCGCGCCGAGCGCCTTGGCCAGCCGCTCGTAGCGCAGGAGTTCGTGCGTTCGCGAGCGCGCGTCGGCGTACCGCCGGAACGCCGGAACGGCCAAACCGAAGCGGTCGCAGACGGCGCCGACCAAAGCCCGCGAGTAGTCCACGCTGCGCAAGGTGACCGCGAGCCGCGGCTTCAGCCGCGCGCCCAGCACGAAGGTCAGCCAGGTCGGACGCAGCTCCGCGCTCACGAACGTATCCGCCGGCCGGCGGCCCACCGCGGCGAAGGTCCGCTCGAGCGCGCCGAAGAGTACGTCGGACGGCGCGGCCCAGCGATAAGGGTCGATGGGCAGCGGCACCACGCCGTCGACCGCGTCGCGCAGCGGGGACACCGACACGAAGGGTGCGACCGTCGCGCGCGTTGCGAGCGTGATCCGCGCCGTGGGACGCGCCGCGCGCAGCGCGCTCAAGAAGCCCGAAGCGAGAACCAGATCTCCGAGGCCGCCCGCGTGCAGGATGAAGAGGCTATCGCGTTTGTCCAGTTTGGCTCAGTCCGACGGACGGCTAAGCGGGGACGGCCTCCGGCATCGCGTCGAGATACCACGCGATCGTTTTTTGCAGACCGTCACGCAGCGTCGTCTTCGCGGTGAAGCCGAAGGACCGCTCCGCGCGCGTAATGTCGAGCTTGCGCCGCGGTTGACCGTTGGGCCGGGACGTATCCCACACGATGTTGCCGCGATAACCGACCATCTCGGCGACCATTTCGACCAGATCGCGAATCGCGATCTCTTCGCCGCTGCCCAGGTTGACGGGCTCGGCGCCGTTGAAGCGCTCCGCCGCGAGCACCAGCGCGTCGGCGCAGTCGCGGACGTACAAAAACTCGCGCGTGGGCGAACCGTCGCCCCAGCAGGCCACTTCCGACGCGCCCACGCGCTTGGCCTCGACCATCTTGCGGATCAGCGCGGGAATGACGTGGGACGATTCGAGATCGAAATTATCCCGCGGTCCGTAGAGATTGACCGGGAGCACGTAAATGGAATTCATGCCGTACTGCTGGCGATACGCCTGACACTGCACGAGCAAGGCCTTCTTCGCGATGCCGTACGGAGCGTTCGTCTCTTCGGGATAACCGTCCCAGAGCGCGTCCTCGTTGAACGGAACCGGCGCAAATTTTGGATAGGCACAGATCGTGCCGACGACGATCACCTTCTGCACGCCGTAGCGGCGCGCGTACTCGATCAGCTGAATGCCCATGATCGCGTTCTGATAAAAGAACGAACCGGGATTCTTCTCGTTGGCCCCGATACCACCGACGACCGCCGCCAAGTGGAAGAGCACCTCGGGCCGCGATTGCTCGAACAGGCGCTCGATCGACTCTTCCTTCGTGAGGTCGAAGTCTTTACGACGGGGGAGAATCAGGTTGCTCGCACCGCGAGCACGCAAGGCTTCGACGACGAACGAACCGAGAAATCCACCGCTGCCGGTAACGCAGACGCGGCTACGCTTAAGGTCCAAATGATCTGACTGACCGTTCATGGTCGAACGCCCCGTTCGGAAACGCAGTGAGGGGAACTGCGTCCAGGATATCGCGGTACGCGAGGACGGTATCGGACCAGTTATATGCACTGCGAACGTGCTCCTGTCCTTGCCGACCTAGCCGCTCGCGCAGCTCCCCGTCGAAGAGGTCGAGCGCGACCTCGAACTCTTCGTAGGAATCGTACCAGATACCGCCTTGAGCGCGCCTGCACTGACCGACCAGAACGCTGGACCGAGCGTTGACCAGGACCGGCTTCGCGCAGGCCCACGCCTCGAGCAGCACCAGAGACAGGCTTTCGTACTGCGAGGGCATGACCAGCAGGTTGCACGCGGCCAAGGCATCCCACTTGGTGCGCTCGTCGACCTGGCCCACCGCGATGATGTCGCGGTGTTGCGGGATCGTCGTATGCGCCCGGCCCACGAGCACCAGCTTCAGGGGCGTGGTCGAGCCCCTGCGGTAGCGCATGAAATCCTCGAAGAGCACGTCGACGCCCTTCGACTTTTCGATGCGGCCCAGGTAGAGCACGAAGGGTTCCTCGATGTCGAAGCGTTTACGAAAGCGCTCCGGATTGCGGTCGGGCGGGGCTTCGATGCCCACCCCGATCGTCGCCGAGCGTTCCGGAAGCCGTTCGAATCGGCGCTCGAGAAATTCGCGCTCTTCGCTCGTGCTGAAGATCAGCGCCCGCGGCGCGGCGAACAGCTCGTCCCACATCGACATGCGGATCGGCCACTCGTCGTGCGCGAAGGGGATGAGCACGGCCTTCTTGGCGACGCGCGGCAAACCAAAGTACGTCGTCGCGTACAAGTACGTGAAAAACGCGAAGGCGTCGTAGTAGGGCTCGTACTCGGCGAGGTAGTGCAAGAGCGGCGTCGAGAGCGGCCCTTGCGCGCGCATCCAGTCCTCTTGTTGCGTCAGCGTCTGTCCGGCCAGGTCGCCAGCAACCCGTGCCGACAAACGATCGAACGACCGGACGTCGCGCGGCTTGTCGACGGGAAAGCGCCGGACGTGGACTTCGCGCACGATGCTGTGACCGACGGGCAGTTCGTTGCGCCAGGTTTGGTAATCCAGGGCGCACGTGGTCAGAATGTCGACGTCGTAGGAATAGCGCAGACGCTCGGCTACCTGCAGCGCCATGGACTCGGCTCCGCCGACCACGTCTTCGCCGCAGCGCTGTACGACGAAAGCGATGCGCCGTTGTGACTCCACCGCCGAAGCCTTAGCCTGCGGGGACCGCGACCCTGCCCAAAAGGGTCTCGACCAGCCGGCCGCCGGCGGGCAAGTCGAGCGTAAAGGCCGACCGGCGCGCTTCTTGGGCGTGGCGCACCTTTCCGCGCAGGATCTTGTCGCCGATGAGCAGCTTGGCGAGCGCGGCCAGCCCGCGCAAGTCGTTCTTGCGCCGGTAGAGCAACCCGGCCGAGCCCAGCAGCCGGATGATCCTGGGCGTGGAGAAGGCCATCACCGGCACGTCGTGCCAGAGCGCGTCGACGAACGGTACCCGGGGCTCGATGCCCTCGCTCATCGACCAGAAAATGGACGCCTGGCGATAGGCCGCGGCCAGAGCCCCGGCGTCGACGGGATCGACGAAGACCACCCGCTCGCCCAGGCGATGAGCGACGATCAGCGACCTGATCCACGCGGCGTAGACGGGGTCGTCGAAGGACACCGCCAGGATCAGCCGGGCATCGACCTCCAGGGCGATCAGGTACGCGAACGAGGCGACGAGCTGTTCGCAGCAGGAAATCGGCGTCAGCGGCCCGGCAAAGAGGCAGTTGGCCTTGCCGTCTCCGAGAGCGGCCGAGAGTTCCCGGTCGGGTTCCACGTCCCAGCAGCGCAGATCGAATTGGAAGGGCCAGATTTCGATCGACGCGGCGCCCTCGCGGCGCAGGGCGGCGGCCTCATCGGGCGTGCGCACCATCGAGAGCAGCGCCTGAGGGATCAGGCGCGAGACCAAGCCCGCCGACTCGGCGAAGCGCACGGGATCGTAGGCCAAGGCCGCGCCGCCCGGCCAGTCGAGCGCGCGGTCGATCTCGTCGGGGTCGGGCGAGTGCACGACCAGCAGCGAGTGGCGGTCCTCGTCCGGCGGCGTTTCACCGGGCGCGAGCACGCGGCAGGCGTAGCCGGCCTGCGACGCCCACGCTTCCAGCGTCAGGGCACGCCGGTACAGCTCGTCGTTGAGATCGTTCGACGGAACCGAGAGCACGAGGCGGCCGCCCGCGGGCAGGCGCGGAAGCGGATCGCCGGCGCGCCACAAAGCGTCGTCGTAGCGGGCCAGCACGCCGTCCTGCGTCGCGTGCATCAAATAGTACACGCGTCCGCGTTCGCCCATCTCCGCGAGCAACGACGCGTCGGCGCGGTCGACGAAGCCCATCAGTTCGGCCCACTCGCCCTTGCTGGTCGCCGTCCAGCCGCCGCGCGAACGGCCGACCGCGAGCGACGTCGAGATGCACTGCGCGTTGACGGCGACCGGGCGGCCCATGGCCCACGCCTCCATCAGCACGCGCGAGAAACTCTCGTTGTAGCTCGGCTGAAAGAGGGCCAGCGTCTGCGAGAGCAACGTATCGCGTTGCACGTCGCTGACCTGACCCAGATCGTAGACGCCGTGGACCGGATCGTGATAATTCGTCGAGCCCGAGCCGGCCAGCACGAGTTTCAGCGTAGAGGCGTAATCGTGTCGGCGGTACAGTCGAAAGGCCTCGATGAGCAAGCCGACGTTCTTGGTTTCGTCGCGGCGTCCGAGATAGAGCACGTAGCGCTCCTGCGCGGGCGAGAAGGCGCCGACGCGGGTGGGCAAGCCGGACGCCGCCGCGGGCGTCTCGATCCACTCGCCCACCACGAACGACTTGTCGCGCAAACCCGGTCCGAACAGGCGCAAGGCCAATTCGCACTCACCGTCGCTGTTGAACAACAGCCCGCGGGCGGCGTGAAAGATCGCGGCCACCTGCGGCAAATGCGCGTAGGACTCGTGATGCAGACACGGCTGCAACCAGGCGCGCTCGCGCACGAGCGGAATCCCGCGCAGCACGGGGCCGTACAAATACGGAAGAAAGATGACCGCATCGTAGTCGCGGCCGTAGGCCGCGAGAAATTGCAAGAGTTCGCGCGAATTGATGTTGTTGTCGACGAACGCTTCGACGTGTTCGGGCGGCAGCGCGGGCGCGCGGCGCCAGCCCGGCGGCTGGCTGAGAAAGAATGCGTTGGCCCGGTCGAAGGCTTCCTGGTCGCGCCGGTCGAGTTTGAAGCGGCGCACCGTGACGCCCGCGTCGACGCTCGCACCCGCCGCGAAATGGTTGGTGGCCCAATCGTCGGCCGGCGAACGCGCGGTCGTCGTCAAGACGTCGACGACGTCGCCTTGCTGAGCGAAGCCCTCCGCGAGTTGCCGGGCCTGACGTTCCGCACCGCCGGTGAGGTGACGACCGTACCAGGGCGTCACCACGGCGATCCGGTGAGGCGGACGCGCTATTTGCGCAGCTCCGTTTCGCGCAGATCGGCCTGCAGCCGTTGCACTTCGGTCTCGAGCAGGATCAGCCGCCGCAAGAGCCCGCGGTTGACCGCCAGCGATTCGCGCAGGGAGGCGATCAACGCGAAGTTGACGTGACGCTGATCCTTGAAGAGATAGGCCAGGCCGCGCAACGCGAGGCGCTGCAGCTTCGGGCTGCGGTCGAACGGGAAGATGCGCAATTGACCCGACCAGCGGGTACGAATCTCGGCCTTGGCCTGAGCCGTATTCAACAACGCTTCGATCGAGGCCAAGGGTAGCGGAGCCGACGGATCACCGGTGAAGGTGACGGGCTCGTAACCGACCCCGCGTTTGGCGACTTCCTGCTGGATGCGCGCCATCAAGTCGTCGACGTCAATCGCCGGGTTGTTGTGTTCTAGCATGAGGGTCCCGTTGCGTTCGCGCCGGGGGAATGGGGCTCCCGGTACGGCAACGAGGCGGCATGAAAATCTGGACTGCCCTGGCGGTGGCCGTCGCGGCGGTGCTCTTCGGTCTGGCGCTGAGCAACGAGGTCTATGCGCTCACCTCGCCGCCCTCGCTCAGTTGGCACGTTCTGCTCCGGAAGGCCTACAGCATCGGCGCCTTCGCGATCCTCGGCTACGTGTCGGGGCGCGCGGCGTACGAATGGCGCCTCAAGCCGACCATTCCCGGATTGACCCTCGCCGTCGGGCTCTACAGCGCGGCCATCGAGGTGGCCCAATTCCTCAACGGCTCGACCGAAGGCTTGGGTTGGAACGTCTTCGATACCGCATGCGGCGCCGTAGGAGGCCTGCTCGCGGGAATCGCGCTCCGCTTTACGCCGCGCCGAGCTCGCGGACGGCGGCCGCGTTGAAGTACGACGCATCGGGGTGGTGCATCACGATGGCCGCGGTCGACTGCTCCGGCACGATCTGGTAGGCGTCGGTCAGGGCCGCCCCGATCGACGCCTCGACGTCGAGCAGGCGCCACACCAGCGCGTGTTGCGAGAGATCCGGGCAGGCCCCGTAGCCCCACGAGTAGCGCTTGCCCCGCTCGGGCGCAAGCCCGAGTTCGCGGCGAATGCGGCGCTGCGTCCACTCCGCGAGCGCCTCGGCGGCTTGCACCGAGAAGCCGTGGAGGAAATAAGCGCCGCTGTAGTCGCCGGCGCGCTGAAGACGATCGATCTCGAGCGAGACGCCCGGCCCGGCCGTGACCACTTGCAGCCCGACGATGTCGCTCGCACCGCCGGCCAGCGGCGTGCGCAGATAATCCGCGAGGCACAGATGCTTTCCGCCGGCTTGTCGCGTGAAGCGGAAGCGCGCGATCTCTCGGCCGGGCGTCGACGGCTCGTAGAGCACGACGTCGTCACCGTCGCCCGCGGCGCGGAAATAACCGTACACGACCGCGGGGGCCAACAGCGGTTCGCGTTCGGCGCGCGCTTGCAAGGCGCGCAAGCGCGGCGCGAACTCCTCGCGCACCAACGTCTCCCACGCGGCGCCCTTGGCGTTGCCGCCGCCCCAGGACAAGCGGAAGAGACTGCGCTCGTCGAAACACGCCCACAATTCTTCGAGCGCGA
Organism: Vulcanimicrobiota bacterium; assembly: GCA_003136655.1. Classification (GTDB taxonomy): domain Bacteria; phylum Vulcanimicrobiota; class Vulcanimicrobiia; order Vulcanimicrobiales; family Vulcanimicrobiaceae; genus Hesperobacter; species Hesperobacter lustricola. The sequence continues at coordinate 46,999 of PLFC01000060.1, forward strand.
CATCCTGCACGACGCGCTTGCCGAAAAACGGCGCAACCGGCACGTCGGCGCGCGCCAATCCCGCGCGCGCGTTGCGCCCCGCCGGGGCGACTGCGACGGGTGCGGCAACGTGTGCGCGCGCGCGCTCGGCCTCGTCGCGCACGCGCCTCGCGAAGGCCTCGCGCCGCGCCGGATCGCCGGTCAACGCATCCACGATCTCGAGACCTTCGAAGGCATCTTTGGCATAGAAGACGCCGGGATCGAAATAGCGTTCGCCGCCTTCGCCGCGTTCGAGAAACGAGATGCGCCGTCCGAAATCGCGATTGATCGCCGCGCCGCCGACGACGACCGGGAAGTGCAAGCCGCGCGAATCTTGCTCTTGCACGCAGACCGTCATCTGCTTCGAGGTCGAGACCAGCAGCGCCGAGAGCCCGATCGCATCCGCGCCGACTTCGACGGCTTTATCGAGGATGACGCTCATCGGGACTTGCTTGCCCAAATCGTATACGGTGTAGCCGTTGTTGGTCAGGATCGTATCGACTAAATTCTTGCCGATGTCGTGCACGTCGCCGAAGACCGTGGCCAGCACCACCTTGCCCTTGCTGACGCCGTCCTTCTTCTCCAAAAATTGCTCGAGGTGCGCGACGGCCTTCTTCATCACTTCGGCGGACTGCAGCACGAAGGGCAAGATCAGTTCGCCCGAGCCGAAGCGATCGCCGACGTCCTTCATCGCGGGCAACAGAATCTCGTTGAGCACGGCGACCGGATCGCGCTCCAGCAGCGCCTCGTCGATCTTGGCCTCGATGCCGTCCTTGCGCCGGCGCAGGATCGCTTCGTGAATGCGCCGCTCGACCGGCGCATCGGCATCTTCGGCGACGGCGGCCACGGCCACCGTACCCGGCGCGGAACGCGACTCGAAGTATTCGATCAAGCGCGCGAGGGCGTCGGCGCGACGGTCGAAGACCAGATCGTCGCACAGTTCGCGCTCGGTCGCGTCGAGTTCGCCGTACGGGGTGACTTCCTTGGCGTTGACGATGGCCATGTCGAGCCCGGCCTGCACCGAGTGATGCAGCATGACCGAGTTGAGCGCGGCGCGCGCCGCCGGCTTGAGCCCGAACGAAACGTTCGAAACGCCGAGCGAGGTCAAGACGCCGGGCAACTCGGCCTTGATCTTCTTGATGCCCTCGAGCGTCTCGAGCGCCGAGGGACGGAACTCCGCTTCACCGGTAGCCAGCGTGAAGGTCAACGCATCGAAGATGAGCGCGCCCGGCGGTATGCCGTATTCGCCCACGACGATGTCGTGAATGCGTCGCGCGACCTCGAGCTTGCGCGCGGCCGTTTTGGCCATGCCCGTTTCGTCGATGGTGAGCGCCACGACCGCGGCGCCTGCTTCGACCACGAGCGGCATCACGCGGTCGAGCTTCTCACGCCCGTTCTCGAGATTGATCGAGTTGACCGCCGGCCGCCCGGCGTAGATCTTGAGCGCGGCTTCGATCACCTCGGGTTCGGTCGAGTCGATCATCAGGGGCGCGGGCACGGCCTGCGCGAGCTTCTTCACCAGCGTGGCCATTTGCCCGGCTTCGTCGCTGCGCTCGGTCAGCGCGGTACAGACGTCGAGGATGTGCGCGCCGTTCTCGACCTGCTCGCGCGCCACCAGCAAAATCTCGTCGTAATCGTCGGCCAAGAGCAGACGTTTGATGCGGCGCGAACCCTGCGAATTGATCCGCTCGCCGATCAAGAGCGGGCTGCCGTCTTGCACGAGCGCGGTCGCGCTCATCGCCGACGCGGCGAACTGCAGCGGCTTGGGCCTGGGCGCGCGCCCGCGCAACCCGGCGACGGCGGCCGCGAAGGCGCGCACGTGCGCGGGCGTCGTGCCGCAGCAACCGCCGATCGCGTTGACGCCGTATTCGCGCACGAACGCGGCCAGGTCGCGCGACATTTCATCGGGCCGCTCGGGATAGATCGTTTCGCCTTTGGGGCCCATGAGCGGCAAGCCCGCATTGGGAATGACCGAGACGAAGCAGCGCGAGTTCTCGACGAGGTAGCGTACCGCGTCGCGCATGTGCGCCGGGCCGGTCGAACAATTCAAACCGATCACGTCGATCGGCAGCGCGTCGAGCGTCGCGCAGACCGCGGCGATGTCGGTGCCCAGCAGCATGCGGCCGGTCACGTCGAGCGTCGCTTGCGCTTGGATCGGCACGCGCCGCACGCCGCGCGCGAAGGCGCGCACGATGCCCGCGATCGCGGCCTTCATCTCGAGCAGATCCTGACTGGTCTCGAGCAAGAGCAGATCGACGCCGCCCTCCACGAGCGCCGCCGACTGCTCGGCGTACAGTTCGGCCAATTCGTCGAACGTAATCTTGGAGAGGGCGGGATCCGACGAGGAGATCAGCATGCCCGTGGGCCCGAGCGAACCGGCCACGAAGCGCGGGCGCTCGGGCGTCGAGAATTTGTCGGCGGCTTCGCGCGCGATCTCGGCGGAGCGGCGGTTGAGTTCCACGGTCCGCTCGCCCAGGCCGTACTCGTCGAGCTTGAGCCGCGAGGCGGTGAACGAGTCGGTCTCGACGACGTCGGCGCCGGCCTCGAAATAGCGCTCGTGGATGCCCCGGATCAGCTCGGGCCGGAAGAGGACGATCGCCTCGTTGCAGCCCCGGTGGCGGCTGCCGCCGAAGGCCGCATCATCGAGTTCGAGGGCCATCAGTTCGGTGCCCATGGCGCCATCGAAGACCAATACGCGCTCGGCGAGTGCGGCCAGATATCCAGAGTCCATTGTTCGCATTATGCGCTAGAATGGACGAAGGTGAGCAGAGCATGAGTCCACAAGCGGCAAAAAAGGTAAATCTGGACCAAGCGGCTCCGGGACCGTTCCTGCGCCTCGATGCCGAACTCGCCGCCGAGCGTCAGCGCCTGCGCACGGCTCCCGACGGCGCGCCGCGGCGGCGCGAACTGCAGACGCTGGTCCTCGAAGAGGTGGCGGCCTCGTGCGCCCTGTCGCGGGCGCCGATCGAACTCGACGAGTTGCGCGTGCTCGTCGACCGCGGGCTCGCGACCGGTGGCCGCCCGCTGCGCACCTACCTCGTGGCCGCGGCCTACGCCGACGCGGCGCGTTGGGTCGCGCAAGCCAAACTGCCGCGGCCGGGCCAGCCCCTGCTCCGGCTCGACGAGCTGGTGGATCTGCACGCGCGCGCGTTGCGCCTCGAGCCCGAGTCCGGCCCCGGTGCCTGGCGACGCACGACGTTGCCGGCGTTTCGGGGCGGCGTCGTGCCGCCGGCGTTCTGGCTCGTGCCGCGCGAGATGGCGCGCTTCGTCGAACGCTTTGCCGCCGGCCCCGGCCAAGCGTCCCCGGCGCTCTGGGTGGCGCAGGCCCTCGAACGCTTCGACCGCATCCGCCCGTTCGCATCGGGCAACGGGCGCGTGGGCCGACTGGTGGCCAACCTCTTGCTGCGGCGGCTCGATCTGCCGCCGTTCGCGGTGCGTCCGCGGGACGCGCGCCGCTACCTCGCTTCGCTCGCGCGCGCGGACGACGGCGATCCCTGGCCGCTGGCGATCCTGGTGGGCCGGTCGGTGCTCGGCGGACTGCAGCGTCTGGCCGGAGCGTCGGAGCAAAGCCCCACCGAGGAACTCGTCAGCGTCGCATCGCTCGCGCGCGGGCCCGAACGCGAAGCGCTCTACAAGGCGATCCAGCGCGGGCGGCTGCGCGTCGTGCGACGCGGCCGCGCGCTCTACACGAGCGCCGCCTGGCTCGAGGCGTACCGCGCCTCGCGCGGCTGATGCGCAACGCTCTCGCACTGGTCGTGGCGACGCTCGCACTCTTCGTCGAGATCTGGACGATCGTGCCCGCGCCGAACGGGCTGCTCTTGGTACCCGCCGTCGTCGTGCCCGAGATCGCCCCGTGGGGCGTTATCGCCTCGGCGCTGGCGCTGGCGGTCGTGGCTGCCTGGGCGCGCGGACGCATTCGCGTGGCGAGCGTCGCGATGTGCGCCATCGCGCTCGGCTGCGCGCTGTTGCCGCTGGCGCAATTACCCGGCACGATAGCGGCCGCCGATCGCGCGATGCGCGCGACGCTCGGTCCCACCTACGTTCGCGGCGGCGGGTTCGACGTGGCGCGGTTCTTTCGCGGGCCGCATCCGCCGCAGGATATCCGGATCGAGCGCGGCCTGCCCTTCGTCACGCGCGACGGCGCGCGGCTCGCGCTCGACCTGTACCACGCGCCGGGCGCGTGGCCGCATCCGGCGGTCGTCGTGATCTTCGGCGGCGGCTGGCGTTTCGGCGCGCGCGGCGACACCGCCGGCGAAGACCGGCGCCTCGCCGCGCTCGGCTACGACGTGCTCGCGGTCGACTATAGGCTCGTGCCGCGTTACCGCTATCCCACCCAGGTGAACGACGTGGAGGATGCGCTCGCCGCGATCGCGCGCAACGCTCGCGCATGGGGCATCGATCCCAAACGCGTCGCGCTGCTCGGGCGCTCGGCGGGCGGCGAACTCGCGCTGGTCGCGGGCTACCGGCACGAGCCGGTGACGATCGAGGCAGTCGTGGCATATTATCCGCCGGTCGATCTCGCCGAGGGTTATCGCGAACCACCAACCCCCGATCCCGCGAACATCCGCAAGCTCGTGAGCGATTACCTGGACGGGACGCCCGAGGCCGTGCCCGCCGCCTATCGTTCGGCCTCGCCGCTCGCCTACGTGCGGCCCGGCTTGCCGCCGACGCTGCTCGTCGGCGGCGCGCGCGATCAACTCGTGCTGCTGCGCTTCCAGCGACAGATGCGCGACGCGCTGCTGGCCGCCCACGACACCGTCGTCTCGCTCGAGATACCCTGGAGCAATCACGCTTTCGATTCTATTCCCGAAGGGCTCGGAGGCCAGCTCGCACGCGACTACGTCGCACAATTCCTTAACGCGACGCTCTGACCGACAGGGCCTTTCGCAAAACAGAGTAAAGCCGCTCTCGTCGCGCGCGTACGGCGTTCGACGAAGGAGGTTCACGATGCAGTTCGGTCTTCGCCTCAAGGCGGCGGCGCTTTTCGCGTTTCTTTCGCTCGCCGTGTTGTTGCCGCCGCCCTTGCCCGCGCAGCAACAGCAGGGTATGGTGCGGCGCTACTATATCGCAGCCGACGAGATCGACTGGGACTACGTGCCCGGCATGGCGCTGCACATGAGCATGCCCGGCAGCTACGCCAAAGAGTACTCCACGGCTGGGCCGCATACGATCGGGAAAGTCTATCGCAAGGCCGTGTATCGCGAGTACACCGACGCTACCTTCGCTCATCTGAAGCCGCGTCCGCCGAGCGAAGCCTATCTCGGCATCGTCGGGCCGGTCCTCCACGCGGAAGTCGGCGATACGATCGAAGTGGTCTTCCGGAACAACGGGACGCATCCGTACAGCGTCCACCCGCACGGGGTATTTTACGATAAGGCTTCGGAGGGTTCGGGGTACGCCGACGGCGTGGCGCCCGGGCGCAAAGGCGGCGCCTCCGTGGCGCCCGGCAAGACGTTTACCTACACGTGGTCCGTGCCCGAACGCGCCGGGCCGGGGCCGGCCGACCCGAGTTCGATCGTGTGGGTCTACCATTCGCACGTAGAGGAACGACGCGACGTGAACTCGGGCCTGATCGGAGCGATCGTCGTAACGCGCCGAGGCCAAGCGCGCGCCGACGGCACGCCGCAGGACGTCGACCGCGAGGTCGTCGGAGTCTTCGTCACCTTCGATGAAAACTGGAGCTGGTTCCTCAACGACAACATCAAGCGCTTCATCAAGGGCAATAAGAAACTGAACAAGGTCGAAGCCGTCGGCGCCGACCCGGTTACCGGAGGCGCCGACATCCTGGGCCGAGGCTTCGCGCCGTCGAATCTTCGCTGGACCGTGAACGGCTATCAGTTTGCATCCGGTCCGGTTCCGCAGATGCACGAGGGGCAGCGCGTGCGCTGGTACGTCATCGCGTTGGGCGAAGGGCTCAACTTTCATACGCCGCATTGGCACGGCAACACGGTTCTGGTGGGCGGGCAGCGCACCGACGTGTTGAATCTAGCGCCGGCCCAGATGATCACCGCCGACATGGTTCCCGACGATCCGGGGACGTGGATGTTCCACTGCCACGTGAGCGAACACATGGAAGGCGGGATGTCGTCCCTGTACGAGGTACTTCCCTAACCTGATGGCGGCGATCGTCGAGACTCGGGACCTGACCAAATCGTTCGGCGGCTACCGGGCGATCGACGGCGTCTCGCTCTCCATCGAGGCGGGCACGATCCACGCGATCATCGGGCCCAACGGGGCGGGCAAGACCACGTTCTTCAACCTGCTCTCGGGTTTCGTCGCGCCCACCTCGGGCACGATCCGCTTCAAGGGCCGCGAACTCAACGGCCTCGACGCGCCGAAGATCGCGCGCTTGGGCATGGTGCGCAGCTTTCAGATCAACAGCATCTTCACGCACCTCAGCGTGATCGACAACGTCAAGGTGTCGCTGGAAGCGAAGACCGAGTTGCCCGCGCAATTCTGGTTGTCGGGCGCGGCGACGAAACGGCTCGAGCCACGCGCGCTCGAACTCTTGCGCGACGTGGGCTTGGAACGCGAGCGCGACCTGCTCGCGGTGCAACTCTCCTACGGGCGCAAACGCGCGCTGGAACTCGCGATCTCGCTGGCGCAAGAGCCGGAGATCCTGTTGCTCGACGAGCCGACGGCGGGCATGGGCACCGAGGACGTCGGCCGCATCTCGCAGTTGATCGGCCGCGTGGCGGCGGGGCGCACGGTCGTGCTCGTGGAGCACAACCTCAGCGTGGTGGCCGACCTCTCGCAACGAATCACGGTGCTGCAACGGGGCAAGGTGCTCGTCGAAGGCAGCTACGCCGAGGTCCGCGCCGACCAGCGCGTGATCGACGCCTATCTCGGCGGAGGTGCGGGCGCCCATGCTTGAGACCCGCGACCTCAACGCCTATTACGACGAGAGCCACGTCTTACGCGGCGTCGACCTGCGCGTGGAACGCGGCGAGGTGGTGACGCTCGTGGGCCGCAACGGCGCCGGCAAGACCACGACGCTCAAATCGATCATGGGCATCGTGCGCCGCCGTACGGGTTCGATCACCTTCGAAGACGAGCCCATCGGCGCGCTGACGTCCGATAAGATCGCGCGCCGCGGCATCGGCTTCGTACCCGAAGAGCGCGGCATTTACGCGTCGCTGACCGTCGCCGAGAATTTGGCGTTGCCGCCGGTCGTGTCGCGCGACGAGGCCTGGCCGCTCGAACGCATCTACGCGCTGTTCCCCATCCTCAAGGAACGCGGCAAGGCGATGGGCACGATGCTCTCGGGCGGCGAGCAACAGATGCTCGCGATCGCGCGCGTGCTGCGCAGCGGCGCGCGATTGATCTTGCTCGACGAACCGACGGAGGGCCTCGCACCCGTGATCGTCGACGCCATCGGCGACCTGATCGCGCAGATCAAAGCTTCCGGCGTGACCATTCTGCTCGTCGAGCAAAACCTGCGCTTCGCGACCCGCGTCGCCGACCGCCACTACCTGATGGTGCACGGCAAGATCGTCGAGTCGATGAGCAACGCGGAAGTGATAGAACGCGAAACGGACCTGCTGGCGCACCTCGGGGTTTAGCGCCCATCCGCAGCACACTTCGACCTCCCGCTTCTTCACGTCGACGAGCCAATATTCGCGGAGGGCATAGCGCGCGGAGCGAGGGCAAGAGCGCGACGGGCTAAACCGGGCTCGGCTCCGGGTCGGGGATGAGGCGGTCGGGATCGTCTTCGTCTTCCACCAAACGCGTCTTGGGCGTGAATGCGCGGTGCAAGACCTCGCCGACCACGCCACGCCGCGCGATGAGAATAACGATCGCGAAGATGAGCCCCATCACCACGTCGGTCTTGTCGCCGATCGGCGTCTTGGAGATGAAATATTCGAGCGATTGAAAGATCGCCGCGCCCACGATCGGGCCGTAGATCGTGCCGATGCCGCCCAGGATCGTCATCATGATGATCGCGCCCGAGGTGTGCCAGTCGACGCCGTCGAGTCCCGAGAGGCGATTCCCGATCGCGTAGAGCGAGCCCGCCAGCCCGGCGAGCGTGCCCGACATGACGAACGCGGCGAGTTTGAAACGGTCGGTGTCGTAGCCGATGCTCTTGGCGCGCGTCTCGTTTTCGCGCATCGCGGCCAGCACTTGACCGAAGGGCGAGGTCACGATGCGGACGGCGAGCGCCGCGCACAGCGCGGTGATGGCCAGCACCACGTAGTAATAGACGCGATCGTTCTCGAGCGAGAGCCCGAAGAAGCTGCCGCGGGTGGTGATCTGCANNCCGACCAACAGCGCGACGACGAACGAGTAGAGGATGCCCGCCAGAATCGCGAGCGGAAACGAGGTCACGCCGTGTGCGATCAGGATCGTGACGGCGTAGCCGCTGCCGCCCCAGAACATCGCGTGACCGAACGAGAGTAAACCCGTGAAGCCGAGCAAAAGGTCGAACGCCAGGGCGACGAGCGCAAAGCAGACCAGGTCGATCGCAAAGACCGGATAGACGAAGGGGAAGAGCGGCAAGATCGCGCCGAGCGCGAGCAACGCCAGGCCGACGGTCAAGCCGCGCCGCCCCGCGATGAACCTCACGCGGTGCGCTCGACCGTGCCGAACAGGCCCGTCGGTCTGACCAAGAGCACCAACACCATCAGGATGAAGATCAGCGTGTTGGAAATCTGCGGAAAGAACACGGCGCCCACCGTGGCCAGCACGCCCACCGCGAAGCCGGCCACGATCGAGCCCAGGATCGATCCGAGCCCGCCGATCACCACGATCGCGAACGTTTGGATGATGATCGAGTCGCCCATCGTCGGCGTCACGTTGGTGTTCGGCGCGTTGAGCACGCCGGCAAATGCGGCCAGGGCCACGCCGAAGGCAAAGACGCCCGAGATCAGTCGCCGCGTATTGATGCCGAAAGCCTGGGTCAGTTCGGGCTTTTCGGTGGCCGCGCGGATACGCGCGCCGAGCGCCGAGCGCTCGACGAAGAAGTAGACCGCCACGCAAACGACGATGCAGACGGCGATCACGAAGAGGCGGTACGTGGGATAGAGCGTGAAGCCCAAATTGGTCGCGCCCGAGAGGATCGAGGGCGTATCGTACGGCGAGCCCAGCGCGCCCGCCGCAAGACGCATCCCGTCCTCGATCATCAACACGAGTGCAAAGGTGAGCAACAGGTTGTAGAGCGGATCGAGTTCGTAGAGCCTGCGCAGCAGCAGCACCTCGATCGCCAAGCCGAACGCGCCCACCACCACCGGCGCCACGATCAGCGCCGCGAAGAACGGCAAGTGCACGTAGAGCGCGCCGTAGTAGGCCACGAACGCGCCCAGCATGTACATCGCGCCGTGCGCGAAGTTGACGATGCGCAGCATGCCGAAGATGATGCTCAGGCCGAGCGCAAGCAAGGCGAAGAATCCGCCGTTCACCAGACCGTTGAAGACCTGGGTCACGATGTAGTCGGGCGTCAACGCCGCTTGCGCGAGCATGACCGGGAAAGCGGCTACCAGTCTTTCTTGCAGAGCGACTGGCTCTCGGGCCGGAACGCGCGGCTCGGCGGAATGATCTGCACGATCTTATACCACGCGTGCGGCTCCTTGATCTGTTCCTTCGGGATCACGTCGACGACGTACATCTCGTGCGTCACGCGATGGTCGCGCGCTCGCCACTCGCCCGCGGTGGCGTAGAAGTCGTTGAACTGGCGGCCGTCGAGATAGGCCACGACCTTGTCGGCGTCGACCGAACCCGCGGCCTTGACCGCGTTGAGCCACTGGAACGTCGCCGAGTAATCGGCGGCCTGAATCGACGTCGGCCGCAAGCCGCCGCCCATCTTCTTGGTGAATCTATCGGCCCAGGCGCGCGCCGCTTTGTTCTGATTCCAGTACCACGACGTGGTGATGCGCGAACCGGCGAACACGTCGGGCAGCGCGTCGACGTCGGAGAGGAAGAGCAGGCCGATGGCGACCTTCATCGTCTTATCGAGGCCAAACTGTTTGACTTGCTTCATCGTGTTGACCGTGTCCGCGCCGGCGTTGAGGACGCCGAGCACCTGCGCTCCCGAGTTCTTGGCCGCGAGGAGGTACGACGAGAAGTCGGTGTTGCCCAGCGGGATCATATCCGCGTGGATGAACTTCGCGCCCTCGGGCTTGAGGGCCGTGGTGAAGTCGGCCAGCATCGCCTGGCCGAACGCGTAGTTGGGCACGATGCCGTACCACGTCTTGCCGTCGGCCTGACGCGCCACGTTGCGGCCGGTCGACGAGGCCAGCGCGTAGCTATCGTAAGCGTAGTGGTAGGTATACTTATCGCAGTTTGCGCCGGTGAGCGCCGAGGTCGCACCACCGGTCACGATGACCAGCTTGTGCTTCTCTTTAGCGACGCCCGAGACGGCAAGGGCGGTGGCCGAGTTGGTCAGGTCGACGGCCAGTTCCGCGCCGTTGTCGTACGCTTCGCGCGCTTTCGAGGCGGCTTCGGGACCGTTGTTACGGTGGTCGATGGCGACCACTTCGATCGGCCGGCCGAGCACCTTGCCGCCGAAGTCGTCGACGGCCATCTGCGTCGCGACCACGGCGCCGCGGCCCGAGACGGCGGCGTACACCGCCGACATGTCGGTGATGACCGCGATCTTGATCGGTCCCGCGTCGGCGCCGCCGGACACCGGGAACGCGAGGGGAAGGATGAAAGCGGAGATAACGGCCAGCGCCGTCGTCGCACGGATCTTCTTCACGCGCCTTGCCTTTCAGCGAAAAAGGCGAGCCCTCAAAGCTCGTTTGCCGATGCTTTCCGGGACCCGGCTCCGATTCCCGCAGAGACGGCCGCTCCGCGGCAATGCTTTTCAGCCGCGCGCTTCGAGGCCGGCCAAGAAGCCGCGCACGGCGGCGTTGAAGGCGGCCGGCTCTTCGAGATGCGGCGTATGCGAGCTCTCCTCGAAGAGTATCCACTCGGAACCCGGGATCCGGCGGTGGATCCCTTCCACGATTGCGGGCGTCGCCTCGTCGTACCGGCCGCTCAGCAATAAGGTCGGCGTGCGAATCTCGTGCAGGCGCGCGGTGATGTCCCACTCCTTGATCGTCCCGATGCAGTGGAATTCGCTCGGACCGTTCATGAGGTTGTACACGTAGCCGTCGGTCGATAGGGCCTCAGCCGTCCGCGCGAAGCAATCGGGCCACGGATCGAGCCGGCAGACGTGCCGCCGGTAGAACACCTCGACGGCGCTTTGGTAGGCGGGATCGGCCGTCGTGCCGGCCGCCTCGTGCTCGGTCAGGGCGCGCTGCACGTCGGGCGGAAGTTCGGCGCGCAGCCGGTTGGCCTCGGCCACCCAGAACGGGATGCTGGCGGGCGAGTCGGCAACCACGATCGAGGCCAAGCCCGGCGGAGCCGTCAGCGCGTATTCCATCGCGAGCATGCCGCCCCAGGATTGGCCCAACACGTGCGCGCGCTCGAGCCCGAGGTGCTCGCGCAACGCGTTGAGTTCGTCGACGAAGGTTTGCACCGTGTAGAATGCCGGATCCACCGGCCGGTCGGAGCGACCGCAGCCGATCTGGTCGTAGAAGACGACGCGGCGCCCGTTTTCGGCGAGCGCGCGCAGCGGCTCGAGGTATTGATGCGTGGCGCCCGGACCGCCGTGCAACACGATCAGCGGCAGACGCCCCTCGTCGCTCTCGCCGAACGATTCGTACCACGTGCGAAAGTCGCGAAACGGCGCGTAGCCGCTGCGGCCGCTCACAGCGGCGCGGGTTTGACTTCCGTGGTGCGCCCGTCGCTTGCGACCACGGTGCCCGAAGAGCTGCCCGAGCGCTTGCCGCGTTCGCGCAACGTCACGACGATCACGTAGAAGATCGGCACGACGAACAGGTTGAGGATCGTCGAGAGGATCATGCCGCCGAACACCGGCGTGCCCAGCGAGTGACGGCTCGCGCTGCCCGCACCACTCGCGAACACCAGCGGCAGAATGCCGAGGATGAACGCGAGCGAGGTCATCAAGATCGGGCGGAAGCGCGTCTCGGCGGCCTGCATCGCGGCGGCCATCGGACTGAGACCCTGTTCGCGCAATTGGTTTGCGAACTCCACGATCAGAATGCCGTTCTTACTGGCGAGGCCGATCAGCATGACGAAGCCGACCTGCGCGTAGACGTCGGAGAGCACGAAGCCGATGAAGGGCAAGAAGCCGGCCAGCGTGCTGCGCAGGATCATCGCGCCCAGCGCGCCCAGAATCGCGAGCGGCACGCAGAGCAGGATGATCAGGGGATCGGTCCAGCTCTCGTACTGCGCCGCAAGCACCAAGAACACGACGATGATGCCCAGCGCGAAGATCAGCGCCGACTGGCTGCCCGACTCGATCTCGTCGAGCGAAATGCCCGACCACTCGTGGCTCACGCCGGGCGGATCGACCTGCGCGCCGATCTTGTCCATCGCTTCGATGGCGTCGCCCGAACCGTGACCCGGGCTCGGCTGACCGTTGATCTCGATCGACCGGAACAGGTCGTAGTGGTAGATCACCGGCGCCGTGTGTTCCACCTTGGCCGTGAGCAAGGTCGAGAGCGGCACGATCGCGCCGGCCGACGAGCGCACGTACGTCGTTTGCAAGTCCTCGACGCGCGAGCGGAACGGCGTGTCGGCCTGGATGTACACGCGGTACGAGCGGTTGAGGTAGTCGAAGTCGTTGACGTAGAGCGACCCGAGATCGATCTGCATCGTCGCGAACAGGTTTGCGAGCGGAATGCCCAACTGTTGCGCCTTGAGCCGGTTGACGTCGACGACCAACTGCGGGCTGTCGTTGCGGAAGGCCGTGAACACGGCGCGTAGCTTGGGATCGCGATTGCCCAAGCCGATGTAGCCGTAGGCCACCTTGGTCAACGCGTCGAGCCCGATGTTGCCCGTGTCTTGCAACTCGTATTGGAAGCCGCCGAAGTTGCCCAAGCCCTGGATTGCGGGCGGGTTGAAGGCGAACACCTGCGCCTGCGTGATCTGCCCGAACTTCGGATAGAGACCGTACAGGATGAATTGCACGGAACTCAGGAAGCTCGGCCGATCCGCCCAATCCTTGAGCCGCACGAACATCGTGGCGTGGTTGGAACCGTTGCCCGTGAAGCCGAAGCCGATGACGTCGAACACGTCGACCACCTCGGGCCGCTGGGTGATCAGCCCTTCGACCTTCTGCGCGATCCGCTCGGTCTGATCGAGCGAGGTGCCCTCGGGCGCCTGCAACGTCACGATGAAGTAGCCTTGATCTTCATCGGGCGTGAACCCGGTCGGCGAGACGCTCAACAGGAAGAACGTGAGCGCGAGCGCGGCGGCGAAGCCGACGACGACCACGTAACGGAAGGCGAAGAGCCGGCCGAGCGCGCCGTGGTAGGTTTTGCGCATCCAGTCGATGCCGCGATTGATCGGCACGAAGATGCGCGAGCGCTTGCGCTCCACCCCGCCCGTTGCCAGCAGCTTCGCCGAGAGCACCGGCGTCAGCGTGAGCGCGCAGAACAGCGAAATCGTGATCGAACAGGCGATGGTCAGCGCGAACTGTTTGTAGAGTTGGCCGGTGGTGCCCGGGAAGAACGCGACCGGCACGAAGACGGCCAACAGCACGAGCGAACTGGCCACGACCGCGCCCGAGATTTCCTTCATCGCCGCCGACGCTCCGGCGAGCGGCGACATCTTCTTCTCCTGGATGAAGCGCGCGATGTTTTCGATGACCACGATCGCGTCGTCGACCACGAGACCCGTGGCCAGCGTCAGGCCGAAGAGCGTCAGCGTGTTGATCGAAAAGCCCAGAATCTTCATCAAGGCAAAGGTGCCGATGAGCGAGACCGGGATCGTGATCGCCGGAATCAGCGTGGTGCGCCAATCTTGCAAGAAGGCGAAGATGACCAGCACCACCAGCACGATCGCGATCAGCAGCGTGATCACGACTTCTTTGATCGACTCGTTGACGAAGGCCGTCGAGTCGAAGGCGATGTCGTAGTAGGCGCCGGGCGGGAACTTCTTGGAGAGCTTGTCGAGTTCGGCCCGGACGGATTTCGAGACGTCGAGCGCGTTAGCCGAGGGCAGCGAGAGGATGCCGAAGCCGACCGCGGGCCGGCCGTCGAAGTGCAGGTCGGTCGAGTAGTCCTCGGCGCCGATCTCCACCCGGCCGACGTCGCGCAGGCGCACGAAACCGCCGTCGGGCGTGGCGCGCAGGATGATGTTCTCGAACTCCTCGGGCGTGCTGAGCCGGCCCACGGCCCGCACGCTCATCTCGTACGGCTGATTGCCGTTGGTCGGCGGCGCGCCGATGGAGCCGGCGGCGACCTGCACGTTCTGGTCGAGCAGGGCGTTTTCGACGTCGGTGGCGGCCAGCGAATTGTCGGCGAGCTTCTTCGGGTCGAGCCAGAGGCGCATGGCGTACTTGCGCTCGCCGAAGATGATGACGTCGTTGACGCCCTTCACGCGCTTGAGATAGTTCTTAATGTAAAGGTCGCCGTAATTCGACAGGAAGAGCGCGCTCGTATTCTTATCGTGCGACGAGAAGCCGACGCCCATCACGAAGCTGCCGGAGTTCTTGGCGACGGTCACGCCGGTCAGCGTCACCGCGGAGGGCAGTCGCGCGATCGCGGTCTGCACCGCGTTCTGCACGTCGTTGGCGGCCGCGTCGAGGTCGCGATCGAGCGAGAACGTACAGGTGATCGTGCTCGTGCCCGCGTTGCTCGACTGCGAGGACATGTAGCGCAGGCCCTGGACGCCGTTGATGGCCTCCTCGAGCGGCGTGGTGACCGAATCCTCGACGGCCAGCGCACTCGCGCCCGTATATGTGGCCGTGACGGTCACGACGGGCGGCGCGATGCGCGGAAACTGCGCGATCGGCAAGGTGGGAATGCACACGAGGCCCGCCAGGGTCACGATGATCGACGCAACCGCGGCAAAAATCGGACGCTTGAGGAAGAACTCGATCACGCGAGGGGCTCCATGCCCCTACTGACGGACGAGGCGCGCGGATTGTGTCACAGGCTGCGGGCGACGATTTTTCCGACCGTCCGGCCGGCCACGTTGCGCACCGCGGGTTCCGCGAAGCTCGCGAGCGCGGCCGACTCGTGCGGCTCGAGTGCGTCGAGCGCCCGCAGAAAGGCCAGCGTCGCACACGGCGCGGCCCGGCCGTTGCCGTCGACAACCTTGAGCGCGAGACCCGCGCCGAGCCGCAGCAGAGCGTCGCCGTGTACGCCCTCGGCGCCGGCCTTACACGCGATCGCGCCGTTGGTCTGGGCCATGAGCGCCGTGTCGAAGCGGCCGGTGCCGCCCACGTAGGCCGGCTCGGCCAACATCGCATCGCGCACGGCGCCGAGCGCCCGCGCGTCGGCGGCGCTGAAGCCGTCGAGCGTCGCGAGACGCATGAAGGCCGTCGCCGCGCTACGCAGCGAGGTCGCAAAGATCGGGATGCCGCAGCCGTCGACGCCGACGGGCCAGCGCTCGGGATCCTCGTCGAACGCGCGGCCGCAGAAGGCGGCGATATAGCGCTGCACGCCATGTTCGGGTTCGAGATAGTCCTCGACGTCGAGGCCCAAGTGCGCGCACGCTGCGAGGATGCCCGCGTGCTTGCCCGAGCAGTTGTTGTGCAGCGCCGACGGCTTCTCGCCCGCGGCCGCGAGCGACGCCGCAGCGGGCTCGTATGACGGTGCGTGCGCGCCGCAGCGCAGCGCGCTCGCGTCGACGCCCGCTTTGCGCAAGATGCTTTCCGCCGCCTCGACGTGAAACGGCTCGCCGTTGTGCGAGGCGGCCATCACCGCGATTTCGCGCGGCGTCAGGCCGAAGCGCTCCGCGGCGCCGCTCGCAACCACCGCCGCAGCGATGAACGGCTTGGCCGTGGAGCGCAGGAAGACCGGCACGTCGACGTCGCCGCGCGCGAGCAGCGTTGCGCCGTCGCGGCCCACCGCGCAGCCCGCGACGGCGTGCACCGACTCGACGAACGAACCGCGGTAGACGTCGACGAGCGGAACGCCCGAGGGGCCCGGCACTACTTCGGCGGACCGACGATCACTTCGACGAACCGCGACGGATCGACGTATTTGGCGAAGGCGCCTTGCACGTCGGCCGGGTTCAAGCCGAGGATCGCGCGACCGCGTCGCCACGGTTCGTCGAGGGGTAAGCCCGCATCGGCGCGATTGGCCAAGCCCTGCGCGATCGAACCGACGCTGGCTTCGGATAGCGACAGGTCGCGCACGACCTGCGTCTTGGCCTGACGCATCTCCACGTCGCTCGGCGGTTTCGCGGCGAGGTCGCGCAGGTCGCGGTCGATGATCGTCGTGGCGCGGGCGACGTTGCCCGGATCGCTGCCGAACTCCACGCCGTAGGTGCCGCGCGTCGCGTTGGCGCTGATGCCCGCGCCGACCGAATAGACCAGGCCCGTCTGCTGGCGCAGATCCTTCGAGAAGCGCGTCGCATAGAAGCCGCCGCCCAGGATCGCGTCGCCCAGTTGCAGGGCGGTGTACTCGGGGTCGGTGCGTTTCACGGCTACCGTCTCGTCGAGGGTCACCGACGCTTGCGTGCGTCCCGGCGCCGCGATGCGTTTATAGGCGGCGGCGTTGAGCGGGACGGGCGGCAATTCGGTGACCGGCTTCGGACCGCTCGCGGTCCAGGCACCGAACCAGTGGTCGATGGCCGCACGCGCCGACTCCGGCGTCACGTCGCCCGCCACCACGATCGTGGTTTCGTCGGGACGGAAAATCGCGTCGTGATAGGCCTTCACGTCGTCGAGCGTCACCGCGGCAACCGTCTTCGGCGTCGCTTCGCGCAGCGCGGGGTCGCCCGCGGGCAAGAGCGCCGTTTCGGTCGCGCGGCGGCCGAGATAATCCGGCGTGGTCAACTCGCCGACGAGCGATTGCGCCGTCTGCTGTTGCACGATCGCGAAGGCTTGCGCGGGCAGCGCCGGGTGCAGCACGTCGTCGGCCAGGAGTTGCACGCCACGGTCGAAGCTGGCCGAAGGCACGGAGAGATCGAACGAGGTGCCCGCCTCCACGTCGGCCGCGATCGCATCGAGTTGCGCTTGATACGCCACGCGATCGTAGGTCGTCGTGCCGTAGGCGAAGAGGCCCGAGAGCAGATCGTCGACGCCCTCCTTCCCGGGCGGCTCCTGGAGAAAGCGATTGTGCCGCACGATGCCGCGCAAGGTGACCGTCGGGCTGACGGATTCAGGCTGCACGATCAGGCGAATCCCATTGGGCAACGTCTGATCGAGCGGATTGACCAGCGACGCGCCGACGGTGGGCGGCTCGCTGAGACGCTGGGCCCACGTGGGCAGCGCGACCGGCTTGGCGTTCTTCGGCGAGAACGTGTCGCGCACGCCGAAGCCACTGCTGCCGCCCGACGACGAGCCCGGCTGCGGCGTCAGGATGCCCGCGACCGCGAGGTCGCGGCGCAAGTAGGTGCGCAACGCGCGGTTCACGTCGTCGGTGGTCACCTTGGCATACCGAGCCGCCACATCGTCGGGCGAGTCGATGCCGCGCACCGCGACCGCGTCGGACCATTCCGAGGCCAGGCCGTCGATCGAATTGCGCGAGTACTGCAGTTGCGCGATCTCGCGGCGCTTGGCGGCCTCGACGAGATCCGCCGGCACGCCGTTTTTCTGATAGCCCGCGATCACGCCCGCGACGGTGTTGAGTGCGGCCGTGGTGTCGCCGCCGGGCGGCGTCGCGATGAAGGCGAAGCCGAGACCCGCGTCGGGAAATGGCTGGAATTCGAAACCGGTGGCCAGCGCCTTACCTTCGGCTTGCAGCGCGTAGAGGTCGCCGCGCGGGCTCGAGAGCACGTCGCCGGCCACGTCGGCCGCGGCGAAATCGGGATCGTGGAAGCCGGGCATGCGATAGGCCAAGAGCGCGATCGGCACCGGGAAGTCGCTGACGTCTTTGATCGGCGCGACGCCGTGCAGCGCACCGAGCTTGGTCTTGGCATGGGCCGGCACCGGGTGGCCCTTGATGGGCGCGAAGATCGAGCGCACGTCGGCCAAGGTCTTCTGCGCGTCGACGTCGCCCGCGATCACGAGCACCGCGTTATTCGGCGCGTACCATTTCAGGAAGAACTGCCGCAACATCGCGCCGGTCGTCTTGTTGAACGACGGCCGCGTGCCCAGCGGATCGTGCGCGTAGGGTGTGCCCGCGAACAGCGCCGCGAGCGCCTTCTCGTAGAAGCGGAAAAACGCGCTGCCCGTGTCGCGCGCGACCTCTTGCTCGATCGCGCCGCGCTCCTGGGCCCACTCGGACTGCAGGTTGAGCGTATCTTGCATGCGCGCCGCCTCGACGCGCAGGGCGACGTCGAGATAGTCGGCGGGCATCGTGATGTAGTATTGCGTGACCGTCTGTTGCGTGTCGGCGTCGAAATCGCCGCCGAGCAGGGTGGTAATCGTCGCGATCTGATCGCCCGAGAGTTCTTTCGTGGACCGCGACGCGACCATGTGCTCTTCGGCGTGAGCCATGCCCGGGAAGCCCGGCGGCGTGTCGTTGCCCCCGACGAGATAGTTCATCTCTTCGGTCACCACCGGCGCGAGCGGATCGTGCACGATGACCACGCGCAAACCGTTGGGCAGCGTGGCCCGCAGCACGTCGCTCGAGGCGGGGTCGGCTGCGAACGCGGGCAGGCTCGAGGCGGTAAAGATCGGGACGAGAGTGGCGGCGAGAGCGGTGCGAACGATGCGCGCGATGGATCGGGTCACGAAAAGGCCTCTTCTGATCTGAACGGGTGAACGTACCGACGGGCTTCGGCCACGCGTGAGCGCGGACAAAGCCCGTCGGAGCAACTGGCGGGAATTGGTTTAGACGAGCGCGGGCTCGACGACCTGGGCTTCCTGTTCGGCGAAGACCGGGTTCGAGAGGTACCGTTCGCCCGTGTCGCAGCCGATGGTCACGATCGTCTTGCCGGCAAACTCGGGACGGCCCGCGAGCTGCAGCGCCGCCAGGATGTTGGCGCCGGCGGAGATGCCCACGAGCACGCCCTCTTCGCGAGCGGCGCGACGCGCGGTCGCGATCGCGTCGTCGTTGGTGATGCGGATGATCTCGTCGTAGATCTTCGTGTTGAGGATCGGCGGCACGAAGCCGGCGCCCGTACCTTGAATCTTGTGCGGGCCGGGTTTGCCGCCCGAGAGCACCGGCGATGCGTCGGGCTCGACCGCCACGATATAGACGCCGGGTTTGCGCGACTTGAGCACTTCACCCACGCCCGTGATCGTGCCGCCGGTGCCGACGGCCGCCACGAAGACGTCGACGTTGCCGTCGGTGTCGCGCCAAATTTCTTCAGCGGTGGTGCGCCGATGCACTTCGGGATTGGCCGGATTCTCGAACTGCTGCGGCATGAAATACTTGGCCGGGTTCGAGTCGTGGATTTCCTTGGCGCGGCGAATCGCGCCGGGCATGCCTTCGGCGCCCGGCGTCAAGACGAGTTGCGCGCCGTAGGCCTTGAGCAAATTGCGGCGCTCGATCGTCATCGTGTCGGGCATCGTGAGGATGATCGGGTAGCCTTTGGCCGCGGCCACGAAAGCGAGCGAGATGCCGGTGTTGCCGCTGGTGGGTTCGACGATCACCGTATCCGGACGCAAGCGGCCCTCGCGCTCGGCGGCTTCGATCATGGCCACGCCGATGCGGTCTTTCACGCTGCCCGCCGGATTGAACGACTCCATCTTGACGAGCACGGTGCCCGCCAAGCCCTTGTTCAACCGGGGAACTTTGACCAGCGGCGTGTTGCCGAACGTGTCGGCGAGGTTGTCGTAGATTCGTGCCATCTGTAGACTTTCAGACTCCTGTAGCGTAGCCGATGTAACCCGCACGGCTCGGCCGGGGCTGCAGCTCTCGACCCCCGCCGCCCTCTTCTTCCGGACGTCTCGCCGGAATGCTCCTCGACAGGACGGAAGGCGCCGAAATCGAACGTGCGTTCGACCCATGTTCTCGCTCGTCGACAAGTCCCTGTACGTGGCCGACCTCGACCTCTGGATCGACTCGCTGCGTCAACGCTCGCGCTCCTACGTCTCGCACGGCCACGCGGACCACGCCCGCGCGCACGACCTCGTGGTCACCTCGATCGACAGCGCGCGCATCTGCCGGGCCCGTTTTCGCGACGCGAAAGCCACCTTCGAAACACACCCGTTCAACGAACCGTGGGATGAGGGCGAGCACCGGCTGACGCTGTTTTCCGCGGGCCACGTATTGGGCAGCTCGCAACTGTTGATCGAGGGCGAACGGGGCAGCTTCGTATACACCGGCGACTTCAAGCTGGAGCCCTCGTTTTCGATCGAGCCCGCCGAGGTGAAGCGCTGCGACGTCGTGTTGATGGAGTGCACCTACGGCCGGCCGCAATACGTCTTTCCGCCGCGCGCGGAGATTGCGGCGGCGATGGTCGCCTGGGCGCGCCGCGCGCTCGAAGACGGCGCGGTGCCGATTTTCTACGCGTACTCACTGGGCAAGGCGCAGGAAGCGATCGCGATCCTCGGCCGCGCCGGTTTACCGCTGACCGCGCACGGCGCGATCCACACGATCTCGGCGGTCTATGCGGAGGCCGGCGTCGACCTGCCGCACTGCGCGCGCTACGATGCCGAAACGTTCGACGGCGCGGGCGTGCTGCTCTGGCCGCCCTCGGGACGCAGCCTACCTAAAGCCGTGCGCGGCCGGAACGTGCGCACGGCGTCGCTCACCGGCTGGAGCGTCGCGCGCGACACGCAGTGGCGCGGCGGCGCCGACACGGGCTTCCCGCTCTCCGACCACGCCGACTTTCCGTCGCTCTTACGCTACGTCGAGTTGGCGCAGCCGCGCAAAGTGCTGCTCAACCACGGCTGGAAAGACTTCGTGCACCGCCTGCGCCGCCTCGGCATCGACGCCGAATACCTCGAATCCAACCCGCAACTCGCGCTCTTTTAGCGTCGGATGTCTAGTCGGTGCCCACGTCCCACATGAGGCCCAGATCGCGTTTCGAAAAGGCGCGGAAGGCGGTCAGCGTTTCGGTGCGGATTACGCCGGTGAGGCCGGCCATGTGCTCGGTCACCAGATCGGCGAGGTCCTCGTGACGTTTCACGCGCGCGATCGCGACCAGATCGTACGGTCCCGCGACGCTATACACTTCGGTGATGCCCGGGATCTCCAGCAACTGCTCGGCGAGCGCCTTGACCGCGCCGGGCGCGATCGTGAACATCACGAAGGCCGTGATCATGCGCGCGTGCTTAGCTGAAGTCGTCGGGCTTGAAGCCGTTGTTCAATTTGACGTCCTTGAACGTCTCGGTCTTCACCAGCGCGGCACCCACGTATTGCTGGCGTCGCACGGGCAGATGCTTATCGTTGCCGATGAAGAGCACGTCCTTCGAGACGTTGGCGTTCGACTTGGGATCGGTCACGACCAGCGTCACCTGCGTGGTCGCCTGTCCGTCGATCGTCGGGCCCGGGGCTTCGCTCAGCGTGCCGGGCGTCGTTTCGTAATGCTTGATCTCCCACTCGAACGAGGCCACTTCGAGGTTGTCGCCGCGCAGCGACGCTGCGCGCGGATCGTGAATGTCGATGACCATGTGCATGCCCGAGAGCAGGCCGCCCTGATGGCCGCGGATCTTATCGCCGCCGCGCCAGGCCGCACCGCCGCCCTTGCCGGGCCCGTCGGTGATTTCGATCTGTGCGAAGGTCGGGCGCATCCAGCGATAGCTGTACGTGCGATCCTGCGTCTGCTTGCCGTCGTCGGTCGTCTCGTGCACGACGATGTTCTCTTGATAGTCCTTGACGTCGGCAAACGTCTTGGCAAACGTTTCGAACGCGGGCGGGACCTTGTTATCGGCCAGCGCCGAGACGGCGGAGAACGGGGCGGCCGCGGCGAGGAGCGCGAGGCACGCGGTCGCGCGCGCCCATGAACGAATCGTGGTCATCCGTACGCGCATTCTCCCGCCTGCGGTTGAGTCCCCCGCGGAGGCGGGGATGATCGCCTTCGCCGCGGCCTGCGACGCCGTCGCCGCAACGCCCGCAAAGTCGCTCAAAATCGAGCGTCTATCGGCCTATTTCCGCTCGCTCGACCCGCCCGATCTGGCCGCCGCAGCGCGCTTTACCGCGGGTAAGCCGCTCGGCGCCGCCGACGACCGCAAGCTGGCGATCGGCGGCCGTACGATCCTGGCCGCCGCCCGGCGCGCCTGGAACGTCGACGACGTCGCGCTCTCGGCCGGCTATCGCGAGACCGGCGACCTCGGCGAGGCGCTCGGCCCTCTGCTGCGCGAGCCGGCCACGCCGTCGCTCTTTACCGAGACGCTCACGCCGGCCGCCTTCGCCGCAATCCTCGACGAGATCGCCTCGGCCTCGGGCCCGTCGGCCGGCAAGAAACGGGAACACGCCTGCGAGCGCATCCTGCGCGCCTGCCGCACCGAGCGCGAAGCCGTCTACGCGATAAAGATTCTGACCGGCGACCTGCGCATCGGCTTGCGCGAAGGTCTCGTGCTCGACGCGATCGCCGCCGCCTTCGCGCGCGAGCCCGCGGCCGTGCGTCGCGCCGCGATGGCCGCGGGCGACGTCGGCGCGGTCGCGCTCGCGGCACGCACGGGCACGCTGGAAGCGATCGAGGTGCGCTACGGCGCACCCGTCGGCTTCATGCTCGCCTCTCCGGTTGCGTTCGGGTCCGACTATCGCGAATTGAGCGAAGGTGCCTGGCTCGTCGAGAACAAGTACGACGGCATTCGCGCGCAGGCGCACAAGCAAGGCGACGCGGTCAAACTCTATTCGCGCACGTTCAGCGAGATCTCGCGCGCTTTTCCCGAGGTCGTGACGGCCTTGCGCGCGCAGCGCGGCGACTTCATTCTCGACGGCGAGATCGTCGCCCGGCGCGACGGCGCCGTGCTGCCGTTTCGCTATTTACAACCACGTTTGCAGCGCGTCGATCCGAGCGCCGAACTACAGGCCGAGATTCCGGTGACGTTCGTGGCGTTCGATCTCCTCGCGAACGGCAAGACGTTTCTGATCGACGAGCCGCTGGTCGAACGGCGCGCGCTGCTGGCCGAAGCGCTGACCTCGGCGCCCGCGCTCGAAACGGCGCAGTGGCAATCGCTCGAACCCGGCGCCGATCCGTCGGTCGTCGCGCGGCTCTTCGATGAGGCCCGCGCGCTCGGCAACGAGGGCCTCGTCTTCAAACGCACCGACGCGCCGTATGCGCCGGGACGGCGGGGCAAGTGGTGGCTCAAGCTCAAGCGCGAACTCTCCACGCTCGACTGCGTGGTGGTCGCCGTCGAATGGGGCCACGGGAAACGCGCCAAGGTGCTCTCGGATTACACGTTCGCGGTGCGCCGCTCGGCCGACGACGGCGAACTCTTGCCCATCGGTAAAGCGTACACCGGCCTGACCGACGCCGAGATCGCGGAGATGACCCAGTGGTTTCTCGCGCACCGCATCGGCTCGGGCGAACGGCGCACGATCGTCGTCGAGCCCAGCATCGTGGTCGAGATCGCCTTCGACATCATCCAGAAGAGCGATCTGCACGCGAGCGGCTTCGCCTTGCGTTTCCCGCGCATCGCGCGCCTGCGACCGGATAAACCCGCCGGCGAAGCCGACACCATGGCCGACGTGGAGCGCATCTACGCCGAGATGCTCGAACGCGAGGGAGTGGCCCGGTGAGGTGCAAGTAGCCGCCATGGGCACGGGGCGGATCGAGGCTTTCAGCGACGGCGTCATCGCCGTGATCATCACGATCATGGTGCTCGACCTCAAGGCACCCGTCGACGCGGGCTGGCACGCGCTGAGCGCGCTCGCGCCCGGGATCGCGATCTACGCGCTGAGCTTCGTGACCGTGGGCATCTTCTGGGTGAACCACCACCATCTGCTCCACGCCGCGCACACCGCCGACGCGAGGCTCCTCTGGGCCAATCTCAGCCTGCTCTTCGTCTTGTCGCTGGTTCCGTTCGTTACGGCGTATGTGGCCAACCAGCACGGCGCGCCGCTGCCGATCGCGGTGTACGCGCTCGTGATGGCGTTGGCCAGCGCCACCTTTACGCTCTGCACCTGGGCCGTCTCCTTGCAGCAAGGTGCCGATGCAGAGCCCGACCGGATCTTTCGCGGATTTTTCGTCAAGGGGCTCACCGTCGCGTGTCTCTATCTGCTGGCGATTCCGCTAGCCTTCGTGTCGATCTGGTCGGCGTTCGCCGTGTTCGTGTTGATCCCGGCGTCGTACGCGTTGCCCGAACGCAAGTTCGCGGAAGTGGCCTAACGCCGTGCGCCTCGGCGGCGAGAGTCTCCGCGCCGGCCCTGCGCTCTCGCTCGTGCCGCGGCATCCCGGCGACGCGGCGGAAATGTTCGCGTTGATCGACGCGCATCGCGACGACCTGCGCGAATGGCTCACCTGGGTCGACGCCACGCGCAGCGTCGCCGACGTGCGTCGCTACGCGCAATTCGCCCGCGCCCAATTCGAAGCGATGGCCTCGTTCGACTACGCGGTCGTGCTCGACGGCGATCAGGTCGGCGCGGTGGGCCTGCACGGCTTCGACTGGTCGTCGCGCCACGCCGAGATGGGCTACTGGCTTGCGCCGCCCGCCCGTGGACGAGGGGTCATGACGCAAGTTGCCGCGACCCTAACCACGCACGCCTTCGAGCGCCTGGGCCTGCACCGCCTCGAAATCCACTGCGTGGTCGAAAACCAGCGCAGCCGCTCGGTCGCGCAACGGCTCAACTACGCCTTCGAAGGCATCCGCCGCGAAGCGTACGCCCTGCACGGCGAGTTCCGGGACCTCGCGGTGTATTCGATGCTGGCTAGCGATTGGAAGACAGCGCCGGTCCGCTGAAGCGTACACCGAAGTTAGGCTTGCGCACCTTGAGCCGGCGCGGCCAGCACCGTAAACGGGAGGCGCCAGTCGTCGCGGCCTTTGCCGTCGAGGATGGCGCGCCACTCGAATTGGCCGGCGGGAAGTTGCAGCGGCCCGAGATTGATGGCGATCGGCACGTTGATCCGGATGCCCGGCGGGAGTCCGGGCTGTCTGCCGACCTCGAACTCCGACGAGATGACCAGCGGCGGCGCACCACTAGCCGCGGGCGGGAACTGCCGGCCGTTGCCGTCGATGAGCGTAATCTGCAGGCTGTGCTTGCGATTGGTTTCCGTCCAGGGCACCGCGACGATCGCCGCGATCGCGCACGGTGTCGGCTGCGTCGAACGCAGATTCCAGCCCGCGCCGAGCACGAAGAGTTTCCCGCCGATGGCTTGCGCGCTGTCGGCGAGGAGCAGCGTCAGGCTGAAGTCGTTGAACACGCGAATGGTCGGGGGCTCGTGCATCGGTAACGGCGGCTTTCTGTTCGGTGGAGTGGTTAGGGGCTCAGGTCGTAGCGCGGATTGGAGACGGCCAGTTTGCGGACGACCATCTCGCGCGCGTAGGCGAGCGCCGCGTCGAAGCGGGCCGGAGCGTCGAATTCGCCGGAGCGAATCGCGGCGGCCAGTTCGTGACGGCGCGCGTCGGCAGCGCCTGCGCTGTAGCCGAGTTCGGTCAATGCGGCATCTTCTGCCGCCGCATCGGCGCCGCCTCGGCCGAGTTCGCGTTCGGCGACGGCCAGCACGTTCGCAGCGATGAGTGCCCGAAAACGCGCGCGCCGATCTTCCGTTGCGGCGACTTCCTTCGTGAGGTATTCGCGCACCGCAGCCAGCAGTTCTTCGACGGTCGGGCGATCGTGCAGGCTCATCGTACGCTCGCGGTCGCTTCAAACGCACTGATGCCGCGCAACGCCTCGAACTCCATCTCGGCGCTGAGCCGGCCGAGACTGGCCAATTCGATGCTCGGCTCCAACCCGGAAAGATGCCGGCGCGCCTGCATCAATGCGCCGACGGCCCACTTGACGTTGCCCAGAATTTCGAGATAAGCGATGCGCCGGCGATCGACACGACGCCCGGAGGCTTTTTCGTATGCCTGGAGCCACGTCTCGCGCGAGGTGATGCCGCCCGCTTCGAGCGCGGTCTGGCCGAAGCGCCAGGCGCGCACGAGCGGCCAGGTCACGTCTTCATCCGGATCGCCGATGTGCGAGAATTCCCAGTCGAGGACGGCGCGCAAACCGTGCTCGTCGACCAGCACGTTGCCGATGCGGAAGTCGCCGTGCACGAGCGTCAGCGCGGCCTCGCGTTCGGGCTCGTGGCGTGCGAGCCAGCGCAGGGCCAACTCTAACGCCGGATGCGCTTCGTTGACCGAATCCAATTCGCGATAGGTGCGCTCGATCGCAACCGAAACGGCGCTTCGACCCGGCGCGGGCCGTTCGACCAGTGCATCCAAACCCGCGGCGCGATAATCGACGCGGTGGATCGCGGCCAGGGCTTCGGCCAACTGTTCGGGCAAACGCTTGCGCGCCTCCGCAAACGCCGGGTCGGTGACCAGGCGACGGCCGACGGCTTCGCCGGGCACGCGCTCCATGAAGAATGCGGGCTTGCCGTCGATTTCGCACGGCTCGAAATACGGCCGCGGCGCGGGCACGCCGCTCGCGTACGCCGCGCCGATCACCGCGAACTCCGTTGCGCGCGAGAGCGTCGCGAAGTTGAGCACGCCGCCCATGTCGCGGCGCATCACGAGCGAGAGCGCATCGACGTCGTCGAAAACGATCTCGACGGCCCACGCCTCTTGCGATGCTCCGCCCGCCAACAAATAGAGCGCGGCCACGCGCGCCGCGCGTCCGCTTCGCTCCGTCACGAAACGTTCGACGTCGGCGCGCAGCGCCTCGCTCGCGGCGATCTTCGTGATGTCAGTGTCCGTTCCGGCTGAGCACGCCGGCGCTCTCGGCGTCGCCGCGCGGGGCTGCGTACTTCTTGAGTTCGGCTTTGGCCACCGCGGCGCGATGCACTTCGTCGGGTCCGTCGGCCAGGCGCAGCGTGCGCGCCTGCGCGTAGGCGTTGGCCAAACCGTAATCTTCGGCAACGCCGGCCGCGCCGAAGAGCTGGATGGCGCGGTCGATCACGCGCAGCGCGGCATTCGGCGCGACGACCTTGATCATCGCGATCTCGGTGCGCGCGGCCTTATTGCCCATGCGGTCCATGCGTTCGGCGGCGTTGAGCACGAGCAACCGGGCTTGATCGATGTCGATGCGCGAGTCGGCGATCCACTCTTGCACCACGCCCTGGTCGGCCAGCGTCTTGCCGAAGGTGACGCGTTCGCCCGCGCGCCGGCACATGGCGGCCAGCGCCTTTTCGGCGAGGCCGATCAGCCGCATGCAGTGATGGATGCGTCCCGGGCCGAGGCGACCCTGCGCGATCTCGAAGCCGCGGCCTTCGCCGAGCAAGATGTTCTCGACCGGCACGCGCACGTTGTCGAAAGCGATCTCGGCGTGNNAAGACCGTCATCGCGCGCAGCACCCGCAGGCCCGGCGTATCCATCGGCACGAGGATCATCGACTGCTGCAGATGCCGCGATGCGTTCGGGTCGGTCTTGCCCATGAAGATCAGGATCTTGCAGCGCGGGTCCATCGCACCCGACGTCCACCACTTGCGTCCGTTGATCACGTAGGAGTCGCCGTCGCGCACGATGCTCGATTGGATGTTGGTCGCATCCGACGAGGCGACGTCGGGTTCGGTCATCGCGAAGCCGGAGCGAATCTCGCCCGCAAGCAACGGCTCGAGCCAGCGCTTCTTCTGTTCCGCGGTGCCATAGCGCACCAGCACTTCCATGTTGCCCGTGTCGGGCGCGCCGCAGTTGAACACTTCGGGCGCGATGAACGAGCGGCCCATCGTTTCGCACAGCGGCGCGTATTCGCGGTTGGTCAAGCCGGCGCCGTACTCGCTTTCCGGCAGCCAGAGATTCCAGAGACCGGCGGCGCGCGCCGCAGCCTTCATCTCCTCCATCGCGGGCGGCACCGCCCAGCGGTCGGCGTTCGCGCGTTGCTGCTCTTTATAGAGCTTCTCCCCGGGCTCGAACACCTCGCGCATGAAGCGCTCGAGCTTGGCATGGAGTTCGGCGGCGACCGGACGGACTTCACTGATCATCGACGTACCTTTCGGGGGTGACCGAGACTGACTTGCACGGCTCCGCCGCGCCTCCTATCGAACGCGCCGCCGTCATCGGCGCGGGCACGATGGGCAGCGGGATTGCCACCCTTTTTGCCGATGCGGGCATCTCCGTGCGCTTGATCGACGCAGCCCCCGAAGCGCTCGAACGGGCGCGCGCGGCGATCGACCGGATTTACGCGGCGCGCGTGGCCAAGGGTCGGATGACGGCGGAAGCCCGCCAAGCGCGGACGTCGGCGATCACCTTCGAGACCGACCTCGCGGCAGCAGCTTCCGCCGAGGCGGTGATCGAAGCCGTCTTCGAGGCCCTGGCGCTCAAGCGCGAGATCTTCGGCCGCCTGGGCCGGCTGTGCAGCGCGACGGCACTGCTCGCGACCAACACCTCCACGCTCGATGTCGACGCTATCGCAGCCGCCGCGCCGCACCCTGAGCGGTCGCTGGGCATGCACTTCTTCAGCCCGGCCCACGCGATGAAGCTACTCGAAGTGGTGCGGGGCGCGAAGACCTCATCCCAGTCGGTGGCGCGCGCCGCGGCGCTGGGGAAACGGCTGGGCAAGGTGCCTGTGGTCGTGGGCAATTGCGACGGCTTCGTCGGCAACCGGATGCTGCTGGGCTATCGCCGCGAAGCCGAGTTTCTGGTGCTCGACGGCGCCACGCCCGCGCAGGTCGACGGCGCGCTCGAACGCTTCGGCATGGCCATGGGTCCCTTTGCGGTCTCAGACCTCGCGGGCATCGATATCGGCTGGCGCTCCAAGCAAGAGCGCATCGCACGCGGCGCAGCACCGAAGTTCGCGTTGACCAACCTCTCCGACAAGCTCGTCGCCGCGGGACGCTTGGGCCAGAAGACCGGCAAGGGCTGGTATCGCTACGAAGCGGGGTCGCGCGAACGCTTTCCCGATCCCGAGGTCGAGGCCATCGTCGCCGCCGAACGCGCGGAGAAAGCGCTAACGACGCGCGCGGTGAGCGACGACGAGATCGTGCAGCGCTGCATCTTCGCGCTGGTCAACGAGGGCGCGCGCATCCTCGCCGAGGGCATCGCCGCCTCGGCCGCCGACATCGACACGATCTGGGTCAACGGCTACGGGTTCCCCGCGGCGCGCGGCGGGCCGATGCGCTATGCGACCGACACCGGCATCGCGACGGTCGTTGCAACCGTCGAACGCTTCGCGCAAGCCGACCCCGACTTTTGGAAGCCCGACGACGCGTTGCGCGCGTTGTAGCCGCTTTGGATTCCACACTCGTCGACGAACTGGCCTTTCCCGGCGAACGCCGCGCCGCAGCGCTCGAAGCGCTCACCGGCTTCGGCGCTGACGCGCTGCCGACACTCGCCGCCGTGCTCGCCCGCGGCACGCCCGAAGCGAAGCAGAACGCCGCCAAGGCGCTGTACTTTCTCCTGGAACGCGGGGAGGCTACGTGGACCGTTGCAAGACGCGACGAGGCGCTGAACGCGTTGCTCGCGGCGCTGCAATCGAGCGACGGCGACGAGCGCGCGAGCATGATCGATGCGCTCGGGTTGTTGCGTCACCCCGGAGCGATTCCCGCACTGCTCGCGTATCTCGACGACTCGAATTACCTCTGCGTCTGCGCGGCGCGTGCGCTCGGCCGCACGGACGACCCCGCGGTGGTGGAACCGCTCGCGCGCGTGCTCGCCGACTCGCAGAAATTCTGGGTGCCGCGCGGCGCGGCAGCAGTCGCGCTCGGCGATCTGGGTGCGGCCGCCACGCCGGCACTGCCGGCGCTGGAAAGCGCGCTACACGACGCCGTCGGCCGCGACGAAACGTGGGACGAACGCGCCGGCGAAGCCGTCGCCGACGCGATCGCGCGCATCCGCGCGCCGGGGACGCCCTCGGCGCTCACCGGCCACGGCTCGCGGTACGAGATGTGGGGCATCTCCTGACCGCGCTCGACCAGCGGGTCATTCGCGATCGATGCGCTGCTCCTCGGCTTGCGCGGCGGGGGTCGTTATTTGCACGAGCGAGAGTTGACGCGCGGCGCGCGTAACTTCTTGCCCGAGCGTCAGCAGCGATTCGCGAATGCCCACGTCGACCGAACCGTCGTCGGGAAAGACGCGGCCCACACGGGGGATCGGCAACACGAGCGGAACCGCCCAGCCGCGGAGCGCGCGCACGACGAACTCCATGGTGTTGACCGCATTGAGACCCTGAGTGCCGCCCGCGGCGGCGATCAGTCCGATGGCCTTATCGGTGAGATACGAGGGCTCGCGGTCGCCGAGCAGTTCGAGCCAATCCAACGCGTTCTTGAACGAGCCGCTGATCGTTCCGTGGTAGAGCGGACTACTCCAGAGCATGCCCTGCGCGGCGTGCACGGCGTCGGCTAGGGCCAGAGCGTTCGGCGGCGGCGGGAGCGCCGGATCGTACATGGGCAAATCCAATTCGCGAACGTCGAAGAGACGCACGCTCGCGCCCGCGGAGCGCGCGCCCTCGAGCGCGATGCGCAGCGCGGCCAAACTCCGCGAACGCCCGTCGTACGAGCCGCCCAAACCAACGATCGAAACGAGACTCACGCCAACCACAAACCCTTGCGGCGGCTCGCAGTTACGGCTTGCCGAGCCGATAGAGCTTGGGGTCGTGTGGGCCGGGATTGACGCCGAGCGCGCGAACGAAGGCCACCGCCACGGGCACCTGCGGCGGCGACTCGGCGATGGCGTAGACGGGTCGCTCGGCGGTCCACGCGGGCAAGACCGAGATCAGCTCCTCGGCGGGCCGGGCCACGACGACGCGCTGCGCCGCCGCATGCCGCACGAACGATGCGTAGGCCAACGGCGTTGCATAGATCCAGGCGCTCGCAACGATCGCGTTCGGCTCGGTGGCGCCCAAGACGTCGGCGATGTAGGTGCTTCCAAGCGCGTCGTTGCGCTGCTCGAAGAGCGCGCGGCCGCCGTACGCCTCGCCTGCGGTCAACACCACGAGCGCGGCGGCAGCGGCTCGCGAAAGGTCCGGGGCGTAACGTGGTGCGAGCGCGACGAGCCGCGCGAGCCCGACGGCAACCAGCACCCAACCGCACAGCAGAGGAAACGTGTAATAGCGCGAGACGTCGGATTCGTTGGCGAAGCTCGCGGCAAAGGGCGTGACGAGTGCGCCGGGCAGAAAGAGCAGGCTGCGCTGCAGCGAGCCCCACGAGCCGAAGACGGCGAGCGCGACGAGTCCGAGCAGCAGCGGCAACGGATAGTTCGCCTGCAGTTGCGCAAGCGCAAACGCCGCATCGTGGCCGAAGCGCGTCACGTCGAAGATCGCCGTCAGCGAGCCCGGCGCATCCACCGTGCGGCCCGTAACGATGTCGAGGAAGCCGCTCGGCGTCGAGGGATGGCCCATGTCGATGAAGGGCATGCCCCGGCCCAGGCCGAGCGCACGCGTCGGCTCGAGATTCGCGGCAGTCACCATCGCGCTGCGTACGGGCAGATAGGCATACAGCAGCGCGGCCGTCAGCACGGCGAGCACCGAGCAGAGCGGCACTGCGCGCAGCAACGCGGGCTTGCGCGCGACGAGCACCAAGAGCAGCGGCACCGGCAAGAACCAGACGACCATCCCATGCGTGCCCAGCGCAAGACCGGCGAGAAACGCGGCGAGGTACAGCGCGCGTAGCGCGTCGCGCTCGATCGCGAATACCGTCGCGAGCAAAACGGCGGCGCACAGCGCCAGCGCCGGATCGGTCACGTCGGCGTGCGTGGCGTGCGCCCACACGACGGGCGTAAACGCGAAGCACAGTGCCGCGCCCGCGGCAACGAGCGCGGGCACGCGCCAGAGTTGGGCGAGCGCGCAAGCGCATGCCGCGGCAAAGACGACGCAGAGCATGCAGAAGACGTTCATGCGCAGCGCCGGCTCGCCCAGCGCGAATACGTGCGTGAACGCCCAGCCGCCGAGGATCTCCGCCGGGAAGCCCGTCGGGTGCATCAGGCCCAAAATATAGGGCACGGTCTGCAGTTCGCCCGTGTCCCAAAAGCCGACGTCGCGATCCAGCGAGAACGCATACGTCGCGCAGACGACCAGCGCCACGAACATGGGAACGGCCCGTCCGCCGAAGCGAACGGGCCGTTTGTCGGCGTCGATGCGCGTCGGGTTAGGCGAGCGCCAGCGCCTTGCGGTCGGCGTCGAAATGCTCGTCGTCGAGCGCGAGCGTGCTCGGACCGCCGGCGACGATCTCGTGCTTGTAGCCGATCGCCTTGGGCAGCACGTGATCGGCGTAATAGCGCGCGGTCACGAGCTTCGCGTCGTAGAACGGGTCGCCGGCCTTCTGCACGGCGATTTGCGCGGCGCGGGCCATCTGCCAGCCGCCGACCGTGTAGCCCCACAGCATCAAGTAGGGCACCGCACCCGCGAAGGTGACGCGCAGATCCTTGATCGCGTTGGCGCCGAACCACATCGAGGCCTCACCGAGCGCGCCGACCGTCTTGCCGAGTTGCTTGCCGATGGCCTGGAGTTGCTCGTTGTCGCTGCCTTCGAGTTCCTTGACCGTCGCCTGGATTTGACCGATCAGGCGCGTCGCCGTCTTGCCCATATCCTTGAGGAACTTGCGGCCGAGCAGGTCGTTGGCCTGAATGCCGGTCGTGCCTTCGTAGATCTGGGTGATGCGCACGTCGCGATAATACTGCGCGATGCCGGCCTCTTCCACGAAGCCCATGCCGCCGAACACTTGCAGCGCTTCCGACACGAGGCCGGTGGAGACTTCGGTGGACCACGCCTTGACGATCGGCGTGAAGAACTCGACCAGACCCTGCGCCTCGGCGCGGGCCTTCTCGTCGGGGTTGGCGTGCGCGTTATCCAGCTGGAAGGCGGTGTAGAACGCGACCGAACGCATCGCTTCGACCTGCGACTTGATGTCCATCAACATGCGGCGCACATCGGGATGATCGAAGATGCGGACGGGCGTCCA
>PLFC01000130.1 GCA_003136655.1 Vulcanimicrobiota bacterium
AGCGTCATCGCCAGCAGCGAGACGGTGTCGAGCGTGAAGTGCGCCAAGCGCATCGCGGCCAGCGTGACCAGCAGCGACGAGGGAATCGCGATCATCACCACGACCGCGTTGCGCCACGAGCGCAGGAAGAAGAGCATCACGATGCCGGTGAAGACGATCGCTTCGATCAGCGTCCGCACCACCACGTTGAGTTGTTGCTCCGTATACGTGGACTGCACGTTGAGTACGGAGAACTGCACGTCGGGGTAGGTTCGGCGCAGACCGGGCAGCGCGGCGAGAACGGCGTTCGACGTCACCACCTCGGAGGTGCCGGCCGACTTCTGCACGTCGAGCACGACGGCCGGCTGTCCGCCGGAGTACGCGAAGACGCGCTGGGTCTCGTAAGAGTCTTGGACGTTGGCCACGTCGCCGATGCGGAAGAGGCGAGGCTGCGCCGAGAAGCCGTTGGTGCCGGTGGGCGTGCTCGCGCTCGAACCCAGCAGCAGGTCGGCTACGGTCGGCACGTTCTGGATGTCGCCGCGCACGTCGAGGTTGGTTTCGCGATTGGGCGAGTAAACGATGCCGCCCGGCGCGCGGACGTTGTTGTTGGTAATCGTGCTGATCACGTCGGTCAGGGTGAAGCCCGACGCCGAAAGCGCCTTCGGGTTGACGTTGACCTGGATCGAGGGCGTGACCGTGCCGTTTTCTTGCACGAACGAGACGCCCGTGATCTGTTCCAGCGCGGGCACGATCTTGTTGGTGGCTAGCGACGAGAGGTCGCCCGTGGAGAGCGATGCCGAGCGCAGCAAGAGCGACACCACNNTGATTCGAGGTGAGTTGGAAGACGGCGACGATCGACGCCGCGCCGGGTTGAATCGCGGTTTCGAGGTGGTCGAGGTTGGGCGTGCCGGCCAACTGATCTTCGAGCGGACGCACGATCGCGTCGCGCATGACCGTGGTCGAGGCGCCGGGATAGCTCACGAGGACTTGAATCGACGGGACGTCGGTGCTCGGGAATTGCTGCTGGACGAGGCTCGCCCCGCCGATGGAGCCTGCGAGCAACACCAAGGCCAGAAAGACCGTGACCAGCGTCGGCCGGGCAACGAAGAGGCGTGTCAACCACATCAGCGAGTACCCAGTGCGAGCGGCGAGGGGGATCCGTCGACCGGCAACGCCGCATCGCGGCGCTTCGGCGGTCCGGGGGCGATCCACATGTACATGACCGGGATCAGAACGAGCGTCAACAGGAGCGAACTGACCAGGCCCCCGATCACGACGGTGCCGAGCGAACGCTTTGCCGCGGAACCCGGATCGAGCGCCAGCGCCAGCGGCAACATGCCCGCGATCATCGAGACCGTGGTCATCACGATCGGACGGAAGCGTTCGCGTGCCGACTGGGTGATCGCCGAGAGTTTGTCCATGCCTCCTAGCACTTTATGATGCGCGAAATCGACCAGCAGGATGCCGTTCTTGCTGACGAGTCCGACGAGCATGACCACGCCGATCAGTGAGTAGAGGTTGAGACTCTGGCGGGTCAGGGCGAGCGAACCGAAGGCGCCGATCGCAGCGACCGGCACCGAGAACATGATCACGAAGGGTGCGCGATACGCGTTGTAGAGCGCCACCATGAGCAGAAAGACCAGCATCATCGAGAGGGGCAACGAGACGCCGAGACCCTGGACCGTCTGCGCGAGATTCTGCTGATTGCCGCCCGCCGCCGCGCCCACTTGCACGATGTTGGGCAAGTTCAACGCCTTGACGCGCTCCATGAACGCCTTTTGCACGAGCGATTGGGTCGCGCCAGGCGCGAGGTTCGCGCCGATGTGGATCACCGTCTGCCGGTTGACGCGCGTCATGAGCGGTTCGATCGGGTCGTTCTTCAAGATCGCGATGTCGCCCAAGTAGACGATGCTCCCCGAGCGGTCGCGCATCGCGATGTTGCGCAACGTGGTCAGGCTNNTGGGTCGCGAGCGTGCCGCCGAAGGCGGAGCGCACGGCGTTGGCCGCGGAGCCGATGTCGACGTTGAGCGCGCGGGCTCGGTCGCGGTTGAATTCGATGTCGATCTGCGGCGATAACTGCGACGACGAACTGTTGACGTTGGCCGTACCCGGCGTGTCGGTGAGCGCCTGCATGATTGCGGGCGCGTAGGCGTCGGGCTCGCCGCGCGTGGTGGTGACCGTCACGTCGATCGGCTGGGCGTTGCCGCCGCGCGTACCCGTCGCCGGGATCGCCACGACCTTCGCGTCGGGCACGACTTGGTGGCCGATCACCGTCATCTGTTTGGCGATGTCGTCGGTCGAGTGTTTGCGATCGTCGCGCAGGATGGCGCGCAGTTGGCCGGTCGAGCCCAGGTTGATGCTGCCGCCGAAGCCGGCCTGGTACGTGCCCGAGGTCGAGGTGATCGTCTTGACGTCGTCGATCTGCAAGTAGCGCGCCGTGAGCGCACGAACGGATTTGTCGAGCGTCGCCAGGGGCGTGCCGGTGGGATACTGCACCTGGACGAAGATCTGCCCGGCGTCGACGGACGGGATGAACTCGAAGCCGATGAAGCCCGCCGGAATCAGTGCGATGGCCGCGACGGTCAGCAGGGCCGCGCTCACGGCGACGACGATGCGGTGGCGCAGCGCCAGCGGCAGGATGCGCTCGCAATAGTAAGCGCGCGTCCGCGCGAACGCATCGGAGAAGGCGTCGATGATGCGCGGCGGCTTCCAATTCGAGAGCAGCGACCAGTTGCCCGAGAGCGACGGCGTGATGGTGAAGGAGACGAAGAGCGAGGTCAAGGTCGCGATCGTCACCACGATGCCGAACTCGCCGAGGAAGCGTCCTACCTGACCGGGCAAGAACGCGATCGGCAGAAAGACGACGACGTCGACCAGCGTGATCACGATCGCCGCGCCGCCGATTTCGGAGCGGCCGAGGATCGCGGCAGTCCGCGGCGCCTCCCCGCTCTCGTAGTGCCGCTCGACGTTTTCGAG
>PLFC01000075.1:0-27637 GCA_003136655.1 Vulcanimicrobiota bacterium
CCGACCACGCCCGAAGCCGATCACATCTTCGACGAACGGGGCATCGTGGTAATCCCCGACATCATGGCCAATGCCGGCGGCGTCACGGTTTCGTACTTCGAGTGGGCGCAGAATCGCGGCGGTTATTCGTGGCGTGAGGCGGAAGTCAACGAACGGCTGGCCGACGTGTTGCTCGAGAACTTCAAGCGGGTGCGCACCACGGCCGCGTTACGCAGCGTCAGCCTGCGCACGGCGGCCTACATGGTGGCCATCGAGCGCGTCACGCAGTCGATGAACACCCGCGGAGTTTACGCCTAGCCCGACGGAGAACGGCGGTGCGTGGATATTCTACGCATCGCCGAACTCTTCGGCGCCGGGCTCGTGCTGGGCGCGCTCGGCGGGTTGCTCGGCATCGGCGGCGGGATGTTCGCGATCCCGCTGCTCGGTTTGTGGCTGGGCTTGGATCAACAGCACGCGCAGGGCACGTCGCTGGTCATGGTCGTGCCCAACGTGGCGGTCGGCCTCTGGAATTACGCGCGCCGGGGTGCGCTCGATAAGCGTTTGAGCCTCGCGCTCGCCGTAGCGGCGCTGCCCTGTACGTATCTCGGCGCGCGCATTGCGGTGCACGTGCCGAGCGCGCCGCTGCGCATCGCCTTCGCGATCTTTCTGTTGTGCATCGCCGGGTTCTCCGCGTATCGCGCGCTCGCGCGCCGGGCGCCGGGAGCGGCGGAACGCGTGCCCGCGCCGTGGCAGGCGGCGTTCGGCGTGGGCGGACTCGGCGGCATTCTCTCCGGACTCTTCGGCGTCGGCGGCGCCGTGTTTGCGGTGCCCTTGACCTCGTTCCTCTTCGGCGTTTCGCAGGCCGCGGCACAAGGCTTGGGCTTGGCCTTGGTCGCGCCGGGCACGCTCGTGGGCGTCGCGACGTACGCCGTCGCGGGCGACGTGGATTGGGCGGTGGGCATTCCGCTGGCGATCGGCGGCGTGCTCTCGGTTCCCAGCGGCGTGAAGGTCGCGTACAAACTGCCCGAGCGCACGCTGCGCTTGGCCTTCACCGCGTTGATGGTGGTCGCGGCGCTCGCGCTGATCGTCCGCGCGGCCTAACGTTCGCGACGCTTCTCGAAGGCGCGCGCCGATTTGGTTATCGATTTCCAGCGGCGCTTCTCGGCCCGACGGATCGAATGGTCGCTCTTGCCGGCCTCGAAAAGCGCTTCGCGCGTGAGTTTTCGGAAGCTGTTCAGCCGCTCTTCGTCGAGTTCGCCGAGCACCGCGCAGCCGGGTTCGCTTTCGTGGCGACAGTCTGCGAACCGGCACGCGGCGGCGAGTTCCGCGACGTCGTCGAAGGCCGCGCCGACCGCATCGTCGTCGCCCGAAAGCCCGAACTCGCGCATGCCCGGCGTGTCGACGATCGCGGTGCCGTCGGCGAGGCGCACCAACTGCCGCCGCGTGGTGGTGTGGCGGCCGCGGTCGTCGTCGCGCGCGGCACTCGTGGCCAACCGCCGCTCGCCGAGCAACGCATTGATCAGCGTCGACTTGCCCGCACCGCTCGAGCCCACGAAGGCCAAGGTCTTCGCCGCTCCGCGAAATCCGTCGAAAACTTCGAGCCCGGTGCCCTCGAGCGCGCAGACGGCGAGGACGGGCCGCCCGTTCGCGACGCTGCGTGCCGCGCCGACGTACTCGGCCGGATCGTCCGCGAGGTCGGTTTTGGTCAGCGCGATCGCCGCGTCCACGTCGCACGCTTCGGCGCCGGCGAGATAACGCTCGATGCGGCGCACATTGAAATCGCGATTGCAGGCAACGGCGACGAACAGCGTGTCGATGTTCGCGGCGATCGGCTGCAGCGCGGAGACGCGACCCGCACCA
The DNA here is from genome assembly GCA_003136655.1 of Vulcanimicrobiota bacterium. Lineage (GTDB taxonomy): Bacteria > Vulcanimicrobiota > Vulcanimicrobiia > Vulcanimicrobiales > Vulcanimicrobiaceae > Hesperobacter > Hesperobacter lustricola. The sequence goes on from PLFC01000075.1 coordinate 1,840, forward strand.
CGCCGCGCGAAGAGATTGCGGCGCGGCAAGAGCGCGCGCACGATGGCGAGCGAGCCGCCGGGTGCGAGTTCGACGGCGACATAATCGCCGACGGCGGGTAACCCGGCGGCGTCGAGTGCTGCGTGACGGAATGTGCCGCCCAGGCGGCCGCCGATGCGCCGCTCGGAATGGAGTTCCGGCGTTGAGTCTGTCGACGGGATGACGAGCACGTACGCATCGCGTTCCCGGCTTTCGACGCGTGCGAGCACGTTAGGCGGCGCGACGAATCGCGCGTAGGCGTGAGGAAACAAGACCTCGGTCCTCTCATGACGAGATGCAAAAAAATGGCCGCAACGCCCGAGGGCGGCGCCTGTCATGGGGACGCGAAGAACCGCGGCGGCGAGCCGCGCCGTTAGGCCGTCAGCGGCCGATCGTTACGATCCGGGCGAGGCGGACGAAGCGCGGCGGCGCAGGCGGGCATCGCGCCCGAGCGTGAGTATCTCCATGCGGCAGCGCTCCTTTCGTAAAGCGTCGGGAATATGTCGCCCGAGTATAGTCGCGTAACGGGCCGGCGTCAAGGTTCGCACGCTGCGCGTTACTCCTATTCTGCGATCTCCGCGACCCACTTGCCGTCGGCGTCTTTGTGCAGCACCGCCGACCGATCGGCCGGGGCGGTCGGCTCTATTGCGACGTGCCGGGCCAACATGTCTTTCCCGATCGCCGACCACTCGAAGTGTTGCTTGAACGGCGTTAACTTCATTCCGAGCGGGCCGTCCTGTTCGTCGCCGACCTTGTCCACGATGAAACGGCCGATAGGAATCGTCCCGCTTTCTTCGTTACCGGGCTGCGGCGTAAAATGCGCCGACGCATCCCAGGTGACGGTCGTGCATGGCTCCGTGCCGCTAAACATGTCCCGGTGAACGCCGGCCGGCTTGACGGTTACGTAAGACAAGCCCTTGAATTTACTCGGGTAGTTGCCCGCGGGCCAATACACGTCGAGGTGGCAAACCGTGCCGTTGGGCACGTTGATGAACGGAGGGTGCGCGTCGAGCGCGGTTTGGATGGCTGCGAGCCGCCCATCGCTTTGGGCGCCGCCACTGCAGCCTGCGAGCGCGATCGCCGCACCCAATAACGAAATCGGGAGTGCTTGTGAAACTCTCAAGATTTCCTCTTCACTTCAGCGTCGACGGGACCAAAACCGACGGCGGACTTCGGGCAGCGCTGCCTTCACGTTGCACCGGACGCTACCCTCCGGATGCTTTCGAAAACGGGGTGCGCGACTACCGCGCGGGTGTCGTACTAAATACCTGCCGTCGGAATAGGCTGAACGAAGCGGCGCCAAAGTGTGGAGTGCGTCGCTGTCCGTGCGGCGAGCGACGTGTCACACTCGGGGGACTACGCTATCCCAGGAGAGTCCGTGACCGCTTTCCTTTTTGCATCGAGCCTGTTCGTCGCCGCAGCGTCGACGCCGGCGGCCGCGCCCTCGGTGTCTCCCGTCGTATTCGCCACCGCTGCGCCGGGTACCGTCGTTCCGCCGGCAGCGGCATCCGCAGCACCCGTTCCGCGCGCAGCCGCTCCGGCCGCTCCGCTAACTCCTGCGGTGCCGGTGCGGCGCTTGGAGTACGCGGTCAGCGAGAAGTCCGACGGCGATTTCGCGGCCTCGACGCTCGCCCTCGATCTCACCGCAATCAATGCGGGGAGCGCCTTGACGTTCCTGGTCGTCGACCGCCAGCCCGGCTCGGAAAGTGCGCCCTTGAACGCGCACCTCGATCGGCACGACGGCATGACCGTCACCGGCGACGGCGGCTTCAGCGATCGCGAAGAAGTCTTGCTCGCGCTCTTCGAGCTATCGTTCGAAGACGTGGGCCGGCTGGAGAAGGGCGAGACTTGGGTGCGTACGGAGCGGACTCCCGACGGCACCGCGACGACGACGTATCAGGTGCTCGGCGCGCTGGGCTCGCTGCTCGATTTTTCCGTCAAGCACGAGGTCGATACTTCCGGCTATACCTCGACGTGGCAGGGAAGGGTGGTCTACGACGCCATCTCGCGCGCCCCGACGAGCGCCGAGTTCAGCGGCCAGAGCGCGATCCAAATCAAACTTGCATCAGATTCGTTGGTCGCGCAGAGCCGCTGAGCGGAGCGCGGACTACACCGTGAAGACCTGCTCGGCGTGATACGAACTGCGCGAGAGCGGGCTCGAGACCACTTGGCGGAAGCCCTTGGCCACGCCGAGCAAACGAAGCCGCTCGAACTTCTCGGGCGTCACGTATTCGGCCACCTCCAGATGGCGTTTCGAGGGCTGCAGATATTGGCCCAAGGTGAAGATGTCGACGCCCGCGGCGCGCGCCTCATCCATGGCGCTTTCGATTTCGTCTTCGGTCTCGCCGAAGCCGACCATCAGCGAGGTCTTCGTGTAACGCACGAGCCCGCTCTCTTTGGCCCGGCGTAGGATTGCGAGCGACTGATCGAAGCCGGCGCGCTTGTCGCGAACGGTGCTCTGCAGGCGACGCACCGTTTCGAGGTTATGTGCGAGCACTTCGGGCCGCGCTTCGAGCACGACGTCCAGCGCGCCGAGGTCGCCCGCAAAATCTCCGGTCAGGCACTCGACCTTGGCTTCCGGCGAAAGTTTGTGAATGAGCCGCACGGTGCTCGCGAAGACGGCGGCGCCGCCGTCGGCCAGGTCGTCGCGGTCGACGGCGGTCAGCACGAGGTAGGTCCAGCCCAGATCGCGCACGGCTTCGGCGACGCGCTTGGGCTCGAGCCAGTCGACCTCACCGCGCGGGCTACCCGTCTTGACGTTGCAGAAGTGACAGCCGCGCGTGCACGTGTCGCCTAAGATCATGATCGTGGCGGTGCCTGCGCCCCAACACTCGCCGATGTTGGGACACATCGCTTCTTGGCAAACCGTGTGCAGCTCGTGGGCCTTGACCTTGCGCCGTAAGCCTTCGTAATTTTCGCCGTGGGCCAGGCGCACTTTGAGCCAGGGTGGCTTGGGCTGACGCGGCTGCGGCTCGGTCAAATCGATCATGCGGCCACCGTCTCGCGTTCGAACGCGACGCCGAAGCGCGTTCCCAAGTCTTCGAGCAACGCGCGTGAGGCCTCGGCAAAGCCGACCTCGCGTCCGGTTTCGTGCGAGAGCGACGTGACGCCGCGCCCCGCAAGGCCGCACGGCGCGATCAAGCGATCGTAGTCGAGCGCGGTCGAGGCGTTGAGCGCGATGCCGTGCAGCGAGGTCATGCGCTTGATCGAGAGACCCACCGCGGCGATTTGGCCCGTGCCCACGTAGATGCCGCGATGTTCGCTCCAGCGCGCAGCCTCGACGCCGAAGCGCGCGCAACAGGCCAGCGCCGCGTCTTCGAGGGCGTTGACCAAGGGAACGACCTCGCGGAAGCGTTCCAGCCGCGCGACCGGATAGACCACGACCTGGCCCGGCCCGTGATACGTGACGTCGCCGCCGCGCTCGACCTCGACGACGTCGATGCCCTGCGCCGCCAGCACTGCGGCCGAGGCGAGCACGTGCTCGCGCTTCGCGTTGCGGCCGAGCGTGATCACCGGCTCGTGCTCGACCAGGATCCACGTGTCGCGTTCTTCGCCGGCCGCCACGCGCGCGTGCAACGCGCGCTGCAGTTCGAGCACCTCGCGATAGGGTCTGCGGCCGAGTTCGAGCAGGCGCGCTCGCTTCACGTTCATGCGCGCGCGATCAGCCCGCCGCGACGGGGGTCTTGGGCTTGGGGTTGACGATGTGGATCGCCTTGCCGTGTGACGCTTCCGCCGCGTCGCCGATCGATTCGGTCAGCGTCGGATGCGGGTGGATCGAGAGGCCGATGTCTTCGAGGGTCGCGCCCATCTCGAGCGCGATCACGCCCTCGCCGATCAGCGATTCCGCTTGCGGCGCGACGATGTGCATGCCCAGCAGCAAGTCGGTCTTCGCGTCGCCGACGAGTTTGATCAGGCCGTCGGTCTCGCCCATCGTGCGCGCGCGGCCGCTCGCGATCAGCGGGAACTTGCCGATGCGTAATTCGTAGCCTTGCGCCTTGGCCTCTTCCTCGGAGAGTCCGACCGTCGCGACCTCGGGATCGGTGTAGACGCAATTCGGCACGGCGACCGGATCGAAGGCCGCGGAGCGATCGCCCGCAATCGCCTCGGCGGCTACCACGCCTTCCTTCATCGCCTTGTGCGCGAGCAGCGGCGCGCCGGTGACGTCGCCGATGGCGTAGACGCCGGGAACGCTCGTGCGGCGCTGCGCGTCGACGGAGAGAAAGCCTTTGTCGCTCGTGCTCAAACCCGCGGCGGCGAGATTGAGGCCGTCGGAAACCGGGCGGCGGCCCACGGCGACGAGCGCCATCTCGAACTCGCGCGCCTCGTCCTTGCCGCCGGTGTATTCGCCGTTGATCACGGCGCTGACGCCGTTGCCGGTTTTCTCCAAGCTCTTCACCGCGGTGCCGAGCGCGATCTCGACGCCTTGTTTCTTCAAGATGCGGCCCAGCGTCTTGGAGATCTCCAGATCCGTGCCGGTGAGAATCTGCGGCAGCATCTCGACCACCAGCACCTTCGCGCCCAAGCGGGTGTACACGGTCGCGAACTCCAAGCCGATCACGCCGCCGCCGATGACCAGGAGCGTCTTGGGAATCTTCTTGAGGCGCACCGCGTCGTCGGAATTGATGATCGTCTCGCCGTCGCGCGGCCAGGCCTTGACGTCGATCGGCGCGCTGCCCGTCGCCACGACCACCGCGTCTTTCGCGACGTAGGTGTCGGTCGCGCCGTCGCGCTTTTTCAACGCGACGCTCTTCGGGCCGGTGAACGAGGCTTCGCCGTAGGCGAAGGTCACGTTGTTCGCTTTGAACAGCGTCTCGACGCCCTTGACGTTAGAGCTGACCACGTCGCCCGCAAACTTGGCCACGCCCTCGCGGTCGACTTCGGGCGCGCCGACGGTCAAGCCGAGTTTGCCGGCCTCGCGGATGTGCCGCGCGACCTCGCCGACGTGCAGCAGCGCTTTGGTCGGGATGCAGCCCCAGTTGAGGCAGACGCCGCCGACTTCGTCGCGGTCGAAGCAGACGACGCTCTTGCCCAGTTGGCCGAGCCGGATGGCGGCGTGGTAGCCGCCGGGGCCCGCCCCGATCACGATTGCGTCGACTTGCACGTCAGCCACTTGGTCTCTCCTCGTTCGAACCGCCGAAAAAATGGGTCGGCACCCGGCCACCCTTCGGTAGACCCGTCCGAGACTCCGACCGTGGCAGCCAAAACGCGACCGGAACGGTCCAATCGGCCGTCGAAAGCCCATCCAATGCGCGAAGTGGGTTGGTCCTCGGCGCTGCCTACCGTAGACCGGGACAGCATCGTCCCGATCTACCAGCAGATCTACGAGGAATTGCGCGAGGCCATTCTCGCCGGGAAGTTGCCGGAAGCGGCGCGGTTGCCGCCCGAGCGCGCCCTGGCCGGACGGCTGGGCGTCAACCGCAGCACGGTCGTGCACGCCTACCGCGAACTCGCGGCCGACGGCCTGATCGAGCAGCGGGTCGGGTCGGGCTCGCGCGTTTCGCGCAGCGCCGCCGGCGGCCAGCCCCGCTCCGGCGACGTGCCTTGGTGGATCACGCTGCCGCCGTGGCGCGTCGGATCGTTTCCGCAGGTGCTGGGCGAACTCGCCGCCGCGCAGAGCGGCGACCGCATCTCGTTCGTGCAAGGCGTCCCGCCGGTCGAGCCCTCGCCCCTGGTCGAATTATCGCGCTCTTTCGAACGCGTGGCGGGCGATCCGAACTACGTGCTCAGTTACGGCGACTCCGAAGGGCACGCGCCGCTGCGCGAGGCGATCGCGGCGCGCATGCGCGCGCGCGGTTGCGCGATGCAGGCGCGCGAAGTCTTGGCCCTGACCGGTTCGACGCAGGGCATTGCGCTCGTGGCGCAATCGTTGGCCGAACCGGGCGACGAGATCATCGTCGAGCAGCCGACCTATCCCGGCGCGCTGCAGATCTTCCAGATTGCGGGCTTGCGCGCGATTCCCGTCGCCGTCGACGACGACGGCATGCGCGTCGACCACGTCGAGGCGATTCTGCGCACGCGCCGGCCGCGGTTCATCTACACGATGCCGTCGTTGCACAATCCGACCGGCGTCACGATGAATGCCGACCGGCGCGAGCGGCTGGTCACGCTCGCGCGGCGCGCGCGCGTGCCGATCGTGGAAGACGATCCGTACGGCGAGTTGGCCGAATCGCCCGCGCCGCCGCTGGTCGCGTTCTCGCCCGACTACGTGGTGTATCTCAGCACGTTCTCCAAGACGATCGCGCCGTCGCTGCGGCTGGGTTGGCTGACCGCGCCGCGCACCATCTACGAGCGCTTGCTGTTGCGCAAACAGTCGCTCGACATGGCTACGAGCCTCTACGTGCAGGCCAGCGTCGTCGACTATCTCGAGCATGCCTACGACGAACACGTCGTGCGGCTGCGCGAGGAACTGACCGAGCGCCGGGCCTTGGCCCGCGCCGCGATTGCGGAACACTGGCCCAAGACGATACGCCTGGCCAACGGCGCGGGCGGCTTCTACCTGTGGGCGACGGCGCCGCGCGAGATGCGTGCGCGCGTGCTGCTCGATGCGGCCGAGCGCAACGGCGCGTCGTTCCTCTTCGGCGAAGCGTTCTTCGCCGCGTCGGGCGGCGACCACAACTTCCGGCTCGCGATTACGACCGTGGACCGGCCGCGCATGGTCGAAGGCATCCGGCGGGTCGGCAAGGCGATCGCGCAGGTGTCGTCGCGCTGAACGTCCCGGCGTTGCTCGCCTGGTTCGCGCAGCGCGGCCGCGCGCATCTGCCCTGGCGCACCGACCGTTCGCCCTATCGCGTCCTGGTCAGCGAGTTCATGCTGCAGCAGACGCAGGTGGACCGCGTCGTGCCCGCATTCGAGCGTTTCATCGCGCGCTTCCCATCGTTCGAGGCCTTGGCCGAAGCCTCGCAGGCCGACGTCATCCGCGCCTGGCGCGGCTTGGGTTACAATTCGCGCGCCCTGCGCTTGCACAAGCTCGCACGTGCGGTTTGCGCGGATCACGGCGGAAATTTGCCGCGCGACGAGGCGGCTTTGCGCGCCTTGCCCGGCATCGGCGCGTACACGGCGCGCGCGGTGCTGGCCTTCGCCTTCGACGCCGACGTCGTCGCCTTCGACGTAAACGTCCGGCGCATCGTGCATCGCACGGCCCTCGGCTTCGAACATCCGCCGCGCGCGAACGAACGCGAGTTGGATGCACTGGCGCAGGCGGCGGTGCCCGCGGGCGCCGGTTTCGCCTTCAACTCCGCGTTGATGGATCTGGGCGCGACCATCTGCGGAGCGCGCGCGGCGAAGTGCCTGGTCTGTCCGTTGCGCGAAGAGTGCGCGGCCGCGCCGCTCGATCCGGTCGCGCTCGCCGCGGGCACGCGCGCCCGCAAATCCGCGGGCGGCCCACAACAGCGGCTGCCCTTCGAGGCCACGACGCGCTACGTCCGCGGCCGCGTGTTGGACGAACTGCGTGGTCTGGGTCCCGGCGAAGCGATCTCTCTCCTCGATCTCGAGACGAGGTTGGCGCCACTGCTCGGCGCCCATGCCCCCGGCGCGGTGGCGCGGGCGATCGAGGCGTTGCACCGCGACGGGTTGATCGCTACGACCGCCGGCATACGCCTTAGCGACTAGTTGAGTCAAATTTCGGAAGGATATCCTGCTCGAAAGGTAGCTAACCAACCCTTACACCCTCCTTCTTGGAAACGAGGCTTGCTTTGGCACTTGCCGACCGCGCACGGGCGATGATCGCCCAACCTGCCCAAGAGTGGCCGATCGTTGCTGCCGAGCCGGGCACGACGACCAGCATATTGCGGGGCTACGTCGTTCCGCTAGCCATCATCGGGCCAGTCTTCAGCCTGGCCGGGGTTCTAATTTTCGGACACCAGGGCATACTCTACGCGATCGCAGCCGCAGTGCTCGAGTTCTTCTTAGAACTTCTCGCGCTCTTCGTGGTGGCGTTCATAGCGGACACCCTGGCGCCTTCGTTCGGCGGCACCAAAGATTTCGTCTCGGCCTTCAAGTGGGTTGCGTACGCATCGACGGCGCGCTGGGTCGCCGGTATTTTCGAGATCATTCCGGTCTTCGGATCGTTGATCTTGCTGGTCGCGTCGCTCTATAGTCTCTACACGCTCTATTTGGGCACGGTGCCGGTCGAACGAATACCTCAGGAAAAGGCACTCGGCTTTACGATCGTCGTGATCGTGGCCTACATCGTCGCGATCGCTATCATCACGTTCCTGTTGGGCATCCTGCTCGGGCTGTTCTTCATCGGTGCGGGCGTGGCGACCGGAGCCGCCACCCGCTGATCCAACGTGCCGTGGCGATGATCGTCCGTCCCTCGCGGGAGTGGCCGGTCATCGCCGCGGAACCCACGTCGCGGCGGGCTATTCTGCTCGGCTACGTCGTGCCGTTGGCCGCGCTCGGGCCGGTCTTCACGATCGGCTTCGTCGCGACGCACGGCGACTCGGTCGGCACCGGCGTCCTCTCCGCGGTGCTGCAGTTTTCGTTCGAAATCGTCAACATTTTCGTGATCGCGTTCGTGGCCGACGCGCTGGTCAAGGCCTTCGGCGGCGCGAAGGATTCCGTTGCCGCCTTCAAATGGGTCAGCTATGCTTCGACGCCGCGCTGGCTCGGCTCGGTGCTGGTGGTCGTCCCGTACGCCGGGCCGCCGTTGCTCCTCGCGTTGATGCTCTACAGCATCTACGTGCTCTATCTGGGCGCCGCGCCCGACATGCGCGTCGCGCCCGGTAAGGGCGCGGCGTTTACGCTAACGGTATTGCTGGTGTACGTGCTCGCCGAACTGGGCGTTGCGGTGCTGCTCGGATCCCTGTTGGGCATCGTCAGCGGCATAGGCGGCTTCGTCGGCTAGCCGAACCACGAGGGCAGATCGCTGTAGCGCTCTTCCTTCCAGGGATCGGCATCGTTGTTGTAACCGCGAACTTCCCAGAAGCCCTTCTGGTCGTGATCGAGGAATTCGATGCCCTTGATCCACTTTGCGGACTTCCAAAAATAGAGCTTGGGAACCAGCATCCGCACCGGACCGCCATGGATCGGTTCGAGCGCCTGTCCGTCGAATTCGTAGGCGACCAGGCAATCGTCGCCGAGCATCGCCTCGAGCGGGAGATTGGTCGTGTAATCGTTGTCGGCGTGCTGCACGACGTGGGTGACGCTCGACTTCGGTTTGGCGCGTTCCACCAGCGAGCGGAAGAGTACGCCGCGCCACTGCGTCTTCTGTTTCGTCCAACGGGTCACGCAGTGGATGTCGCCGCGCCATTCGGTGCTGGGCAGCGCGCGCAATTCGTCGAAGGTCAGTTCGAAGGGCGTCTCGACGAGGCCGTAGAGGCGCAAGCGCCACGTGGCCGGATCGAAACGCGGGACGTCGCCGACGTGCAATACCGGAAAGCCGTCGGTGAGGGTCTGGCCCGGCGGGACCGTCGGGTCCTTGGTCTTGAAGAACGGCATGTGGCCGTTTCGATTCCGTTTCCGAAGAAAAAGGTTGCGCGGGCGCTAGCCCTGCGCGAGTTGGCCGTGCTCGAAGCGGCGTATCCCAACGCGGTCACCGCGCTCGACTACGATTCGCCCTTCACCCTGTTGATCGCGGTCATCCTCAGCGCGCAGTGTACCGACGCGCGCGTCAACCTGACGACGCCCGGCCTCTTCGCCGCCTATCCCACGCCGCAGGCGCTGGCCGCCGCCGACCAAGCGGACGTCGAGCGAATCATCAAATCCTGCGGATTCTTCCGCATGAAGGCCAAGAACATCATCGCCGCGGCGCGGGGTTTGGTGGAACGTCACGACGGCAACGTGCCCGACGACCGCGACGCCCTCGAAGCGTTGCCCGGCGTGGGCCGGAAGACGGCCAACGTCGTGCTCTCGGTCGCCTTCGACGAAGCCGCGTTCGCCGTCGACACGCACGTTTTCAGGGTCTCGCACCGGCTGGGTTTGACGCTGGGCAAGACGCCGCGGCAGGTCGAGGACGACGTGGTCAAACTCGTGCCGGCCGATAAACTGCGTCACGCCCACCATTGGCTGATTCTGCACGGACGCGCGATCTGCAAAGCACCCGTGCCGCACTGCGGCGTCTGCCCGGTCGCGCCGCTGTGCCCGAGCGTCAAGCTGGTCGCGGCCGCGGTCGGCGCGTCGGCCGCCGGCGTCAAAAAGACAGCGGCCCGGGCCCGTCCAAGTGCGCGGGCCGGGGCAACTCCGCGTCGCGGGCGATCGTCTTGAGCACGCCCGAGGCCGTCAGCGGCTCACCGTAACCGGCTTCGGTGGAGAGCAGCGAAAGATTGATCAAGGCCGGCATGGCCGCGCCGGGATCGAATTGATATTCCCCATCGAGGCCTTCCCCGCGCACGACGATCAACTGCCGCGCGGCGTCCAAATCGAGGCTGATGCGCTTCGCTCCGAAACGCACGCGTAAACGCAGGGGCCGTTCCAACCGCACGTAGGTGACGCCGTTCTTCCCCAAGATCGAATTGAGCCGTTTCGTCGCTATCTGCAAAGCCGCGGCGAAGGCTTCGAGACCGGCCGCCGCATCGGCTTCCGGTTCTGGCGCAGCGGCGCCGGGCATCGAGTCGATCGCGCTCTCGATCTCCTTGCGGTTTCTGATGCGCATGGCCATCGCGACGATCGGGTTGGGGTTCTCGGGTTCGTCCATTTGGTGAAAAGTTCCACATGCGCGGCGGAAGGGCTGCCGGGCGACCTTCCGAAGGGCGTTCTCTGATGTCCGAACAGCGCAATTCGCTCGCGATCGACGTCGATAACCGGCTGGTCGACGTTGCGACCAAGGGCCGGCACGCGGCGCGCATCCCGGACACGCCCGAGCGGCAGCGGCTGGAGCGGCAACGCCGCATCCGCGAAGTGGTTTTCGGCGCGCAGGACGGCGTGCTGACCACGCTGGGCATCGTGAGCGGCCTCGGCGGCGCGACCAACGACCGGCCGACGATTTTGCTGACCGGGTTTTTGTCACTGCTGGTCGGCGCGATCTCGATGGGCGTCGGCGAGTACCTCGGCGGCAAAGCGGAGCGCGAGGTCGTCAGCAACGCGATCGCCTTCGAGCGGCGCGAAATGGTCGAAACGCCGGACGAAGAGTACGCCGAACAACTGGCTTATTACCGGCTCAAAGGCTTCACCGATGAGGAAGCGCAGATCATCGTCGCGCGCTTGGCCAAGAATCCCGATATCTGGCTGCACGAGATGGTGCGCGACGAGTTCGGCATCGATTTGCGCGAGGCCGAAGGCGGCAGCCTCGGTTCGGCGCTCGCGATGGGCGCGTCGTTTGCCGTGGGCGCCGCGCTGCCGGTGGTGCCTTATCTCTTTCCGATCGATCACGCCGCAGCCATCGTGGTCGGCTTCGTGCTCGCGGCCGTCGCGCTGTTTACGATCGGTGCGTTTGCGGGCAGGCTCGCGGGCCGCAACCCGGTGCTCAAGGGTCTGGAAATCGTCGCCTTCGGCGCCGGCGTCTTCGGCATCTCGTACGTTGCGGGCCACTATATTCCGGCACTCTTGGGACGCAGTTCGATCAGCCTCGGCGGCTAGGCAGCCCGTAGGATAGGGCCCTACGGCCTTCTGGAGCGCGGCGGGCTCAGCAAAAGAAGAGGCGCGAGCAGCCGCCCGCGCCTCGGATCGAATGACGTATGAAGTGAAGACGTTACATCTTGGACGTGGCCTTCGGCTTCGGAGCGGCCGCCTTCTTTGCAGCCGGAGTCGCCTTGGCTTTGGCTGCGGAAGTGGCCTTGGCTTTGGGAGCGGGAGACGCCTTAGCGGCAGTCTTCTGCATGTGAACGGCCGACTTGGCCGTGGTCGCGGCGATGGCCGGAGCGCCCATCAGGAACGCCGACGCAACGAGCGATGCGAAAATTTTCTTCAATGTGTACACCTCCTCTCGGCACCGGATGCGCCGGCTTCGTTGGTAAACGAAAACCGCCGCGCTCCGTAAAACGAAGCGCGGTGTTGTATTGTTTCGAGCGCCGGCTACTTACCTGCCGTCGGTTGCGGGCGGCTTCCATTTGCCGACCAGCGTGCGCGCGATGACCAGTCGCTGAATCTGCTGCGTGCCCTCGTAGATCTGCGTGATCTTCGCGTCGCGCATCATTCGTTCGACCGGATACTCTACCGAGTAACCGAAGCCGCCCAAGATCTGGACCGCGTCGACGGTCACCTTCATCGCGGTATCGCCCGCCTTGAGTTTAGCCAAGGCCGCATAAAGCGTTAGGTCCGCCGAGCCCTCGTCGCACTTGCGCGCCGCTTCATAGAGCAAGAGGCGCGAGGCTTCGACCTCCACCTTCATGTCGGCGAGCATGAATTGGATGCCCTGCTGTTGCCCGATCGGCTTGCCGAAGGCGATGCGCTCTCGTGCGTACGCCGCGGCATAATCGAGCGCGCCTTGGGCGATGCCCACGGCCTGCGCGGCGATGCCGGGGCGTGACTTATCGAGCACCTTCATCGCGGTCTTAAAGCCCGTGCCTTCTTCGCCGAGCAGGTTCTCGACGGGTACCTCGCAGTTATCGAAGATCAGCTCGACCGTCGGGGATCCGCGGATGCCCATCTTTTTCTCGAGCTTGCCGACCTTGAAGCCCGGGAAGTCTTTCTCTACGATGAACGCGCTGACACCGTTTGGCCCTTTGCTCGGATCGGTGACCGCGAAGACGACGATGACGTCGGCCACGCCGCCGTGCGTGATCCAGATCTTATTGCCGTTGATGACGTACTTGTCGCCCTTGCGCTCGGCGCGAACGCGCATCGTGCCCGCATCGGAACCGCTCGACGGTTCGGTCAATGCGTAAGCCGCGGTCCACTCGCCCGAGGCGAGCTTGGGGATGTATTTTTGTTTCTGCTCGTGATTGCCGGCGATGATGATCGGCAAGGCGCCGAGTTCTTGCACCGCGACGATCAGCGCGCTGGATGCGCACGCTTTGGAGATCTCCTCGACGACCTTGACGTACGTCAGGAACGAGCCGCCCAGCCCGCCGTACTCCGCGGGGAAGGGGATGCCCAGCAAGTCGTTCTCCGCGAACAGTTTCTGGATGTCCCACGGGAACTCGCCCTTCGCATCGATCTCGGCGGCGCGCGGTGCGACCTTTTCAGCGACCAGATCGCGCACGACCTGGAGGATCATCGCCTCTTCTTCGGCGGCTGCGCTGGGCGGCGTGATGACTGCCATGTTTGTCGACTCCGTTGTGAGGTTGCGCCGTTGGACGGCCCTGCGTATTTCGCGGTGCCCTGCCGGTCTTCCGGTCGGCGGAGGGTTTGACTCCGGCGGCGCAGATGTTAGACGGGATGGACAAAACGGTTGCTTCCGCGGCTGAGGCGGTGGCCGATATTCCCGACGGCGCCTCGCTCGCCGTGGGCGGCTTCGGACTCAACGGCATTCCCCAGAATTTGATCGCCGCGTTGCTGGAGCAGGGTGCGAGCGACCTCGAGACCGTTTCGAACAATTGCGGCGTCGACGGCTGGGGCTTGGGCGCGCTGTTGGACGCGAAGCGCATCCGGCGCACGACCGGGTCGTACGTCGGCGAGAACAAGGAGTTCGAGCGGCAGTATCTCTCCGGCGAATTGGAAGTGGAGCTCGTGCCGCAGGGCACGCTGGCCGAACGACTTCGCGCGGGCGGGAGCGGCATTCCGGCGTTTTACACGCCCGCCGGCGTCGGCACGCCCGTGGCCGACGGCGGACTGCCCTGGCGCTACAACGCCGACGGCTCGGTGGCGCTCGCCTCACCGCAGAAGGAGACGCGCACCTTCGGCGAGCGCGCGTACGTGCTCGAAACGGGCATCGTGTGCGATTATGCGCTCGTGCGCGCGAGCGTGGGCGACCGGCACGGCAACCTCATCTATCACAAGGCCACGCGCAACTTCAATCCGCTCTGCGCGATGGCCGGGCGCATCACGATCGCCGAGGTGGAACTGCTCGTGGAACCGGGCGAAATCGATCCCGAACGCGTGCACACGCCGGGCATCTTCGTGCAAAAGGTCGTCGCCGTCGGCAGCGGCGGCAAACGCATCGAGCGCGTCACCACGCGCAAACGGGGGGCGTGAGGCGATGGCTCTGACTCGCGAACAATTGGCCCAACGCGTCGCGCGCGAATTGACCGACGGCGAATACATCAACCTGGGCATCGGTTTGCCCACGCTCGTGCCCAACTATTTGCCGCCGGGCGTGCACGTGGTGCTGCAGAGCGAGAACGGCATCTTGGGCCTGGGACCGTATCCGCACGAGGGTGAGGAAGATCCCGATCTCATCAACGCGGGCAAGGAAACGGTGACGGTGCTGCCCGGCGCGTCGTACTTCGATTCGGCCGTCTCGTTCGGCATGATTCGCGGCGGTCACATCGACGTCGCGATCCTCGGAGCCATGCAGGTCTCGCAACACGGCGACCTGGCCAATTGGATCATCCCGGGCAAGATGGTCAAGGGCATGGGCGGCGCGATGGACCTCGTGCACGGCGCGAAGCACGTCATCGTGATGATGGAACACGTGGCCAAAGACGGCTCGCCAAAGATACTCGAGCAGTGCACGCTGCCGCTCACCGGAGCGCGCGTCGTGCATCGCATCATCACCGACATGGCCGTGCTCGACGTGACCGCGCGCGGCTTGGAACTACGCGAATGCGCGCCGGGCGTTACCCTCGAGGACGTGCGCAAAGCCACGGCCGCGCCGATCGAGTTCTAGCCCGCTATCCCGATTCGTCGGCGCGCGCGACGGCCACGCCGCCGCGCGCGAAGCGGCGGGCCGCGAAGCCCAGCGCGAGATAGCCTTGTAACCCGAGGATGACCGCAGCCGCGCTCGCGCCGGCGAGCGGGTTGTCGAGTTGCGCGTTGCACGCGATCAGCGGCGGATAGAGATACGCGACGCCGGCGACCATGCGCACGAGCCCTTGCGGCCCGCGCAGATCGAACGGTCCCGGGAATGCAGCGTAGAGCGCGAGCGAGAGCGCATTCATCGACCACCAGAGCAGCAGCGCGCCCGGCGGTCCCAGCAGCGCGAGCGCCGGTTTGCCCGAGGCAATGCCCAGGGCCATGGGCAGGCCCGAGAGCGCGAGCCCGCCCGGCCAGCCGCGCGCGAACGTCCAGGCCGAGAGGCGCTTGATCATCGTGCCCGGCGGAAGCCACCACAGCGGGCTGCCGAGATCTTCGGTGATGCCCGAGGTCAAGGCCACCGGCACGAGCGCCACGATCAAGATCGCGAGCGCGATCAAACCCAGCGCGACGTTCTCGTCGCGTCCCGGCGACAGCGCCGAGGCGATCACCGCGCCGAAGGCGGCCCACACCGCGAACGCTCCGGCCATGCGCGGTAATCCGCCGCTGCGTTTGAGGCTGATCCAATCTTTCCAGAGCAACACGCCGAGCCCGGCCGGCACCTGCGCGTTTTCCGCGGTGACCACGTAGTTCGTTTCGCGCGCCGGGCGCCGCTTGAACCTCACGGGGCGATGGATCGTGCCTTCGAAGAGTTCCGAGACCGCGTTGCGGCCCATCAACGCGAGCGCGGCGGTGGGCACGATGGGCAGTGCCGCAAAAGCCAAGAACGCCGCGTGACCGCCGAGGATCGAGCGCACCGCATCGCCGCTATCGAAGCCGAACGCGTAGAGAATGCGTTCCGCCGTCGCGGGCTCGCCGCAGAGTCCGGCAACCCCGGCCAGAGCTTGCAGCGAGCCGATCACGCATACCGCCCAACCGGCGACCACCAGCGAGTTGCCGAAGCGGCTTCGCCCGGCGAGAAACGCCGGGATTTCGAGCGTTGCGAGCAGCAACGCGACCGCCAGGCCCGCGGCTATGGTGCGCGCGAGCGCTTGCGGCGTGGCGCTCGCCGGCGCGAAGATGCCCGCGTAGAGCACCAACGTCGAACCCCAACGCACCACCGCGCCGACGACCTTGCGGCCTTGCAGCCACGCAGCGAGCATCCCGGGCGAGATGCCCGCATCGATGCACAGCAACGCCTCGGCATTGCAGCGGAACGCCACGATCCGTCCGGATGCGTGACGTGCGATCGCGAAACCGAGCGTGGCCAGAAACGCTCCGCCGCACAGGGTCGCAAAGAATTCCTGACCGCCGCCGCCCGAGAAGCCGCCGGCCGCGTGCGGCGTGGCCAGCCGCCAGCCGCCGAGCCCCACCACCAGCACGAGATAGGGAATCCAAATCGCGAGCCGTCCCGGCGAGCGCAAGAGCACGCGCAAACCGTTGAGCGCGTAGCGCAGCTCGAGTTCGAGCAGCGCGCGCATTCAGGCCGTGATTTCGAGGAAGGCTTCTTCGAGCGAACGTTCGCCGGCCGCCCCGCGCAAATCGCCGGGCGCGCCGCCGGCGATCGTGCGGCCCGCCTTCATGATCGAGACGCGATCGCAGAGGGCTTCCGCGGTCTCGATCTGGTGCGTGCTCAACAGCACCGCGCGACCCTCGCCGGCCAGCGTGCGGATCAGTTCGCGCAACTCGCGCTGCGCGCGCGGGTCGAGCCCGATCATCGGTTCGTCGAAGAGCAACACCGGCGCGCCCGCGAGCACGGTCGCCGCGATCAGCGTCTTCTGGCGCATGCCTTTGGAAAGCGAACGGCCCAAAACGTCGCGCACTTCGCCGAGTCCGAAGCGCTCCAGCAGCGCCGCGCCGCGCTGCTGCCAGCCGTTGGGCAGATCGACGCTGCGCGCCACAAAGAGCAGGTGTTCCCACACCGTGAGCATCGGAAAGCACTCCGGCGTCTCGGGAATGAGCGAGATCGTCCGGCCGCGCTCGGGTCCCAAGGTGCGCTCGCCGAAGGCGATCGTTCCGCCGTCGGGCCGCAGCAGTCCGCTCAAACAGAGAAACGTCGTCGTCTTGCCCGCGCCGTTGGGTCCGAGCAGGCCGAGCACCGAGCCCGCGGGCACGTCGAACGTCACGTCGTCCACGGCGGGCCGTCCGTCGAAGCGCTTCATCAGGCCCTCGACCCTCAAGACCGGGTCGTGCGTTCTCGAGTTCAGGCTGCAGACCTCGGCGGCAACGGAGCGGTTGCACACGAACTTACCCGGGAATCCGAGTAGGCTCCCCCGGTGCGCTCTAGGCCTTTAGAGTTGGCTCGTTAGGTCTTTTGCGCCGTGCGTTTTATGTGATTGCGCCCACGGCGCCGCGTTCGAACTGCGTGTGGTAGAGCCGGGCGTAGGTGCCGCCGCGGGCCAGTAACTCGGTGTGCGTGCCGCTCTCGGCGATCTTGCCCGCCTCGACCACGAAGATCACGTCGGCTGCGACGATCGTCGAGAGCCTATGCGCGATGACCAGGCTCGTGCGGCCGCGCATCAGCGGCACGAAGGCTTCCTGAATGAGCGCCTCGTTTTCGGAATCGAGTGCGCTCGTGGCCTCGTCGAGAATCAGGATCTTCGGATCTTTCAACAGCACGCGCGCGATGGCCAGGCGCTGGCGCTCGCCGCCGGAGAGTTTGTGTCCGCGCTCGCCGACGATCGTCGCGTAGCCCTCGGGCAGCGAGGCGATGAAGTCGTGAATGTTGGCCGCGCGCGCCGCGGCTTCGAGTTGGGCCTGCGTCGCGTCGGTACGGCCGTAGAGCAGATTGGCCGCGATCGTATCGTGAAAGAGGTACGTCTCTTGCGTGACGATGCCGATGTTCGAGCGCAGCCACTGCAGGTCGAGTTCGCGCAGGTCGCGGCCGTCGAGCAGCACGCGGCCGCTCTGCGGATCGTAGAAGCGCGGCACGAGTTGGGTGATCGTGGTCTTGCCCGCGCCCGAGGGTCCGACGAAGGCCGCCATCTGACCCGGCTCGATGCGGAAGCTGATGCCGTCGAGTGCCGCCCGCTCGGGGATGTACGAAAAGTGCACGTCGTCGAAGCGGATCTCGCCGCGCACGTCGGCCGGTGTGGCGTTGCCCTTTGCGCTTTCCGCGAGCGTCAAGCCCTCGGGCTTCATGTCGAGGTATTCGAAGATGCGTTCGAAGACGGCGAGCGCGCTGACGATCTGCACCTGAACGCCCGCAAGTGTGGACGCGGGCCCGTAGAGCCGGCCGAGCAGCGCGACGAAGGCCACGATCGTACCGACGGTCATGCCCGAATAGATCGTGAGATAGCCGCCGCCGAGCCAGACGATCGCCGGGCCGACGATGACCATCGCCGCGATCGCGGCCATGAACCAGCGGCCGACCATCGCGAGGCGAATTTCCAAGCCCATCAAATCGGTGCTGGTCTTGCGGAAGCGCGCCGCTTCGAACTTCTCGCGCACGAACGATTTGATCAGCGTGATGCCCGAGATGGAAAGCGTCTCTTGGGTCATGCTCTCGATCTCGTCGCGCTTCTTGCGCGTCTCCTTGCGCACTTCGTACATGCGCCGGCCCACGGGCGAGAGCGGCAGGATCATCAGCGGCACGACGGCCAGCGCGATCAGCGAGAGCCGCCAGTCGAGAACGAACATGGTCACGATCGTGGTCGCAATCGTGGCCACGTTGGTCACGATCGTGACCAGGGTTCCGGTGACGACGCTGTCGATGTTGTCGACGTCGCTCGAGACGCGGTTCATGATCTCGCCGGTCTTCGTGTTGGTGAAAAACGAGATGGGCAAGCCGTGCAGATGCGAGACCAAGCTCGTCCTGATGTCGCGCATGATGCCTTCGCCCACGACCGAATTCAAATAGCCTTGATAGACGCCGAGCAGCGCCGCGATCAAGGCTGCGAGCACCATGCCGCCGACGTCGAACCAGAGCAGGTGCAGGTCGTGACGCGCGAGCGCCGAGTCGATGAGATTTTTCGTGAAGAGCGGCGGCGCGAGGCCGAGCGTCGTGCCCAAGAGGATGCAGAGCAACACCATCGCTTCCTGCCGCCAATAGGGTAGGAAGAACGCGCCGGTGCGGCGCCAGGGAATCTTGCCCCGCACCTTCGGTTTGTCCGGATTGAATTGGCTCGACCACATCAAGTGGACCGGAGGCCCGCCGCCCATCATCGTTCAGTCGGACCCCGCGCGGCCGTCTTCGGTTGCCGAAGCGTAGCTGCCGAGCGGGATGAATGCGCGAAACCGCGAGCCGCCGTCGTAGTCGACCTCGCCGCCGTGGGCGTGGGCGACCCAGCGACAGATTGCAAGGCCGAGGCCGCTGCCCTCGGAGCCGGCGCCTTTGGCGAAGCGCTGGAAGAGCCGTGCGACGAGCTCCGGCGGGACGCCGGGGCCGTCGTCCTCGATCTCGAGACGGGCCGAGCCTTCCTCCGGCGCTACGCTCAGGGTCACCCGGGAGCGGGCGTGGCGGAGTGCGTTGGCCAGCAGGTTGCGCACGAGTTGTTCCAGGCGGCGCTCGTCGCCGTCGACGATCGCACCGCGTAACTGCAGGTCGAGCGCGATCGACCCGGTCTGGGCTTCGCGCGCGACGCGCGCCGCGACGCCGGCGAGATCGACCGGTTCCAGGTGGAGCACCTCGGCGTCGCTGCGGCGCGCGAGCGTCAGCAGATCGCCGAGCAATGCGCCCGCGCGTAGCGCGCGCGCCGCGATCGTTTCGAGCGCTTCAGCGCGTTCGGCGGGCGTGCCCTCGCGCGCCGCCTGCGCGACGCTCGCAATTGCGGCCAGCGGCGTGCGCAGTTCGTGCGCCGCGTCGGCGGCGAAGCGCGCTTCGCGTTCGCGGGCGGCCGTCAACGGCCGCACCGCGGCGCGCGCCAGCGCGTACGAGGCGACGCCGACGGCCAGGATCAGGAGCGCGTCGCAGACCACGAGCGTGCCCGCGACGCCGCGCCGGAAGTGCACGATCGCGGCGTTGCCGGCCGCGGTGCCCAAGGCCGGCTCGTACGCGTCGCGATAGGCCGCGTCGACGAAGAAGAAGGCCAGCACGCTCAGCGCGGCGATCGTGCTCGCGAAGATCGCGAGGTAGGCCGCCGTCAGGCGCCGGACGGCGCGTGCTTCGGCGTGTCCGCGACGAGTTTGTACCCGATCCCCCAGACCGTCGTTATGCGCGCGTTCGTCCCGGCCGCCTTCAGCTTGCGGCGGAGCTGACTCACGTACACGTCGACGATATTGCTCGAACCTTGGAAGTCGTAGTCCCAAATCTTCTCCAGGATTTGCGCTCGCGAGAGCGTGATCCCGCGATTGCGCGCGAGCAGTTCCAAAAGGCGAAATTCCGTGGCGCCGAGGTCGAGCGGACGGTCGGCGACGCCGGCCGTGCGGGACGCCGGGTCGATCGAGAGCGTGCCGACGCTGAGGCTGGTCTGGAGCGGCCGGTCCGCGCGGCGCACGAGGGCCCGCACGCGCGCGGCGAGTTCGTGTTCGTCGAAAGGCTTGACGACGTAATCGTCCGCGCCCGCATCGAGTCCGCGAATGCGATCCTCGACCGCGTCGCGCGCGGTGAGCACCAGGATGGGTGTGGTCACGCCCTCGCCGCGCGCCGAACGGCAGAGCGAGAAGCCGTCGCGTCCGGGCAACATCACGTCGACGATGGCCAGGTCGTAGGTGCCGCGCAAAATGTGTTCCAAGCCGCGCTCGCCGTCGTTGACGGCTTCGACGGCGAACCGTTGGCGCTCGAGCATCTTGCCGATCGCCGCCGAGATCGCCGGATCGTCCTCGACCAACAAAACGCGCATCAATTCGCTTCCTGTTCGAACGACGTCGCGAGCGCCTTCAGCGCCGGTTCGCGCGCGTCGGCCGCGCAACGCGCGAAGCTCTCGCGTGCTTCGGCGCGTTTGCCCGCGTGGAGCAATACTGCGCCCAGCGCGAACCGCGCGCGCGCATAGGCCGGTGCGAGCGCGAGCGCGGTTCGGAGGTCGCGCTCGGCGTCGTCGTAACGCGCGGCCTTCATTTCGGCCAAGGCCAATTGATAGCGACCGGTGGCGTACGCCGGATCGCGCGCGAGTAGCGCGCCGAAATCGTGCAAGGCGGTCGGGGCGTCGCCCGCGCGCAGCGCGGTGACGCCGCGGTCGTAGAGCGCGCGGGCCGAGTCGGGCGCGCGCGCCAGGAGTTGATCGGCATCGCGGCGCGCGGCGGCGAGATCGTTGCGCATCAAATCGATTGCGACCAGGTTGACGCGGGCCGCGATGAAGTCGCCGTCGTCCGCAACCGCCTGCGCGAACGAGGCGCGCGCGTCGTCGAGCCGGCCGAGTTGCGCCTGGGCCAAGCCGAGGTCGTAACGCGCCGTCGATTGCAGCGGCTCCCGGGGTTGCAGCGCCAGTGCCCGCTCCAGTTCGGCTTGGGCCCGCGTCCATTCGCCGCGTAACTCGGCCGCGAAGGCCAAGCGCACGCGCTCGACGGCCTCGCGCCGGTGCGCGTCGGCCAGCAGACGCGTGGGGTCGGTGGTGCGCGGCACGGGCGATCCGGCGGGATACGGTTGTGCGACGGCGGCCGGGGGCGCGCAGGCCAGCAGCAGCCCGAGCGCCGGCACGATGAGGCGCCGCACCGGGCTCAGCGTCCGGTCTCGTCCGGAAGCTGGGCTTCGCGCACGCGGGCCGAACGCGCCGCGCGTTCGGGCGCGCAGTCCCAGCCCGTTCGGCCGCCGGCATCGATCGGTCCGAGAAGGTCGGGCGCAGGCGCGGCGAGGGTTTGAGCGGCCGCAAGCTCGTCGAGCGAGGCTCTGGCGAGGCTCGCACCCGCGAGGGTGAGAACGACCAGCGCGACCGGAGCCGCGAACTTGACCCAACGAGGTGGCACGCTCATTCCTTACGCCCAAAACCTGAAGAAGTGCTGAAAGCTCTCGGGTTCCGCGTCGGCCTCGGCCTGGCGACGGTCGCTATCTTCTGTGTCCCGCCGCACCCGGCCCGCGCCGCGGAGCCGCTCGAGCCGGTTCCGCTGCTTACCGGCAGCGTGCGCGACCAGACGGGCGCCGTGCCGGCGGCGCGGATCGTCGTTCGTGACGCGAAAGGCCGTGCGGTCGGTTCGGCCCGGACCGCGCGCGACGGCACCTTCGCGGCCGTGCTCGAGGGCGCCGCGGCGAGCGTCGAGGTCGAGTGCGTGTACTGCGCGCCGCTGCGCGAGCCCGTGCCGGCGGGCGGCGCGGTCGTTCTGCTGGTCACGCGTTTCACGGCACTCGAAAGCGGAGCGCCCGACGGCGCCGACCTCGCGGCCCTGCCCTATCGCGATCCCGCGCAGGCCGTCGCGCTGGCGCCGTTCGTCGTCGCCTCACAAACCGGCGGCGGCCTCGTAGCTTCGCTCTCGGACCGCGGCCTCGGCGGGGGCGACGGCCTCGTATTCGACCGCGGCGTGCCGGCGTACGATCCGGCCTCGGCGGATCCCGGCCTATTCGCGTATCCGGGCAGGTCGCTCGGCGCGGTGTCGTACCTGCCCGCATCGCGCGCGTTCGAGTACGGCAGCTACGCCGGCGGCGGCAGCTTCGCGCTCGATCCGTTCGGCGGCGAGGGCGGCGGGACCGAGTTCGATACGGGCTGGGGCTTCGCGCTCGCGCAGCGCCTGCAGACGGGACCGGTTCAAGCCATGTTCGCGGGCAGCAGTGACCCCGACGGCGTGTTGCGCGAACGCATCGACCTCGGCGCAAGCGCCGCGCTGGGCGGCGGCACGCTACGCGCCGGGGCGAGCGTCGCCTCTCAGAGTGTGGACGATCTGTACGTCGCCGACGCACGCTCGCGCGCGCTGGCGAGTTTGGTCTATACCGAAGTCTCGCAGCGCGCGGTGACGGATCTCGCGATCGACGCGCTCGAGTCGCACGCCGCTTACGAATTGCCGGATGCTTACGGCCAGCCCGAAGCAACGGCCGCGAGCGCGCTCGATGCGCGCATTCGCGTCGAACGGCCGGCGTGGCTGAGCGTCGCGTACGGCGGTTTCGTACGCCGTGCGAATGCGGGCTACGGAGACGCGTACGGCGCACCGCCCGGCGCCGCGTACGATACCGAGTCGGCCTACGTCGAAGCCGCCCACGACGGTGTCCCGGGCTTCGCGGCGGGCCTCGGCGTGCAACACTCCGACGCGCGTCCCGCCTCGACGGACACGATCTCCGGTGAGACGGTCGTGCTGCCGTCGCTCACTGCGAATGCGGGACTCGGGGCAGACGTGAGCCTGCGCGCGGGCATCTCGAGCGCGCTGCGCGCGCCCCTGCCGTACCAACTGCCGCAATACGCGAGCGACGCATACGTGCTCGAACGCAGCACCGTCGAAGAGGCGGGCCTCGCATTCGACGATCTGCGCCGCTTCCAGGCTGGTGCGACCGCCTTTGCCGAACGCTCGACGGGCCTGACGCAACAGCATCTGGGCGGCGTCGGTTTCTCCGCCGCGTGGCAGATCGCGCCGCGCTTGAGCCTGCGGGCGTGGACCCTGCACGACGCGCTCGACGCCGACGCACAGTCGCTAACCGTTCAGCCGGGCGACGTCGGAACGTCGCTCTCGCGCGCGGTCGCCTGGCTTTCGTACGAAGCCCCCGGGGGCTTGCGTGTCGACCTGTTGGCGCGCGGTGCGCGCGATGCATCCGGTCGCGAGAGCGACATCGATGCAGACTTCGTCGCGCCGTTGCGTCCCGGGCTCGCCTTGACGGCAGGGAGCGAACGCGAACGCGGGCGGCGCCGCAGTTATGCGGGCTTACGCATTCGCTGAGCCGTTTTCGGCGAGCTTGGCCAAGTCTTTGAAGAGTTTGCGCTCCTTGTCGCCGAGCTTCGTGGGCAGCATGCCCACGAGCCGCACGTACAGGTCGCCGCTCCCGCCGCCCTTGGGCTTGGGCATGCCTTTACCGGTGAGACGCAAGCGTTTGTTGTTCTGCGTCTCGGCCGGAATGGTCATGGTCAAGTCACCGCTCATCGTCGGTACGCGCACCTCCCCGCCGAGCACGAGCGAATAGATGCTGACCGGCAAGTCCATGTAGAGATCGTCGCCCCGGCGTTCGTAGCCGTCGCCGTTCTTGAACTCCACCACGAGATAGAGATCTCCGTTCGGTCCGCCCCCGCTGCCCGCCGAACCCTGTCCGGCGAGGCGAATGCGTTGGCCTTCGCGCACGCCCTTGGGAATGGTCACCTCGAAGCGCTTCGATTGCACGAAGCGGCCCGTGCCGTGACACTGCGGGCAGATGGCGTTGTTGAGTACGCCGCTGCCGCCGCAGCGCGGACACGCGTCTTCGATCTCGAGCGCGACCGATTTCTTGCCGCCGTTATACGCTTCGGAAAGGGTCAGATCGATCGTCGTCTCGAGGTCGCCGCCCTTGCGGGCGAAGGTCGACGTCGTTTGCCGCCGGCCTACGCCCGAAAAAAACTGGTCGAAGAAATCCGAGAAGCCGCTCGCGCCGCCGAACTGTCCGCTCGCGTCGTAGTACTCTTCGCTGCCGCGAGAACTGCGGTACTGCCGTTGCGCTTCGGCCTGCTGCGAGACGCGTTGCCAATCGGCGCCGAGCGCGTCGTACTTCTTGCGCTTATCCGCGTCGCCGAGCACCTCGTAGGCCTCGGTGATTTCCTTGAACTTCTCCTCGGCGCCCTTGGGATCGTTCGGATTCGCATCGGGATGCCACTTGCGCGCGAGCTTGCGGTACGCCGACTTGATGTCTTTTTCCGAAGCTTTCTTATCGACGCCGAGGAGCTGGTAGTAGTCCTTGTAGTTCAAACCTTTTTCGCCACGACCACGAGAGCGGGTCGCAGGAGCTCCTCACCCAGCGAGTAGCCGCGTTGCGCTTCCTCGACCACCACGTCGTCTTCGACGTCGTTGGTTTCGCGGGTCGCGATCGCTTCGGCCAAACGCGGGTCGAACGGTTTGCCGACGACCTCGATCGCGCGGACCTGTTCGCTTTCGAGCAGGGCCTCGAAACCTTTGAGCGTCGCCTGCAGGCCGCCGCGCAATCCGTCGGAGTCGTCGTACGCGAGCGAACGCTGCAGGTTGTCGATCACCGGCAGAAATTTGCCCAGCAACGAACGCCGACCGGCCGAGAGCCGGTCGGCCGCGATGCGCTCGGCCCGTTTGCGCACGTTATCGATTTCGGCGCGCGCGTATTGCAGGTCACGATAGCGCTCCTCGGCGAGCGCCTTCGCGGCGGCCAGTTCGGCCGCCGCGACGTCGTTTCCGCCGGCCGCAGAAGCGTCGTCGAACGGCGCCTCACCGGCCGGCGAGGTGTTGGGAGCTTCAGTCTCCACGGGGNNAACTCTGCGTCGATCACGTCTTCGGCGGGTGCGCCGGCACCGTTGGCCGAGCCGTTGGTCGCGCCGTCCGCACCGGGCGCGGCGCCGTTTGCCGAGGCTGCGCCGGTCTTCTGATACAACGCTTCGGCCATCTTGTACGAAGCCTGTTGCAGCGTCTCGGTGGCGGCCTTGATTTCCGCGGCGGTTCCGTTTTCGCTGACGCGCTTGAGTTCGGTCAGCGCGGTCTCGACGTCGGCCTTCGAGCTGCCTTCGAGCTTGTCGCCGACTTCCTTGAGAGATTTCTCGGTCGAGTAGATCAGGCTCGAAGCGGTGTTACGGACCTCCGCTTCCTCTTTCTTGGCGCGATCTTCGGTGGCTTTGGCTTCGGCGTCGCGGACCATGCGATCGACTTCGTCCTTGGAGAGGTTGGTCGAGGCCGTGATCGTGATCGTCTGTTCCTTGCCCGTGCCGAGATCTTTGGCCGACACATTGACGATGCCGTTGGCGTCGATGTTGAAGGTGACTTCGATCTGCGGCACGCCGCGCGGTGCGGCCGGGATGCCTTCGAGACGGAAGTCGCCGAGCTTGACGTTATCGGCAGCCATCTCGCGCTCGCCCTGGAGCACCTTGATGTCGACGGAGGTCTGGCCGTCTTCGGCGGTGGTGAAGATCTGCGACTTCTTCGTCGGGATCGTCGTATTGCGCTCGATCAAACGCGTCGAGACGCCGCCGAGGGTTTCCAAACCGAGCGAGAGCGGGGTCACGTCGAGCAACACCACGTCGCGCACTTCGCCGGCGAGCACGCCGGCTTGAATCGCGGCGCCGATGGCGACGACTTC
>PLFC01000075.1:27751-38605 GCA_003136655.1 Vulcanimicrobiota bacterium
ATGAAGGGCAGGTTGATGTTGGTCTGCACGATCGTGCTCAGCTCGATCTTCGCCTTTTCGGCCGCTTCGGTCAGGCGCTGCATGGCCTGCTTGTCGGCGCTCAGATCGATGCCTTGCTCGCGGCGGAACTGGTCGACCAGCCACTGCACGATGCGCTCGTCGTAATCGTCGCCACCGAGGCGCGGGTCGCCGTTGGTCGACTTGACTTCGAAGACGCCGTCGCNNACTTCGAGGCCCGCGATGCGTCCCGCGTCCTTCGTTGCTTGCCGCTGCGCGTCGCCGAAATAGGCGGGAACGGTGATGACGGCCTTGGTTACGCGCTCGCCCAAATAGGTCGATGCGTCGTTGACCAGCTTCTGCAGGATCATCGCCGAGATCTCTTGCGGCGTGTAATCCTTGCCGTCGACCTTGAACTTGAAATCGGTGCCGATCTCGCGCTTGACCGACTTGATCGTGCGCTCGGGATTGGTCACTGCCTGGCGCTTCGCCAGTTGTCCGACGAGCCGTTCGCCCGTCTTGGTGAAGGCCACCACGGACGGCGTCGTCCGGCTGCCTTCGGAGTTTGCGATGACGGTGGGCGTCTGGCCCTCCATCACGGCGACGACCGAATTGGTCGTGCCGAGGTCGATTCCGACCACTTTAGCCATGAAGTTTTCCCTCTTGATCCGACCTCGGGGACCATCTGCACGCGCGTGATGTACGCGCGGCGCCGGTTGGAGAACCGGCCTTCGCCTTGCCGCTTACCGTGGTCGAGAATGCGCCGAATTGTCCCGGCGCGAGACGATTTTCGCTTCCTAAGATACGCGAAGCAGGTGGGTTGGTTTCAAAAAGAAGGACGCCGCACCTCGCGGGCGGCGTCCGAGTGTGAGCGGGAGCGCCGACCGCCGGTTAGGGCTGCTGCTGCTCCTGCTGTTCCTGTTGCTGCTCTTGCTGCTGTTGCTCGGGCATCTGCTGCTGGGGCATCTGCTGCTGAGGCACGACCGAACCGATGTCGGCCGGGCGCTCGGAGGTCTTGATCGAGACGAGCTTCTTGAGCCCGCCGCTCCAGACTTGGAGGTTGACCGTTTGGCCGGGGTGCGTACCCTTGATCGCCTTGGTGAGGTCGTCGGCGGTGTTGACGTCCTTGCCGTCGATCTTCTGGATCACGTCGCCCGGCTGGAGGCCGGCCGAGTCGGCCGGGGAGCCGCTGACCACCTGCATGACGGCCACGCCGCTGCCCTGGTAGTTGAGTTGCACGCGGAGGTTCGGGGTCACGGTCGCGAGCGACGCGCCGATGTAGCCCATGTTGGTGCCCTGGTGCGTGCCGGGATTCTTCTCGAGCAGCGCGACCTGCTCTTTGACGGTATTGGCCGGGATCGCGAAGCCGATGCCCTGGGCGCCGGCCTGCGGGTTGGCGGTGGACTGGTTCACGCCGATCAGGCGGCCTTCGACGTCGACGAGCGGGCCGCCGGAGTTGCCGGGGTTGATCGGAGCCGAGGTCTGGAGCAGGCCCTTGAACTCTTGCGAGCCGCCGTTTTCGCTACCGATCGTTTCGTCGCGGTTGAAGCCCGAGACGACGCCGACGGTCACGGTTTGCTTGAGCTCGAAGGGTTCGCCGATGGCGATCGCCCACTGGCCGGCCTGCAGCCGATTGGAGTCGGCCACTTCGATCGGCGGGGGCATCTTGGCGTAGCCGTCGACCTTGACCAGCGCCAGGTCGGCGCCGATGTTGGCCGAGTAGACGTGAGCCGGCACGCGGTCGCCGTTTTGGAAGAGGACTTCGATCTTCGAGACGTTGCTGCCGTTGGGCGGGCGGATGACGTGGGCGTTGGTGACGATCAAACCGTCACGCGACCAGACGAAGCCCGAGCCCGAGGCGCGCGCCTTGAATCTCTGGACGTGGCCGGGGCCGCTTTCGCCCCCGAACATCTGGCTGAAGGGGTCGTTGGGCACGACCTGTTGCCCGTTGACCGTGACGTTGAGCGCTACCACGGACGGAGCGACGCGCTTGACGGCGCTGATGATCCGGTCCTGGTCGCTGCCGCCGCTGGTCAGGGGCGCGGCGCTCAGCGTGGGCGGGGTGTTGCCCGGGCCCGCGACGCCCGCGAAGTGCGTGCTGGCAAACAGCATCATGGCGAAGCTGCCGACGATCGCGCCGACCAGCGCAACCATGGCTGTAGAAAGCAAACGTGATGTCTTCATTCCTGTTCCTGTCGGTCTAGGCGTTTGGGGGATGAGTCGCCGCTCGGAACGGCTCCGTCACGCCGTCATTACTGTGGAAGCCCGGCCGGGTCACACCCTTTTTCCGATTTCTAATCGGGGGGGCGGCTGAGTTCTAGTATACCGCGAGCGTTGCCTCGTCAGCCACGATCACACCGTCTTTCATGCGGATGATCCGTTTGGCGTTGCGCGCGACCTCCAGGTCGTGGGTGACCATGATGATCGTGCGGCCGCCGGCGTTGACCCGCGCGAAGAGGGTCATGATCTCCTCGCTCGTCTGGGAGTCGAGGTTCCCGGTGGGCTCGTCGGCCAGGAGCACCGCGGGGTCGTTGACCAGTGCCCGGGCGATTGCGACCCGCTGCTGCTGGCCGCCCGAGAGTTCGTTCGGTTTGTGTTCGGCGCGGTCGCCGAGGCCGACCTCGGTCAGGCGGCGCTCGGCCTCCGCCAGCCGCTTCGGGCCGGGCACGCCCGCGTAGAACAGCGGCAAGGCCACGTTCTTGAGCGCGCTCGTGCGCGCCAGCAGGTTGAAGCCCTGGAAGACGAAGCCCAGTTTCCGCAGCCTGATCGCGGCCAGCGCGTTGTCGTCGAGCGTTCCTACGTCGATGCCGTCGAGCAAGTACGTGCCCGAGGTCGGCCGGTCCAAGCAGCCGAGCAGGTTCATCATCGTCGACTTTCCCGAACCGGACGGCCCCATGATGGCCACGTACTCGCCTGCGGCGATGGTGAACGAGACGCCGCGCAGCGCCTGCACTTCGAGCGAGCCGTTCTTGTAGGTCTTGGTCACGTCGCGACAGACGATGACGCCGGCGGAATCACTCATAGCGGAGCGCCTCGATCGGATCGAGCCGCGAGGCTCGGAAAGCGGGATAGGTGCCGAACAGCAACGTGACCAGGGTCGCGAAGCCGACGGCGATCGCGACCGATTGCAGCCACGGAATGGGTGCCACGATGCCCGAGATGGCCACGAGCGCAAACCGGTTGACGGCCCAGCCGGCGGTCAAGCCGATCGCCAAGCCGATGCCGCAACCGATCAGCGAGAGCAAGAGCGCCTCGACGAAGAATTGCGCGAGCACTTGGAAATTGGTCGCGCCGATCGCCTTGCGCACGCCGATCTCGCGCGTGCGTTCGGTGACCGAGACCAGCATGATGTTCATGATGCCGATGCCCGCCACCAGCAACGAGATGGCACCGATCAAGGCGACGATGAGGGTCAGCACGCCGAAGATGCCGTCGACCGACGTGGCGAACGATTTACGGTCGAAGGTCTGGTAATCGACGCGGCCGCCCTTGCTCTTGCGGAAGTAGTCGAGCACCGCGCTCTCAGTATCGGCCATGCGCGTCGCGTCGGCCACGACGAAGCGCGCCGCGAAGAGCGGCCGCGAGCGCAGATATTCGTGCTCGTAGGTGGTGTACGGAATGAGCACGTCGCCGCCGAAGCTCACCGGAATGATGCCCTGGGTGGGCTTGCCCTGAACGCCGATCACGACGAAGCGGCGTTCGGCCACGCGAATGCTCGTGCCGGTGGGATCGCCGCCGGCCGGAAAGAGCCGATGGTAGGCGTTGTCGTTGATGACCGCGACGTGCGCCGAGGTCGCGACGTCGTCTTTGGAGATGTTGCGGCCGTAGATCAAGGGCACGGCGGCGAAGGTCACGTCGGAGTCGGCCGAGAGCGCTAAACGCGCGTGCGCGTGGCCCACCGAGATGCGCCGCTGCACGCTGCCCGCGGGCACGGCCGAGAGGATGTTGGGCACGGCGAGCTTGACCGCTTCGATATCGCGAATCTTGATGAACGATTTCGTCACGTCCGACTGGCGCGCGTTGGGGAAGAGGAAGAAGCTCTTGTCGTTGAGGCTGCCCAAGATGCCGCCCACCGCGCCCGACATGCCGTGGCCGAGAATCTGAATGGCGATGACCGCCGCGACGCCGATGATCAAGCCGAGGATGGTCAACAGCGAGCGGATGCGATTGCCGTAGAGCACCGCAAAGGCTTCGGAGAAGAATTGGCCGATCTGACCGATCACGAGCGCAGCGCCTCGATCGGATCCAAGCCGCCCGCGCGCACTGCCGGATAGGCGCCGAAGAAGATGCCGACCACCACGGAAAAGCCCGTCGCGACCAGCACGATCGGCAGCAGCGGCACCGAAGCCGGGCCCACGAAGCTCGAGACCACGCTCGATGCGAGCAGGGTCACGCCCAGGCCCAGCGCCGTGCCGATCGCTCCGCCCAAGAGCGAGAGGATGACCGCTTCGAAGAGAAACTGTACCACGATGTCGTTGCGGCTGCCGCCGATCGCCTTGCGGATGCCGATCTCGCGCGTGCGTTCGGCGACGGAAACCAGCATGATGTTCATGATGCCGATGCCGGCCACCACGAGGGCCACGCCGCCGATTGCGGTCAGGCCGAACGAGACGATCGCTATCGTGCTGGTGAAGGTGTTGAGGAACGCGAGCACGTCTTGGACGTCGTACTCGGCCCGTGGCCCGTGCAGGTGGCGCAGCGCGTCGATCACCGCGGCCTTGGCCCGCTCGGGGTCGATGCCTTTGCGGATATAGAATTGCAGCGCGTCGACGGGTCCCGGCGCCATCTCGTGAAACGTCGTATACGGAATGTTCACGAAGTCGGAGCCGCCGACGTTGTTGAAGATGCCGGCCTTGAGATCGTCGAACACGCCGATGATGGTGAAGCGCTCGCCGTCGATCGTGATCTGGCGCCCGAGCGCGGTGCCGTCGTCGCCGAAGAAGCGGCGTTCCAGCGGGCGGCTCAGCAACGTGACGCGCGTCGCACCGTCCACGTCCGCGGGCCCGATGCGCCGCCCTTCGTGCAAGGTCAGCGTGTCCAGCACCACGCCGTTGTCGCTGGTGACCGCCGCGATGTAGTCGACGCCGTTGGCCTTGAGCGCATAGTTGCGCTGATAGTTGGGCGAGACGTATTGCACGAGGCCGCCTGCGGCTTCGGCGACGCTCGCGGCGTCGCGGAATTGAATCGAAGCGGCGAGCGGGTCGTCTTGCTTCGGATCGACCTGCACGATGAAACCCGGATCGCCGAACGAGTTGAGCGAGTCGGCGATGCCGTTGGACGCGGCGCTGCCGATGCCCAGCACCGCGATCACCGAACTCGTGCCGACGATCATGCCCAGCATCGTCAGCAGCGAGCGCGTCCGGTTGCGCCAGATCGCGTCGAGCGCTTCGCCCGCGTAGGCGAAGAAGCGGCTCACTGCGCGGGCGTGCTCGACGGGCCGGGTGAGGGCGAAGGTGCGGCCGTTACGCGCGCATCGGGTTCGAGTGCGAGGTTCTTGTCGGCGATCACGGCGTCGCCCGCATGCAGGCCGGACGTGACCACGGCGACGGTGTCGCTTTGCGAGCCGAGCGCCACGTCGGCGCGTTTGGCCTTTCCGTCGCTGCGCAAGAAGACGTAGCTCTTGCCCTTGTCGTCTTTACGCAGCGCGTCGACCGGCACGGTCAGGACGTGGAGTTGACGGCGCGTGACCACGTCGACGTCGACGGTCATGCCGTCGCGCAGGAAAGGCAGGGTCGTGTCGAGCCGGATGGTGGTCAGCACCTGGCGCGAGGTGTTCGATGGATCGTCGGACTTCTGCGCGAGCGGCGAGATCGAAGCGACCTTGCCGGTGAGCGTGCGGCCGCCGAAATCCTCGCCGCTGACGATCGCCGTCTGGCCGACTTGAACGGCGGCGATGTCCTGTTCGTCGACTTTGGTGCGCACGATGAACGCGTTGCCGTCGGACATCGTGAACAGCGTCTGGCCCGGCTGGATCTGATCGCCGGGCTGGATTGGGCGAAGCGAATCGCCGGTCTGGGTGGCGACGCTTTCGATCGTGCCGGTGAAGGGCGCGCGGATCTGCAGGCGCGAGACCTGATCGCGATCGTACGCCGCTTCATCGGCGGCGCGTTGCGCGTCGTCGCTCGCGGCCTGGACGTCGCCGCTCTTGTCGGCGCCCGCGGTCGCACGCGCCGACGCCAGCGCGGCCTCGGCTTGACGCAGGGCGTCCTCGGCCGCGCGTACGCGATCGCGCAGCACCTGGCCGTTGCGCGCCAACTGTCCCTCGAGCAGGGCGCGCTCGCGCTGTGCCTGCTGGAAGGTGATCTGCATTTCTTCGAAGTGCGCGCGCGACTGTTCCAGCGCATCTCGCGAGACGCCGCGCTGATCGTACAGCGCCTGGTTGGCATCGTAGGTGCGCTTGGCTTCGCGCAGGTCGGTCTCGGCCTTATGCAGCGTGGCGTCGGCATCGAGGCGTTGCTCCTCTGCGCTTTGGCCGCCGTATCCGAGGCCCGACTGCGTGCCCGAAACGAGATCTTGCTTGGCTTGATTCAACTGCGTGCGCGCTTGCACGACGTTGGCCTGGGCCTGCACGATCGCCGAACGGTTTTGCGCGGGTAACGCCTGGTTGTTGGCCAGCGTGCTGCGCGCGTGGGCCGCGGCCGACGCGGCGCTCGCCTCGGCCGTCTCCAGGTTGGAGGTCAACTGCGGGTTCTCGATCGTGGCCAGGAGTTGGCCCTCGCTCACGTGGTCGCCGGCCTTGACGAGGATCGTACCCACGTTGCCGCCGACGAACGCGGGCAGCGAAACGAGCCGCGGCCGTTGCACGATGCCCGTCTCGGGAAGCCTGGTCGTGAACGTACCGTAGTTGACCGTCACGATGCGCACGGGCAGCGCGCTGCCGCCGCGCGCGCGTGAGGCGACGGCGGCCACGCCGATCAAGATGATCACGCCCGCGAGCACGAGCAGGGTGTTGCGGCGGCGGTTCACGGTCAGTTCCTCACGTCGGCGGCGGCGGCGGGATCGGTCGGGCCGAGCGAGAGCCGCAGGCGCACGACGGCGATCACGTAGTTGGCTCGCGCGGCGATCAGATCGTTCTCGGCCGAGAGCGCCGTCTGTTGAATTTGCGTCGCGTCGTTGAACGAGATGACCCCGTTCTTGTATTGCAGTTGCGCGATCCGTGCCGACTCGCGCGCCAGCGCGTCGCTCTGCTTGGCCAGTTCCAACTTCTCGGCGGTGGCTTGCGCGTCGCGTGCGGCCGAACGCACGTCGGCTTCGACGGCGGCCAGGGCGTTGCGGTAATTCGCTTCCGCCGACGCAATCTGCGCGCGCGCCGCGCGGTGGTTGGCCGCCCGCGTGCCGTAATCGATGAAGGGCAGCGTGAACGTGGACGTGACGCCGATCTGCCAGAAGCCGGGGCCGCCGCGCACGACGGGCGGCGTCAGCACCGGCGGGGGAAAGTTCACGCCCGGAAAGAGTTGCTTCTCGAGTTCGTAGTTGGCGATCGCGGCCGCGTTGGACGAGTCGATCTCTTGCTGCTCTTGAACGTACGACGTCGGCGAGACTTGGCTGCCGAAGGCGCCGCTCAGTTGCACCGTGGGCCGCAAGTCGGAATCGACCGATGCATCGCCCAAGCGGGCCGCGTCGAAGGCAGCTTTCGCCGAGGCAACGTCGGGCCGCGCGGCGGCGGCCGCGGCGGCGAGTACCTCGATCGACTTTTGCGTTGGCAAGGGCGGTTCGGGCAACTGCGCGGGCAGCGCGAAGCTGGTGTCGGCGGTCGCGCCGATCTGCACGGCCAGGGCCTCGCGGCCGTCGGCCTCGTCGGCGCGGGCCTGCACGAGCGTGGCTTCGCTGCGCGTCACCGCGACCTGCGCGCGCAACACGTCCACGCCCGCGACCCGCCCGAATTTTTCGCTCGCGCGCGCCGAGTCGAGCAACTGCTGTTGATAGCGCAGGTCGTTTTCCGCAACGATCACCGCCTGCCGTCGCGCGGCCAGACCGTAGAACGACGTCGTCACGTCGAGCGCCGTCTGTTCGGCTTGCCGCTGCACGTCGTCGGCGGCGCCGTCGGCCGTGCGTTTGGCTTGTTGCGCGTCGATTTGGAGCGTGCCGTTGTACAGGTTGTAGGTGGAAGTGACCTGGGCCGTGTTCTGCGAGAAATTGTTGGTCGGCGAGATACCGAATTGCGCCAGCGATCCGTTGGTGTGCGCCGAGCGCGCGATCTGGTTTTGCAATTGGCCGTCGATTACGGGGAACTCGTTTGCGCGCTGCTTGTCGAAATTCGCGACCTGCACGGCGAGGGTCGCCTGTTTCGCGAGCACGACCGGCGCGTGGGCCAAAGCGTAGCGAACGGTCGCCGCGCCGTCCAGCGGCGGCGGGGTCGTGCCGCCCTGCGCGCGCGCCGTGCACGGAGCGAGCGCGAGCGCGGCGCCGGCGGCCGCCGCCAACACTTTGATCATCGAGCCGCGCCGGCTGCGATCAGCGCCGGGCTGAGGGTGATGATCGCCGCGCCGATCCAGGCCCAGAGCGGGCTGACTCGCAAGACCTCACGCCCTCCGAGCGCGAGCAGCACGAACGACCAAATCGACAAGACGTTGAAGCTCGAAAGAAAGGTGGCGAGTTTGACGGGCGCACCCGGCACCGCCCAGGCCAAGCTCGGCATGGTCAGGACTAAGTCGAGTGACGTGGAGAACGCATCGCCGCCGCGGAGCAGCACGAGCACGCCGAGTATCAGGTAGTTGATGCCGAAACTGAGCAGCGCGACGTTGGCTGCGAGCGCGAGGCAACGCCTGAAGTTGCCGTCGCCTTTGCCGATCGCGTTGAAGATCAGCAGCACGAGCGAGGTGACGAGCACGCCGATTGCGACCAGCACGGGGTAGAATATCCAGAACCACTGTTGTGCGGTCTTGGTGATGCTCAAGGCGCTCTGCAGTTGCGCCGGCGTCATCTTCGCGATGTCGGGATTGTGAGTGGCGTTGTTCGCAAAGGTCGCCACCGCGATGTGCGTGCCCGCGGGGATCTGCAAGAACGCGCCGGCCATGCCCAGCACGCAGGTCACGAGGAAGGCCCAGCCGACATAGGGGCGCTCGCGCAGGGCCGCAAATGCGGCGCGCGGGGCGACTATGACGTCCCAAAGTATCGAGAGACCGCTGCTCGGACGAGCGCCGGCGTCGGAATTCATATTCTCACTCTCCTCGGAGCCCGGTACTACGCGTGGGCCTACGGTGTTTCGCCGCTGCGCGGCGGGAAATCACAAGCCCGGGATGGTTTGCACCACCGCGTATGCGAGCCAGAGCGAGAAGGCCGTGACCAGCGCCCAGAAGAGGTCGACCTTGCCGATCGCGCGCAGGCCGAAGGCCAGCAGCAGCGACGACCAGAGTCCGAAGAGGTCGAACGAGGCGAGGAACGAGACGCCCCGCTCGCTCTCGCCCGGAGCGAAGAAGGCGAGATTGTCCGGCAGCGCCCGGTTGAGCGCCGAGAAGTTGGCGTAACCGCTCGGGTCGTGCAGACTGATGACCAGCGCCAGGACGAAGAACCCTATCGAGGCCGGGATCGCCGTATTGGCCGCCAGCGAGAAGTAAACGCGGAAAGAACTCGGCCCCGCGCCCGAGACGGCGGTCAAAATGACGGCCGTCCAGAGCCAGAGCATCAGCGAGCCGATGATTTGCCAGACGACTTGGCCGGCGACCTCGTAACCCGCGAGCCGCGCCACGTCGGCCGGGCCCGCGTGCGCGGCGCTCGGGTCGGCGGCGACCTCCGCCCCGATCACGTGCTGGAGCGCCGGGCCGAGCATGAGCGAACCCGCAAAGCCCAGCACCGACACGATGAAGAAGGCCGGCAGCCACTCACGCGTGGCCGCGATCGAGGCGAAGGCCTGCTTCGGCGCCACGATGACGTCGAGGATCAGGCGCAGGCCGCGCCGCTGGGGCGGGGTCGGTTCGGGTATAGCGTCGATGGCGGGCAGGCTCACCACCGCAACGTTGGCGGCGCCGGCCCGTCCAAGCCTTCCAAATGCTGCTCGAGGCTGCGGCTGACCCGCTCGAGATCGGCCTTACGCAGTTCGAGCAGGCGCAGCCTGAGCAAGCTCGCTAAGCGCCGCCGGGCGCGCAGCGAGTACAAGTCGATTCCGTCCGGGACGCCTTGGAATGCGGGCCGGCAGGCGCGCTCGACCTCCTTCCGGATGGAGCCCGAGGGATGCCGGAGCGTCCGGCAACGGGCCGCCGAGGGGCTTTCCAGCGTCACGGCGGCGAAAAGAACGAGACCTGAGAACAACGGCATCTGTTTGCCTCCCCAGTCTCCATCCCGCCGGAGTGCCCATTCGGCAACCCCCGAAAGAACGTTTTTGAAGCAATCCAACGGCCGCGCGACGGCCATCGACGCGCTGGTGGTCCCGCCCCCGTTCGCCGGCCCCTACCTGCGCATCGTCCCGCTCGGCGGCTGCGGCGAAATCGGCCGGAACATGACCCTGATCGAAACGGCCGACGACATCGTCGCGGTCGACTGCGGCCTGATGTTCCCCGACGACGAGATGTTCGGCGTCGACGTGGTGATCAACGACTTCACCTATCTGCGCGAGCGCGCCGACCGCTTTCGCGGCGTGCTCGTGACCCACGGTCACGAAGATCACATCGGCGGCATCCCCTACCTGTTGCGCGAGTTCAAGGTGCCGATCATCGGCACGGCGCTCTCGCTGGCGCTGATCAAAGCCAAGTTGCGCGACCACAAGGTCGGCGAAATCGAACTGCGCACCGTGGCGCCCGGCGACCGCGTGGCGCTCGGCGGCATCGAGACGGAGTTCGTGCACATCAATCACAGCGTGGCGGGCGCGTGTTCGCTCGCGCTACGCACGGCGCTGGGCACGATCTTCCACACCGGCGACTT
>PLFC01000103.1 GCA_003136655.1 Vulcanimicrobiota bacterium
CTCGTCAAGGGCTTCCGCGCCGCACGGCGTCGTAATTACCGCGTCGCGAACGAGGCGCTGCTGCACTCGCTGCATTACGCCTATCGCGACCGTCGCGTGCGCAAGCGCGACTTCCGCTCGCTCTGGATCTCCCGCATCAACGCGGCCGCCCGGCGCGAAGGTCTCTCCTACTCACGGCTCATCGACGGCCTGAAGAAGAGCGGCGTCAGCCTGAACCGCAAGGTGCTCGCCGACCTCGCCGTCTCCGATCAGGCGGCCTTCGACTCGCTGCTGGCCGTCGCCAAGGCGCAGCTCGAGGCCCAGTCGTCGTCCTCGCGGGTCGCCTCCTAAGAAGAATCCGGATCGGGGTCGAAACCGTCGAAGAGACATATGAGCGCACAGCCCATCGACCCCCCTACCCGCATCGGTAAGCGAGACTACGTCGCCGGAACGGTCATCGCGGTCATCCATATAGGAGCGCTGGGCATTTTTGTGCCGGCGCTCTTTTCATGGAGCGCCGTGGCCGTTGCCGTGGGCCTGTACCTGGCCACGGGTATGGGCATCACCCTCGGTTACCATCGACTCCTGACCCATCGCAGCTTCGAGGTTTGGAAACCGCTCGAATACGCGATCGCCATCGTGGGCGCGCTGGCGCTGCAAGGTGGCCCGATCGACTGGGTCGCCACGCACCGCGCGCATCACGCCCATTCCGACAAGGACGGCGACCCGCACGACGCGCACCGCGGCATGCCCTGGGCGCATCTGGAGTGGATGTTCCGCACCAACGCCTATCGTGTGGCACCCTCGGAGCGGCCGCGCTGGGCGCCCGATTTGATCAAATCCCCCTTCTATCGCGCGCTCGAACAGTACAACGTCTTCGCGCAACTCGCGCTGGCCGTCGTGCTCTTCCTGATCGGCGGCTGGTCTTGGGTGGTGTGGGGCATCTTCGCGCGCTTGGTCTTCACCTACCACTGCACGTGGCTGGTCAATAGCGCCTCGCACGCCGTCGGCTACCGCACGTTCAAAACCGGCGACCGCTCGACCAACAATTGGTGGGTCGGCATCTTAGCCCTCGGCGAAGGCTGGCACAACAACCATCACGCCTTTCCGTTCTCGGCGCGTCACGGCTTGCGCTGGTTCGAGTTCGATGCGACCTGGCTGACGATTCGGCTCCTGCGCGCGCTCCGTTTGGCGCGCAACGTACGCATCCCCACGCGCGAGATGATGGCCCGCCTCAGTTTGAAGACGACCACCGAGTAACGCGCTAGATGCGCGAGCGCGCCGCGCTTCCGGCCGCCCAGGCCAGCGCGATCTGCGTCTTCGAATCGCGCAGCTCGTCGCGCTCGACGAGCTTGCAGGCCTCGGCGACGCTCCACACGCGCAACTCGAACTCTTCGTCGATGTCCGGCGAGGACTCGCCCTGCGTGAGGCCTTCGGCGACGTAGAAAAAGATACGCTCTTCGCAGAAGCCCGGCGTGGTGAAGATGCTCCAGAGATAGTTGATGCGCTCGGCGCGATAACCGGTCTCTTCGATCAGTTCGCGCCGCGCGGCATCGAGCGGCTCTTCGCCGGTATCGATCATGCCGGCCGGCACTTCCCACAGATCTTCGCCGACGGCGTGACGATACTGTTTCACCAGCACGATCGTCTCCGACGTGGGCTGGGCGATGATGGCCACGCCGCCCGAATGTTCGATGACTTCCACTTCGCGCTGCCGCCCGCGGGGCGCGTCGATCCGGTCGACCCTGACGTTGACGACGTTTCCCGTGAAGACGCGCTTGCTGGAATACCGGTTCACGCGTTGTGCTCGTACCGGTGCAACAGTTCGCCGGCGCTTCGACCTCCGCTGAGTTCGTCGACGAGCACGTCCAACTCGCGCGCGAGGATGGCCCGGTGCCGTCCCGGGAAGCGGCCGTACACGTCGGCCAGCGCGCGATAATACCAGAGCGTGCCCCACTTCTTGGCCGAGAAGCGTTCGTAGACGCTGTCGCCGTCGGGCATCAAGCGGACGCGGTCGTCGCGGATCGTGCGCAGGTTGTACAGCTTGTCGGCGGCGCTGACCAGCAGCGTCGACTCGTTGCCCTCGGGCGCGCCGGCCAGCGCGGCCAGGTGCGCGATGTAGCGCTGCTTGCGTTCGAGCCAGGGCTTCTTCTCAGCGCCTTCGGGTTCGAACGAGTCGCTGCAATTCTCGACGATCGCCCGCACCTCGGGGCCGCAGCGGCGTTCGACTTCGGCCAGGGTCTCCGTGCCGCCGTGATCTTCCGCCACGTCGTGCAAGAGCGCCGCCGAGGCTTCGACCTCGTCGCCGCCGTTTTCGAGCACGAGCGAGCAGACGCCGAGCAGATGGCCCACGTAGGGCACGTTGGAGACCTTCCGGACGTCGAGCCGGTGCGCGTCGACCGCGTAGGCGAGCGCCGCGTCGAACCGGGCGCCCAAGGTCGCCCCGGCAAATGTGCGCGGGCTCACGTACGGCTGCCCGCCCGTCCGGGGGCGAGGCGCGCGATGATTTCCAAGATCAGTCCGAACTCCAAGGCGGCGATGCAGGCACCGAAGGCCCAGCGGGCAGGCGAGAGCATGAAAGCGATTGCCCCGGCGATCGACGCGAGAAAGGCGACGTCGCGCGAAGCGTAGAGGCGCGCGAGTTGACCACCGGACGCGATGCCCCGGCGCAGGTTGAGCACGACCGACACCCCGATGACCGCCAGCACCACGAGCACGAGCACGTGGAACGGCGAGCGGGCGATCTGTTGCAGAAGGCTGCCCCCGCCCACCAGAATCGCGAGAGCGATCACCGCCAGGAAGAGAACTTCGGCGCCACGGGATGTCACCGGGACTCTCTCGGTCGCGGCGGCGGCGAANNGAATCCCTACCGGCGTCGAAGCGCCGAGCATGCCCACGACTCTCGGTGTTCATTCACCCGCGTTGGACGCCGTGCGCGCCCTAAAGACGAAGGCCGGCCGGCGCGAACGGTCGCGTTTTGCC
>PLFC01000041.1:0-882 GCA_003136655.1 Vulcanimicrobiota bacterium
CGCTCGAGGTTACGCACGCCCGCTTCGCGGGTGTAGTCGTGGATGATGCCACGCACCGCCGCGTCGTTGATCTGCATCTGCGTCTCGCGCAGACCGTTGGCTTCGCGCTGCTTCTTGATCAGATAGCGCTTGGCGATCTGCAGCTTCTCGAACTCCGTGTAGCCGGCGAGCTGGATGATCTCCATGCGGTCGCGCAACGGCGAACTGATCGTGTCGAGCTGGTTGGCCGTGCACACGAAGAGCACTTGCGAGAGATCGAGGGGCAGGTCGAGGTAGTGATCGCGGAACGTGTTGTTCTGCGAAGGGTCGAGCACTTCGAGCAGCGCCGACTGCGGGTCGCCGCGATAATCCGAGCCGACCTTGTCGATCTCGTCGATCATCATGACCGGATTCTTCGTGCCCGCATCCCGGAGGGCGCGCACGATCGAGCCCGGCATCGCACCGATGTAGGTGCGCCGGTGTCCGCGAATCTCCGCCTCGTCGCGCACGCCGCCCACCGAGAGGCGCACGAACTTGCGACCCATCGCCTTTGCGATCGAGTGTCCGAGCGAGGTCTTGCCGACGCCCGGCGGGCCCACGAAGCACAGGATGGGTCCGGTCAAGCGATTCTTGAGCTTGCCGACGGCGAGATACTCGATGATCCGCTCTTTGACTTTTTCCAAGTCGTAGTGGTCTTCGTCGAGGATCGCCCGCGCTTCGGGGATATCGATNNGCGTCGGTGGTCTGCTTGTTCCAGGGCAGTTGCACGAGCCAGTCGAGGTACGTGCGGATGACCGAGTACTCGGGCGACGCCGTGGGCACTTTAGAGAGACGGTCGAGTTCCCGGTCGGCGGCTTTGCGCACTTCCTCGGGCATCTCGGCTTCGTCGATCTTCTTGCGCAG
>PLFC01000041.1:922-11761 GCA_003136655.1 Vulcanimicrobiota bacterium
ATGTCGGACTGGATCTTGTGGCCCAGTTCGACCACTTCCAGTTCCTTGGTAAGCAGCATCGTGAGCCGGCGCATGCGCTTGGCCGTGTTGCGCTCTTCGAGCAACGCCTGACGGTCGGAGGTATCCAGCCGCATCGACGAAGCGATGAAGTACGTCAAGAGATTGGAGTCGGTGATGTTGTTGACTTCCATCTCCATCTCGCGCGGGGCTTGCGGCAAGAAGCCGATCAGCTTCGAGAAAAGCCCGGCGAGATTGCGATGCATGGCCACGAGTTCGTCGCTCTGGCGCGTCTCGTCGGGGAGTTCGACGATGGTGGCGGCCATGAACGGCGAGGTCTGGTTGAAGCGCTCGATGCGGAAGACGGAATTGCCGCCGACGATGCAGCGAATCGTGCCGTCGGGCACCTTGATCATGCGCTGAATCGTACCGATGGTGCCGACGCGACGCAGATCGTCGGGTTCTGGATCCTCGATGTCCTTGTCTTTGAGCGCGACCAAGCCGATCGGCCGTCCGTCGCGGAGGGCCTCCTCGACGAGCGCGATCCCGGGCTTCTTGACGACGGCCAGCGGAATGACGGTGTTGGGAAACAACACGGCATCCTGGAGCGGCAAAATGCCGAGGATGTCGGTCTTCTTTTCGGGGAGCGTGCGGGCGGCCATCAGGCGGGGATCCTCTTAACGATCATGCGGATTTCGGTGCGGTTGTACGGGTGCGGCAGATCTTGCGACACGGGCAGGCGGATGGTCAACATCCCGTCCCGGTAGGACGCGGCTGCGTCCTCATATGCGACCTGCACCGGGAGATGAATGCGCTTGGCAAATTCGCCGTAATCGATCTCCTTCATCAGGAACGTACCGCGGGCGCCGCGGTCGGTGTCGGGCCGCCGGCCCACGATGTACAGGTAGCGCTGCTCGACCATGACCCGCAGCTGGGCCGGGTCGGCGCCGGCCACTTCCACGGTGACGAGCAGGGTGCGCTCGTCGGAGCTGAGGGCCACGTCTACGTTGGGTTCGAACCGTCCCGGCTTCGCCCGGCGGGCGAACTCGGCGAACACGGCATCGAACTCGGTCAGGAATTCGTCCATTAGCACTCTCTCCGACACTTTGCTAATCGGGTTGGTTTCCGGCTCGCCCATCCCTGCCTCCGCGGGGGCGCCGGACTCAGAGATTTTTCATCGCGGCGGGCCAGCATCCGGGTGGGCCGCATTTGCGGCCGCTCCACGGAGGAATCTCGCATGGCACTCACTTGCCGCACCATCGACATCACGCTCCTCACCGCCCTCGCGCTCGCCGGCGCCTCGGCCCCCGCGCTCGCGCTGCCCCCGGGCCACCCGTATCCCGGCGCGCCGACCCGGGCAGCGGCCCGGCCCGACGCCGGAAAGGGCGTGATCGGCAGCCTCAAGCACATCACGACCATCGGGTCGACCATCGATAGCCTCAACGGCGACCAGAACCCGTACGGCCTGGCCATCGCTCAGGCGAGCGCCGGCTCGATCCAAGCGGGCGACCTCGTCGTCTGCAATTTCAACGACAACTTCAACATCCAGGGCCTGGGCACGACCATCGAAGTGCTCGCGCCGACCCCGGGATCCACCCCCGTTCGGCTGACCGCCGACCAGCGCATCACCGGTTGCTCTGCGCTCGCAATGGGCAGCAACGACGCACCCTGGCTGGCCGCCTTCACCGCCAACCTGAACCCGATCGTCTCCTCGAGCGGCAACGTCGTCGATACGCTCAACAGCTATCCGTGGACCCAGCCCTGGGGCCAAACCTTCAGCCCGACGGCGGGACCCTACGGGGCCGGCGCCTTCTATGAGAGCAATGCCGACGACGGCAGCATCGTGCGCATCGATCTGGCCTCGAAGGGCTTCACCTACGAGAAGATCGTCACGGGCTTTAGCGTCAACCACGGCGTGCCGGGCACCGTGCTCGCACCGGCCGGCCTAACCTACGACGCGGTCAACGACATCCTCTACGTCGTCGACTCGAACGCGAACCGGCTCGTCGCCTTCAGCAAGCCCGGCACGATTCCGCAGGGCGGCATCTCCGTGAGCGGCTCGGGGTTCGGCGGGCCGAGCGCGTCGCAGGCGAGCGTTACCTTTGCCGGCGCACCGTTGGCCGCGCCGATCAGTTCGGCGCTGCTCTACAACGGCGACGTGGTGGTAGGCAATACGGCCAATAATCGG
Source organism: Vulcanimicrobiota bacterium (assembly GCA_003136655.1). Taxonomy (GTDB): domain Bacteria; phylum Vulcanimicrobiota; class Vulcanimicrobiia; order Vulcanimicrobiales; family Vulcanimicrobiaceae; genus Hesperobacter; species Hesperobacter lustricola. The sequence continues at coordinate 3,108 of PLFC01000041.1, forward strand.
CTGATCGAGATCTCGCCCACGACGCACTCGGTCGACGGCACCAAGGTGCTCGACTCGCACGCTCCCGGCGCGCTCTTCGGCATCGCCGCGACCGGATCGTCGGCCGCTTCGACCCTGATCTATTTCAACGACGACAATGCCAACGCGGTGGAAGTCCTGAGCAAGTAAGGCTCGCCGCCGAACGACGGCGAAAGCGGCGGCCGATGGGGGAGCATCGTCCGCCGCCTGCCTTCTTGCGCGTTGCAGACGTCGCGGCGTTAATGCGCGATGCCGACATGTCTTCGACTTACAAACCGGCCTTGCTCCGAGCACTCGTGCGCTGCGTGCGCGGCAGCGAAGCGAATACGATCTCGCTCGCGGCATTGGGCCGCGAGTTCACACGACTCTATTGGAATCAAACCGTCGTCTATCATCTGCGCCAAGCTGCATCGTTGAGTAAAGAGTCCTCGGCCGTAAAGATGATTCGGGCCGCGTCGCAGCTCCACGGAGTTCGCGATCTGGGAGCACTCCCAGCGGCGGCTCGTGCGGCCCTCGATCGCAAAATGGCCAAGTTACTGCAAGTCAACGTTCTGACCGCCTTTCATCGCAGCAAGCCTACAGGTATGCCCAGACTTTACGACTGGGAACCCGGCCAGGAGGCGGTGAGCATCAACGCTGAGGTTCGGTCGTTTCTGTGTTCCAACGAAACGCCGCTGGAATTGGTCGCGAATTACCATTGGGCTCGCTTTCTCGAGAACACGAATCGGCTGGCGCCTCGCATCGTCCAAAAGGTGGAGCGCAACGCGGCCTTCCGCAGATCGCTCAAGCCATATCTCACGATTCTACGCCAGGACTCCGATGGGCTCTGCTTTTACTGCAAGCGAAGCTTCGGCGATTCGGAGACGCCGACCATCGACCACGTCATACCCTGGAGCTTCCTCTTGGAAGATCCGCTTTGGGATCTCGTTCTTGCTTGCAGCCGATGTAACTCGTCCAAGTCGGACTGGCTTCCGGAGCAAAGTGCGCTACAACGACTGGTCGAGCGCAACCGGAAGCTCCGCGACGACCTGCGCCGCCACGTCAGCCTGCTCATCCCGGACGACGAGGTGGAGCGGCTCTACCATGCGGCGCTCTCGGTCGAATGGCCACATTTTTGGACGCCATGACCGTTCGCCACGATAAGCTGGTGCGCGATCGCATCCCCGAAATCATAGAAAAGAGCGGCAAGCGGGCAACGTTCACAACGCTCGGCGATGACGGTTTTCGAAAAGCACTGCTCGCAAAGCTGATCGAGGAGGCGTGCGAGGTCGCGGAGGCTCCTGACGAGGTACGCCTTTCAGAGTTTGCCGATCTCGCCGAGGTACTCGATGCAGCACTTGCGATGCACGGTTTCAGCGGCGAGGAGCTCGCGCAGCGCCGCGCTAGTCGAAACCAAGAGCGCGGCGGATTCGCTCGCCGAATCTATCTGCAGTCCGTTGACGAATAGAGATGCGCCGCTCGGGCGGCGCTTCGCTTTGGCGGCGGTCATCGCGACGCTGTTGCTGGCAATCGATCTGGCGAAGGCCGGGCATGGGCGGCTCGACGTTGCGCTGACCGCGACGGCGCTCGACTTTCGGGTGGTATACTGCGGCGCCGAGGCGCTGCGCACCGGCAAAGACCCTTACACCGTCGAGCCCCTGCGCTCGTGCGAGCATCGCGTCGGCCGCGAACCGGGCGAACCGGAGTGGGCCGTCACGCCGTTGCCGCTGCCCGGTTACGCAATCGCGCTCTTCGTGCCGCTTTCGCTGCTGCCGTTCGTCGCGGCGAAGGCGCTTTGGGTTTGGCTCTTGGTGCTGGGCTTCGCGCTCGCTTCGGCCTGCATCGCCGCGACGGCGCGCGCGCCGACGCTCGCGGTCGCGGCCGTGTTTGCGCCGACGATCGGGTTCGGCATCAACCTGCACTACGGCGAGCCCGTCCCGCTCGCCATCGCGGCGCTGTGCGCGGCGGCGCTCGCACTCGAACGCAAAGCGTATCGCAGCGCCGCAGCATTGACGGTAGTTGCTTCGATCGAACCGCACGTCGCGCTGCCCGCCATCCTCGCGCTCGGCCTGCTCGTGCCGCGCGCGCGCCTGCCCCTTGCCGTCGCGTTGCCGGCCGCCGGCGCGCTATCGCTTGCGACGCTGGGCTTCGCGCGGAATCTCGAGTACTTCACGACGCTGTTGCCGCTGCACGCGCAGTCGGAACTGCTGGCGCGCGATCAACTCGGCCTTTCGCGCTTTCTGGCGCTTGCGGGCATGCCCGCGCGATCGTCGTTGCTGTTGGGCACGCTTTGCTACTCCGCGACGACCGCCTTCGGCATCGTAGCCGCGCGACGGCTCTCCGCCCGGCTCGCGCTGCCGGGGCTCATCGTGCTCTTCCCGCCTGCGGCTGCGATGCTCGGCGGAACGTTCGTGCACGACGTGCAGATCGCGGCAGCGTTGCCCGCGGCGGTGCTGCTCGCGCCGTACGTGCGGACGGCCCGCGTCGCCATCGCGCTGCTGGTGGTCGACTGGACCGCCTCGTGGCGCGATCAGGTGTTCCCGGCGCTCGTCGGCACGCTCGGTGCGGCCGTCGTCGCGTTTCCGGTGCAGCGGCGTCGCTGGATAACGTGGGCAGGCGAGGCCACGCTCTTCACCATGCTGCTGCTGGCCGCGCTCGCGCGCGTTCCCGATCGCCAAGTCGGCGTGGACTCGGTCCGCGCGCAGGCGGCTGCGATCGCGCCCCCCGGTGCGATCGAGCGACTGACGCCGCACGATCCTGCCTCGCGCGCCTGGGCTTTGCGCATCGCCGTTGAGCCCGGCTGGAAAGAGATCACGCTCGGGGACGTGGCCGACAAGGCGCCGCTGTGGATCGCCCTCGTGCTCCTGATCGCGGCCGCAGGGACCGGGGAACGCAGGCGCGCCGCCGCGTAGGCAAGCGCATGCGCCGTCTCATCTCCGTCGTCTCGTTTGCATTGCTCGCCGCAGCCGCGCCGGCGGTCGGCGCGCAAACCTCGGCCAAAGTGCCGCTCGATTACAAAGCGTACGATGCGTGGAATGCGATCCGCAACGTGCGGCTCTCCGACGACGGGCGCTGGCTCGCCTATGCGCTCGTGCCGCAAGACGGCGACCCGGTGCTGATCGTACGCGACCTGACGACCGGCGCCGAAACGCGTGAGGAACGCGGCCTCGTGCCGACCTTTACCGCCGATGCGAAGTTTCTCGTCTTCACGATCAGGGCCAAGAACGCCGACATCCGCAAGGCCGAGCGCGAACACAAGAAACCCGACGAGCAGCCCAAGAACGGCCTGGGCGTGCTCGAACTCGGCACGATGCACGTAACCACGTACGAGCGCATCAAGAGCGTCGCCGTGCCCAAGGATCCGGGCAGCGACACGATCGCCTTTCTCGCCGAGAAGCCGCTGCCGTCGCCAAAGCCCACCCAAGCCGCAGTGAGCGGGCCCGTGCCGCCCCCGCCGCCGACCTTGCCGCCGTCGGTCGCAACCGCGAGCCCGGCAACGCCCGCGGCCAACCCCGCGCCCTCGCCGACGGCGACGCCCGACGATCTGCACGCGATCGAACCCGGCACGACCCTCACCATTCGCGATCTCGGCGCCGGCAGCGAGCACGTGGTGGCCGACGTCTCCGACTACGCGATCGCGCACGACGGCGCGATCGTCGGCTACGCCATCGCGGGCAAGGACCAAGCGCATGACCGCATCGAGCTCTGGGACGTCGCGCACGCCGACGCGGAGCAGATCTGGAACGGCGCCGGCCACTACCGCAATCTGACCTTCGCGCCGAAAACCGAACTCTTCGCCTTTGAGAGCGACGCCGGATCCTTTGCGCAGAAGGCGCCGCACTACGCGCTCTACCAAGACGATCTGCGGCACTTCTCGACCTCCGGCCATTCGAGCGACGCGGCCGTCGTGGCCGATGCGGGCAGCAAGGGACTTCCCGCGGGGTGGACGCCGAGCGATAACGGGACGCTCACGTACAGCAAGGATGGCCGGCGACTCTTCTTCGGCACCGCACCCGCACCGACGCCCGTGCCCTCGGGTACGCCCGAGCCGACGAAGGTGTCGATCTGGAGCTGGCACGACGGCGACCTGCAATCGTATCAGCGCAAACACGCGGAGGAAGAACGCAAGCGTACGTATGCAGCGCTGTACCACGTCGACGACACCGGCGTCGTGCAACTCGCCACGCGCACGATGCGCACGATCGATCCGACCGAGAATGCCGAGTATGCGCTGGGCACCGACGACGTGACCAATCGAAAGTTGATCTCGTGGTACGGCGACAGCTTCGACGATCAATTCGCGGTCTCGTTGCGCGACGGCTCGCGCCGTCTCGTGGTACACAAGGAATGGGACCACGGCCACCTCTCGCCCGACGGGCGTTTCGTGGTCGTCTACGATCGCGTGAAGCGCGGTTGGTACTCGGTGCGCACGAGCGACGGTAAGCGCACGCCGCTCACCGAGGGCCTGCACGTTGCGTTCTACGACGAACTCGACGATCACCCGGCGCCGCCGCCGCCCTACGAATTCGGCGGCTTCACCGAAGCCTCGAAATACGTGCTCCTGGCCGATCGTTTCGATATTTGGGCGGTCGATCCGGCGACGGGTAAGGCGCGCAATCTCACGGATGGCTACGGTCGCGCGCATCACCTGCGCTTCACGCCGTTACAACTCGACCCCGAGCGCGACTCGTTTGCACTGGAAAAGCCGATCGTGCTGGGCGCCTTCGACGACGAGAGCAAGGCCGCGGGCTTTTACGTCGTTGCCTTCGGCGGCCGCGACGCATTCGCGCCGCGCAAACTGTACATGGCTCCGAAGTACTTCGCGGGCTTGCAGCAGGCGCGCAACGCCGAACGAATCGTCGTCGGCGCGCAGCGCGTCGACGACGTCGCAAACCTCTGGACTGCGCCGTCGTTGGGCGAACCGCTGGTCAAGGTCAGCGATGCCAACCCGCAAAAGTCGAAGTACGTCTGGGCGACCGCTTCGCTGATCTCGTACAAATCGGCCTGGGGCTTGCCGTTGCAAGGCGTGCTGATGCTGCCCGACAACTTCGACCGGCACAAGAAGTACCCGATGCTGGTCTACCTCTACGAACGCTTCTCCGACTATCTGCACTCCATGCCGTTTAGCGTTCCCGGTCCGGGAACGAGCCCCAACTTGCTGCGCTACGTCAGCAACGGCTACGTGGTGCTCGTGCCCGACATCGCGTACCGCAACGGACATCCGGGGAAGAGCGCGCTCGACTGCGTGCTGCCGGCCGTGGCGGCCGTGACGTCACGCGGCTTCGTCGACGAAAAGCGAATCGGCGTTGCCGGCCACAGTTGGGGTGCCTATCAGATTGCCTACATGATCACCAAGACGGATCGCTTTCGCGCGGCCGAAGCGGGCGCCGCGGTCGACGACATGATCAGCGCGTACGGCGGCATTCGCGAGGGCGAGGGCTTGGTCCGCGAATTCCAATACGAGGTCAGCCAGAGCCGCATCGGCGCGACGCCGTGGGACCGCACCGACCTCTATCTGGAGAACTCGCCGCTCTTCGGCATCAAGAACGTGCACACGCCCTATCTCACCATCGCCAACGATAACGACGACGCCGTGCCGTGGCAACAAGGCATCGAATTCAACACCGCCTTGCGCCGCCTCAATAAGGTAGCCTACATGTTCGAGTTCGACGGCGAGCTGCATAATTTACGCGGACGCGAGCAGCAAAAGTTTTGGACGGTGCACCTCGACGAATTCTTCGACCACTACCTCAAGGGTACGCCGGAGCCGGAATGGATGAAGGGTGAAAATCCATTCGTGCAACGCGGAACGCGAGACGTGCGTCCGCTCTTTGGCGAGGGTCCGTAGGAGCCGGGCGTCGCTTGCCTGCTAAAGCGAAATCTTAACTTCGGGGTATGTAATTTCGTTCTGCAGTAACGTTACAATGAACGTATGGAGAACGAATCAAGCCCCCTCGATCTCCGTCTTCGTTCGCTGCTCTCGGACGCCGACTTGACTGGAAAGCAAGTGGGCGGTGCGGCTTACGACGTCTGCATTCCCGCGTCGCTGCGAGAGTGGGTCGTCAACGTCCGCATGACCGACGCGTGGGTCAGCTTGCGCACGTTCGTGGTCGCACTACCAGAGTCGCCGCGCGTGCGCGCCCGGCTGCTCGAAGCCGCGATGCTCGCGAACGGACGGATGTCGCTCTCGAAATTCTCGCTGGCCGACGACGGCTCGCTCTGCCTCGAGATCGAGTATAGGCAAGAGCACCTAGATAGCTCGGTGCTCCGAAACCTCGTGTGTCTGGCCGTGAAGGTCGGCGAAGCGGAGTATCCGAGACTGTTCAGGATCGTCACGGGCGAAGCCGCGCTCGATTCACTCGAGTCGGCCTTCAACCGGACGGACGCCTAAACCGGGTACCGGCTAGCGAGCGGGGCGGTAGTCCCGCGCGCCGGTATTTTGGTCGGCATAGACGTCGACCACCTCGCCCGACGTGGGATCGCGGAAGCGCTCGCCCGTGGGTCGCCACGAGCCGCGCGCGGGGTTGATCTGCGGGCGATAGCGCCCGCGCTCGAAGGCCACGAGCACCGCCACGAGCAGCGCCTCAATGCCCACCGGCAGCCAGCCGAACGGCCGGCCCATCGCCACTTGGAGGCCCGCGGTCAAGGCCAGCGCGGCGCTGACCAGGATGACGGTGACCCGCAGCATCAGCCGGCCACGGGCGCCAGCACGACGGCCGTTCCATAGGCCACGATTTCGGTCATCGTGTCGCCCATCTCGGTCGAGTCGAACATCATGCGCGTCACGCCGTTGGCGCCCATCAGGTTGGCGTTCTCGGTCATCCGGTCGATGGCTTGGCGTCGGGCGTCCTCCACCATTGCGGTGTACTCGTGGATCTCGCCGCCCATGAGGCTGCGCAGGCCGGCCGTTATGTTGCCGCCCAAGCCTCGGCTGCGCACGACGACGCCGAACACTTGGCCCTTGGTCTCGACGACGCGTTGACCCGCGACGTCCTCTGTCGTAACGACGATCATGGGCGTGCATACTCCCCGCTGCCCGGTTGGTTGCGCTCACAGGGGTCGGCAAGGTCCCACAACGCGAAGGCAACGAACCGGACACGCCAACGAGGTAGCCTGCCGTGAGTGATATGCGTTCCGCCCTCCTGCCCCGGTCGTTCAGCGTCGCCGAGTACCACCGCATGGCGGCGGCTGGTCTCTTCGACGTCGGCCCGGCCGTCGAGTTGCTGGACGGCGTCGTCGTAGAGATGTCGCCCATTGGGAAGCGACACTGGGTCACCCATGCACGCATCGTGCGCTACCTGACCCAAGCCTTGGAGGGCCGGGCTGAGGTCATCGGGCAACTGAGCTTGCCTCTGGGCGACCGGAACGAGCCGCAGCCCGACATCGCGGTTCTCGCCCCCTCGGCAGTGGCCGACACCACGACGCCGGTCGATCCTTCAGAGATCGTCGCGATGATCGAAATCGCGGAACGTTCGCTCCTCAAAGATATGGGGCCGAAGCGGCTGCTCTACGCTCGCTTCGGCGTTCCGAACTACCTCATCGTCGATCTTTCCGGCGATATACTTCTTAACTATATCGAGCCCGTGGACGGCGACTACGCGGTCGTTCGGCGACTCGGCAGAGCCGAGCAGATCGAGCTTCTCGGCGTTACTTTAGACGTCGCCGAACTGCTCCCGCAAAGCCAAGCGGGATAAGGCTTTGCGCGCTTGCGCGCGCCATCCATCCACAGGGTTATGCACGTTGTGAGCAACCGAGAATTGCATAAGGACCAAACGAAAACGGACCCCGCATCAGCGAGGTCCGTTCTCTTAACGGGACGATAACCGTCGGCAAGGTTGCTTTAAGGTCTGAGACCCTCGAGCGAACCAAGCGTCCGATTACATCATGTCGTAGCCGCCGCCCATGCCGCCCATGCCGCCGGGTGCGCCGCCGCCGTTGTTCTGCTTCGGCTCCGGCTTGTCGGCGATCAGGGTTTCCGTGGTCAGGATCAGCGAACCGATCGAGGCCGCGTTTTGCAGGGCCGAGCGGGTGACCTTGAAGGGCTCGACGATGCCCGCCTGGAGCATGTCGACCAGCTCGCCGCTCATCGCGTCGAAGCCCTGGCCGGGATTGGACGCCTTCACGCGCTGGACTTCAACCGAGCCCTCGTAACCGGCGTTCTCGGCGATCTGGCGCAGCGGCTCTTCGAGCGCGCGGCGGATGATGTCCCAGCCGATCTTCTCGTCGTGGGCACCGGGCTTGCCGTTGGCTTGCGCGCCGGCAACGTGGGCGTCGAGAGCCTTGAGCGCGTGGATCAGGGAGCTGCCGCCGCCGGGGATCATGCCCTCTTGGACGGCTGCGCGCGTCGCGGACAGGGCGTCCTCGATACGGTGCTTCTTCTCTTTGAGCTCGGTCTCGGTGGCAGCGCCGACCTGGATGACGGCAACGCCGCCCGAGAGCTTGGCCAGGCGCTCCTGGAGCTTCTCGCGATCGAAGTCGCTGTCGGTCTCTTCGATCTGCCGCTTGATCATCTCGATGCGGCCCTTGATCGCGTCGGGCTTACCCTTGCCGTCGACGATCGTGGTCTCTTCCTTGGTGATCTTCACGGTCTTGGCCTGACCCAGGAGGTCGGGCGTCACCTTGTCGAGCTTGAGGCCCAGCTCTTCGGAGATGACCGT
>PLFC01000041.1:11847-50866 GCA_003136655.1 Vulcanimicrobiota bacterium
GTGACCATGTACGGCGAGATGTAGCCCTTGTCGAACTGCATGCCGTCCTTGGTCTCGACGTCGGTCTTGGTCGACTTCGATTCCTCAACGGTGATGACGCCGTCTTTGCCGACGGCCTTCATCGCTTCGCTGATCAGGTTGCCGATCTCGGTGTCGTTGGCAGAGATGGAGGCGACTTGCGCGATCTTCTCGGGCGTGTCGACCTTTTGCACCATCTTCTCCATCTCGGAGACGGCGCACTCGACGGCCTTGTCGATGCCCTTCTTGATGAGGAGCGGATTCGAACCGGCGGTCACGTTACGCAGGCCTTCACGAATGATCGCTTGCGCGAGCACCGTGGCCGTGGTCGTGCCGTCGCCGGCGATGTCGTTGGTCTTGGAAGCGACTTCCTTGNNACCTTGACCGCGTCGGCCAGGATGTTTGCGCCGCGTTCGAGCGCACGACGAGCATTCTCGTCAAATACGAGTTCTTTGGCAGCCATGTGTGTTAGTTAACTCCTGCAGCGACCGGCGCGTCGGTGAAGACGGCTAGGACGTCTTTTTCTGAAATGACGAGGTATTCGGTGCCTTCGAGCTTGATCTCGGATCCCGAATACTTAGAGTAGATAATGCGATCGCCGACTTTGACATCCATCGCGAGCTTGGTGCCGTTGTCGAGCGTGCGGCCGGAACCGACCGCCAGGACGCGACCCTCTTGGGGCTTCTCTTTGGCGGTGTCGGGCAGGAAGACGCCACCGGCGCTCTTTTCGGCCTGCTCGACGTGCTCGACGACCAGACGATCGCCCAAAGGACGAAGATTCACGAAACTGGACCTCCACGGAAGTTGAAAAACGAGTCTTGGCACTCGTGGCAGTCGTCTGCCAACGACCTCCAGATTAGCAGACTAAGCTGGAGAGTGCAAGTGCTTCCGACGGGCTTTGCCTGAGAAACGCCGCATTTCGGGCGGGTTCACTAGGCTGCCTAAGAGCGCCGATCTGCCCGAAAAAAAGGGCAGTGTAGGAAATAAAGAGCGGCTTGGCTGGGCCAGTCTCCAAGGCAAAAACGAACTTACGTTCGATCCTGGCTCATTTTTCGTTGCGATTCACTTGGATCCGCCAGGCCCGGAAACCGTCTGGCGTGCGGATGGGCGCGGGTCGGAAACGATGCAATCGCCTGTCGCGGTCCGCTCAGCAGCGGTCGAGAGCGCCGAGGGCGTTTTCAGCCTGCGCTTGCATTTTCGAATAGGTCGCCTGAAGAACGAGAGACGCGGATCGTCGCTGAAGGAGCGTCGACGATCCGCGTCTCGTTGGGGTCAGCTCGAGCGCCGTGGGGTCAGTGGCGCTCGTGCCCCTCGGATGTCCGGCTCGAACGAGCCGGCGCCGAAGATTGGTGCTGGTAGCTCACGTTGCGGGGAGCGACGTTCGCTTCGCGGGGTGCGACGTTGGTTTCGCGGGGTGCGAAGTTCGCTTCGCGAGCCAGCGGCACGGGGTTCTCGTGGACCCGCGTGCCGCGAGCGGCGAGCGAGTCGTTGACCGGGCGCGGCGGGACCGGGTACGGGTGCGGGTTGTACACGGTGGTCCGGTAGACGTTGCGGTACACGTTGTAGCTCACGTTGTTGTAGATCCGGACGCCGCCGTTCCAGGCGTAGGGTCCGCCGAAGTATGCGCCGTGCCACCAGCCGACGTTACCGAAGAAGAAGGCGAGGTTGACGCTGGGGCCCCAGTACGACCAGATGTGACCTTGGAAGTACGGAATGCCTGCGTCGATCGTGTACGGGGTGTCGATCTCGTTGGCCGCGAGATATCCGCCGGCGTCGAAGCCGAGAACGTTGACGATCATGCCCGGCGCGAGCGTGAGGCCGGTGGGATTGATGATCGTTCCCTGATGGAGTTGTACGTTATCGATGAAGCCGCGTTCGTCGCGAACCGTCAGAGAATACGCACCGTCGAAATTCACGACCCGTCCGTGCACGTCTTCCTCGGTGGTCGCCACTGAGGGACCTTGCGCGTAGGATGGAGCGACTTGTGCTTGCGCGGCAATCGGTGCCGCGAGGGTCAGTGCCGCTAAGGCGGCGAGTAGGTGCTTGTTCATGGCTGTATTGGAAACGCGCTCGTTCGGCCAAAGATGCTGAGATAACGCTGAGGTGTTAAAGCTTTGGTGAGAGGCGAACGCTCGGGCCGCCTAGCCCAAACGAAGGATAAAAGCCGGCCGACGATCGCGTCGAACGATACGCTGATCGGCACGGCGTCGGCACCGACCGCTTCGGCGCTCGCTTCGCGTTTATCGGGCGCTCCGGGAAATAAAAGAGACCGGGAGCGGCTGGAGGTCCGCTCCCGGTCTCGTGAGCGACGAGACGAAATCCGATGACGTCGCTCGGTGTCGCGGCTAGTGGCGCGAGTGTCCGCCGCCTCCACCGGAGGAATGGCTCGCATGCGAGGCACCGGCGGAACGGCCGCCGTACGAAGCCCGCGCGGGCGCGCTGTAGCTTCTGTTTCCCGAATAGCTACCGCGATTGGTCGAGTAGCTGCCGCGATTTTCCGAGTAGCTGCCGCGATCGCCGTACGAGTACGTTCCGCGAGTCTCGGGGAAGCGGGGATGCGTTTCGCCGTATCCCCCGCGGTAGGATCCGCGGTAGACCGTGCGATAGGCGACGTTGTTGTAAACGCGCACGCCGCCGTTCCAGGCAAAGGGTCCGCCGAAGTAGCCGCCGTGCCACCAGCCGGCGTTACCGAAGAAGAATCCGAGCGAAATGCTCGGGCCCCAGTACGACCAGATCTGCCCATCGTAATACGGGACCCCGGCATCGATGGTGTACGGCGTGTCGATCTCGTTGGCTTCGAGATACGGGCCGGCGTTATAGCCGAGCACGTTGACGACCATGCCGGGAGCCAGCGTCAAACCGGTCGGATTGATGATCGTGCCTTGGTGGAGCTGGATGTTGTCGACGAAGCCGCGTTCGTCGCGCACCGAGAGCGTGTACGCACCGTCGAAATCGACGATGCGACCGTGGATATCTTCCTCGGCATTCGCGGCGACGGGCGCTTGCGCGTACGAAGGCGCAGCTTGGGGCGCAACGTAGGACGGATCGTCTTGCGCTCGTGCGGCGACCGGTGCTGCGAGTGACAGTGCCGCGACGGCGGCGAGGAGAACGTTTTTCATGACTACCGTAAGAACGTTGCGGGCCGCATAAAGATGCTGTGCGATGCCTGGGGATCGAAAAGAGAGTGGCCGCTCCGGACGAACCGGGGCGGCCACTCTTGCTTATCCAGCGTACGAAGCGAGTAGGAGCCCTACAGGCGACTAGTGGTGCGATCCGCCGCCGCCACCGCCGTGGCTGCCGCCGCCACCGCCGCCGTGACTCACGTTGCCCGACGGATGAGCGTAGTAGCCGCCGGCCGAGCGGGGCGCGACGACACTGCGGCCGTTCCAGCTCGTGCCGTGATAATTGTAGCCGCCGTACGTCGTGTGGTAGACGTTGCGATACGAGAAGTTATTGTACACGCGCACGCCGCCGTACCAGTGGTAGCCGCCGTAGAACCAATTCGGATGCCACCAGCCGCCGCTGCCGAAGTAGAAGCCCAACGCGATGGTCGGGCCGTAGAAGTACCAGGGATGGCCCGCGTACCACGGCACGCCGCCATCGATGGTGTACGGGGTGTCGATCTCGTTGGCCGAGAGATACGGGCCCGAATTGTAGCCGATGACGCTGACGACCATGCCGGGCGCGAGGGTCAAACCGGTCGGGTTGATGATCGTGCCTTGGTGGAGTTGGATGTTGTCGATGAAGCCGCGCTCGTCGCGGACCGTCATCGTATACGCGCCGTCGAAGCTCGCGACGCGGCCGTGGATGTTCTCCTCGCCGTCGGCGGGCTGGGCGCCGCTGGCGTACGAGGGTACGTCTTGGGCTTGCGCGGCAATCGGAGCCGCGAGGGTTGGGGCCGCTAGGGTTAGGGCCGCTAGCGCGCCGAGGAAGTATTTCATCATGGCTTTCATGCAACGTACCCGGACCGGGCCAAATTATGTGAATTAGATTAAGGAATGGAGAGAAAAAGCCTCCTCGTAAAGGGCAAGGGACCGGCCGACCTGTGCTTCAGAGCGGGAAGTGGGTGCCCAAGCCGAGGTCGCGGGTTTCCAGCCGGACGGTGCGGCTGAGAAAGGTCGCCCGGCCCGCCTCCACCCGAGCGCTGTCGTAGTACTTGCCGAGCGCGAAGAGCGTGGTCACGCCGCCGTCGAGGGTCGTGCGGTAAACTGCGACCGAACTGACCGCATCGTAGTCGCCGTCGTCGCGCTGCGAAACGCGATAGAGCGAGGTGTGCCGGGTGAGCCGCGAACGATCGCTCTGGTGCTTGGGCAGCAGGTCCACGAGATTGAGCATGCCCTGGAGGCCGTGCTCGAGCCATACCATGTCGTGCCTGATCTCGGGGCTAAAGGCCACGATCTTGTAGACGAACGAGTCGGCGCACAAGGCCAGCCACTCGTTCCAGAGCGACTCGTCGAGCAGTTCGACGCTCTGATACACCAGATCGCCGACCAGATCCAGGTGTTCCCGCGGCGGTGCCGGCTGCGAAAGCATCACGACAGATACTCGGCGATCAGCGGCGCGTCGAGTTGCGGCAGCGGATAGGGATCGTGCGCTTGCCGGCCCATGCGCCGGCTCCACTCGGCATAGAAGGCACGCATGCCGACCTCATCGTGAATCGTGTCGTTCTCTTCGCGCGCCTGTACGATGAACGTCTGGCCGCTACCCCGCGCGAGGCCTTGTCCGTGCACCGCGAGTTGATCTTCGTGCAGGTTGCGCCCGAACGGACCCCAGATCGAATTGTAGTCGCGAATGCGTAATGCGCGTTCGGCCGGCGTATCGCGTAAGAGGCCGAGGCCACGGTATTCGATGGCAACCTTGCCCGGCGCGAGCGGCACGACCGAATCGACGCGCATCGAGGAGCCGCGCACGTTATAGGCCATGCCCGGGAACAGGATCGTCAGCTTCCATTGGTTGGGTTCGAGCGTCGGGAAGGTGAGCGTCCGATTCTCACCGCCCTTATACGCTTCGTACTCCACGATCTGATCGCCGACGACCACGTGCCCGTTGCGGAACGGCAAATACTTCCGCTCGAAATAGCCTTGCTGGAGCATGCTCGTCTGACGATTGAAATAGTGGATGTAGTCGTGATAGAACTCGGAGTTCGTATCGTTCCAAAATTTCCAGTTGGTGTGCGCGATCACGCGATGGAACGAGAACACCTCGAGCGGCTCGCTGCCCAGGCAGCCGCGCATGCCGTCGAGCGCTTCCCCGATGTAATCGGCTAGGCTTTCCGCGCGGTCGTCGAGATTCACCCAGACGAAGCCGCCGAAGTCGACTTCCGTACGCACCGCGCGCAAACCGAAATCGGCTTTGCAAAGCCGCTCTTGATAGCCTTCGCGCTCGCGCGGGATGCCGATGCAGCGGCCCTGCGTGTCGAACGACCACTGATGGAAGATGCAGGTCAGGCTCGCGCCGTTGCCCGCCGGTTCGTAGACGATCGTGTTGCCGCGATGCGGGCAAACGTTGTAGAACGCGCGCGGGCCGGAATCGCCCCGGACGACGACGAGATTGGCGCCGGCGGGATGCGCGACGGTTCGAAAGTCGCCGCGCTTCGGCAGTTCGCTCTGGTGGCAAGCAACGAACCAGGAGCTCGCGAAGATCCGCTCTTTCTCCTCGGCGAAGAGCCGCTCGTCGGTGTAGAGTCGCGCATCGACGTAGTGTGATGGCGGCAGCGACGGACGCTGCGTCCATTGAGACCCGGAACGCGACACGACTGAGCTCCCTTCTCTCGAAGGAGACTTTCCACGAAGTATACTTTTACTTACTATGGTGCCGTTGGGTTGTCAATGGCCTTTGCCGCCGTTGCGGCTTGCCGTTCGCGAAAGCGCTTGACCTTATCGCGATTGCCGCACAAACCGGCGTTGCACCAGCGCGAACAGCCGTTCTTCGAACGATCGTAGTAGGCCCACAGACAGGCCGGATCGGCGCAGGCCTTCAACTTGCCCCAACTCCGGTCGAGCATCGCGCGGTGGACCGCCGCCAAGAGCACGCCGATGGCGCCGTCGACGCACGGCTGACGGGGCTTGAGCGAACTGTCGCCGCCCGCGAAATCCAGCAGCAGGCCGCTGCGTTCCGCCGCCGCGTTGAGCACGCGGGCGTCGCATTCGCAGTCGACGCCGTTGTTGCGCAGACAGAACGCCCGCAGCACCTCGCGGACCGCCAGCGCCCGGGCGACGTCTTCGTCGGTCGCGTCGATCTTGGGGTCGAGCAAACCGCGGTCGCGCAGCCAGGCGGTCAGGCCGGCTGGGGTATCCACCGCATCGGTGCGCCGCTCGACGTTGCGGGTGTTGACGAAGGCCCGGACCAGTTCCAGGTCGCCGGGCGCCGGGGGTCGCGCCTCGACGACCGGACCGCCGGGGAATTGCCCCGGTGTGGAATCTTTCACGCGCCTAGCCTAACACCAGCAAAGCCATTTGACAAGTTACCGTAACGACTGTAGAATGTTCACAAGTTACTCACACACCCCTCCGGTTTTGACCAAAGGTCTCCTACCCCGATGCTCGAGGATGCCATGTCCGCCCAAGTCCACGAACTCCACGCCGCGCGCCGTCGCGAAGCCGAAGTCTACCGTCAGATGATCGACGCGGCTCCGCTGCGCTTCCGGCGCCGCTCGCTCGACGACACCCGCCGTTCCGTCGCCAAGGCCCTGATCCGCCTGGCCGGCGCGATCGCCCCGTAACTCCTCGGAAGGGAGCAAGCGTAACTCGGTCAGCGATTGACCGAGTGGACGATGCTCACCCAAAGGGGAGCGACGTAGGCCGCCACCGCCCGAAAGGGGATGTCGGGGTCGACCAGCTTCGATATCTTGAAGAAGACGTACACGGCGAAGAACGCGGCGGCGAACACCGCCTGAGCCCGCTGCGAACTCGGCGAATCGGTGCGAAACGCCGGTATGACGAGCGCGATGAACGCCAAGATGATCAGGATAAAACGCAGCGACGTCCGGAACGACGGGTCCCAAAGGGGCCCGTTCGGCATTGCCGACACTTGGTCGGCGATGCCGTAGAGAAAAATCGCTATTCCATACGCAACCACGACTGTTGCGGCGATCGATAGGACCCGCATAACCAGGCGCACGCGTGCAAACTTCGCTTCCCGCCCGGAGAACCTTCGCACGACCGCGTCGAATACGGCCAAGTGTGTTGGCTGAACTGACGATCGATCTCGACGCCGTCCGCACGAACGCCGCGCGCCTGCGCGCCTTGATCCGGCCGGCGAACCTCGGAGCGGTCGTCAAAGCAAACGGATACGGACACGGACTGCGCGCGGTCGCCCGCGCGCTCGCGGGCATCGCGGACGGTTTCTGCGTCTATCGGGTCGATGAAGGCCTGGCCTTGCGCGACGAGGGCGTGACCGAGCCGATCCTCGTGCTCGGGCCCGTCGAGAGCGCGGAACTTGCGCCGGCGCTGGCCGCGCGCCTGGGCGTGCCGCTCTGGGACGACGGCGCCTTCCGGCGCGACGTGGAGCGCACGGCGCGCGCTGCGGGCGCGCGCTTTCCGGTGCACGCCAAGATCGATACGGGCGTCACACGCCTCGGGCTCGACGCGAACGGCGCGGGAGCGGTGCTCGCGTCGTATCTCGCCGACGAAGCGCTCGAAGTGCGCGGCGCCTACACCCATCTCGCCGCTGCCGAAGAACTCGAGTCCGATTTCACGCTGGCCCAACTGGAACGCTTTCGCGCGGCGCTCGAACCCGTCGAGGCGACGCTGCGCGCACGCGGCGCGCGCCTGCACGCGGCTGCATCGGCCGCGGCCATTCTCTATCCCGCGCTGCGTCTGGACCTCGTTCGCGCGGGCATCGCGCTCTACGGCATTTGGC
The DNA here is from genome assembly GCA_003136655.1 of Vulcanimicrobiota bacterium. GTDB lineage: Bacteria > Vulcanimicrobiota > Vulcanimicrobiia > Vulcanimicrobiales > Vulcanimicrobiaceae > Hesperobacter > Hesperobacter lustricola. Next base: position 19,726 of record PLFC01000041.1, read on the forward strand.
CCTCGGCCGCGACGCGCAGTGCGGCCGGCGACGCGATCGCGCTCGAGCCCGCGTTGACCTGGACGACGCCGCTGGTGGTGGTGCGCGAGGTCGAAGCGGGACGCGCCGTCGGGTACGGCTGCACCTTCCACACCGAACGGGCCTCGCGCATCGGCGTCGTGCCGATCGGCTATGCCGAAGGGCTGCCGCGCGCGCTTTCCAATCGCGGCGAGGCGCTCGTTGGCGGACGCCGCGTGCCCTTCGTCGGCAGGGTATGCATGAACATGGCCTTTATCGACGTGACCGGCGTGCCCGAGGCGCGCGCGGGCACTACCGTCACCTTGCTCGGACGCGACGGCAACGAACGCATCGATCCGGAGCAACTGGCCGATCGCGCCGGAACGATCGGCTACGAAATCGTCGCGCGGTTGCCCGCCGACATGCCCCGGCGCTATCTCGAAGCCGCGGTGGGGCAAGCGCGATGATCGACGTGCACGTGAACGGGCGACCGCTGCAACCGCCGGCGACGCCGCTGGTGGAACGCTCGCGCGTGTTGCTGCCCTTGCGCACCGTCTTCACCGCGCTCGGCGCGGCGGTCCGCTACGATCCGCGCACCGGCCACATCGACGTGCATCGCGGCTTGCACTTCTTGCGCGTCACCGCAGGCTCGCGCCAAGCGTACGTCGACAACGCGCCGGTCACGCTCGACGTGCCGCCGCTCGAACACGACGGCATCACCTATTTGCCGTTGCGGTTCGTGGCCGAGTCGCTGGGCGGGCACGTGCGCTATCTTCCGCAGCGCAATCTGATTGCAATCGAAGATTCACAGGCGCCGGGCAGTTCGCCCACGCGCGTGCTGCGCCACGCGGCAGCCTTCCCTCCGGCCTCGGCGGCCGCAGGCGGGCCGCCGACCGTCGACTACCGTCATCCCGCGCCGGGAGAGTTCGTCACGAGCGCGTTTCCTTCGATCTCCGCTTTGATTCGCACGCACGCGGGAACGGCCGCGACCGTTTCGAGCCTGCGCTTCTATTTGGACGGCCAGGATCTCACCGGCGCGCTCACCGTCGCACCGGGCGCGATCGCGTACACGCCCGCGAACGCGCTCGCCCCGGGCTCGCACCAAGTTGCGCTTCGCGGTTTCGATACGAGCGCGCACGTCTTTTCGTCGGTCTGGACGTTCGTGGTGACGCAGCCGCCCGCGGGCGCGCCGCCGGGCGTCGTCGGCTATCAGACGCCGGCGTTCTCGGCGCGCGGCACGCAGGTAACCGCGCCGGGCGGCACGCTGCAATTCGGTTTGGCCACCACCGTTCCGGGTGGCGGGTACGTCACGCTCTGCGGATACAGCCGACAGTATCCGCTGGTGGCGGGCAACGACGCGTATCACTATCTCGCGACCGTCGCACCGCCGATCGGCTTCTTCGCGCCGCTCTGCCGCGTGGACGCATACTTCGTCGACAGCAACGGCCTGACGAGCGTCTTCACGCTGAACACGCCGGTCAGCATCGACACGCGACCCAAGCCCTAGATATCGAGAGCGCGCTCAAGCCAGCGCCGCGAGCGCCTCGGCGAGATCGAGCGTGCCTTCGTAGAGCGCGCGTCCGACGATCGCCTGATCCACGTTCGCGGGCGTAGCCGCGCGCAAGGCGCGCAAGTCGGCGACATCCCGTGCACCGCCGCTCGCGGTAAATTTTAGGGGAAAGGCTGCGGCGGCGACCGCGAGCGCGGCGTAATCGTAGCCCGTGCCCGAGCCGTCGCGCGAGATCTCCGTCACCACCACGCGCTCGATGCCCCACGACTGGACTTCGCGCAAGAGGTCGTCGCGCTGGACGCCGCCCCGGCTCTGCCAGCCGCGCACGGCGACCTGCGTGCCGCGCGCGTCGACGCCCGCAACGATGCGCGTGCCGAAAAGCTCGACCAATGCGCGCGCAGCGTCCGGCGCTTCGACCAGCAACGTTCCGACGATCGCAAACGCGGCGCCCGCCTCGAACCGCGCGCGCACCGCGGCCTCGTCGCGCAGGCCGCCGCCGGTCTGCACGGGCACGTCGACGGCCGCGCAGATCGCGCGCAGCGCGTCGAGATTCTCGCCCGTGCCGAAGGCGCCGTCGAGATCGACGACGTGCAAACGTTGCGCGCCCGCGGCCACGAACGCACGCGCGCGATCGACGGGATCGCCGTCGTAGCGCGTCTCGCGCGCAGGATCGCCGTAGAGCAGACGCACGCACTTCCCGCCGCGCAGATCGATGGCCGGCACGATGGTCAGGCTCACCGCACGCCGCCGTTCGCGCACAGGCGCAAGAAGTTGTCGAGCAGGTTGGCGCCCGTGTGCCGGCTCTTCTCCGGATGGAATTGCGTGCCCATCACGTTCGCGCGCCCGGCGATGGCCGCGAAGCGTTCGCCGTGCTCGCACGCGGCCAAGGTCACCTCATCGACCGGAGCGCGAAACGAGTGCAGAAAGTAGGCGTAGTCGCCGGCGCGCAGGCCCGCGGTGAACGGATGCTCGCGCAGCGGCTCGAGCGCGTTCCAGCCCATGTGCGGCACGCGCGGCGCGCTCGTAAAACGGCTGACGCGTCCCGGGAAGAGGCCGAGGCCTCGTCGTTCGCCGTGTTCGTCGCTCGACTCGTAGAGGATCTGCATGCCCACGCAGATGCCCAAAAAGAGACCGTTACGCTGCGCGAGACGGAGCAGCGCTGAATCGAGGCCGCGTTCCTCGAGCGCGCGCATCGTGGCCCCGAACGCGCCGTCGCCGGGCACGATCGCTGCGGCGGCCGCATCGACCGCTTGCGGATCGTCGCTCACCGTGAAGGCGGCGCCGCGGCGCTCGAGCGCGGCCAGCAGCGAGCCGAGATTACCGCCGCCGAAATCGACGACGACGAGCGAGCCCGCGGCGGCTCCTATGCGAGCATGCCCTTCGTCGACGGAATCTCGCCGCCGCCGAGCGTCTTGGCTTGCGCGAACGCGCGCGCGAACGCCTTGAACGAGGCCTCGCAGAGATGGTGCGCGTTGGAACCCGCGAGTTGGATCAGGTGCACGTTGAACTTCCCGTGCTCGGCCACGCTGTGGAAGAAATGCGGCACCATCTCGGTCTTGAGGTCGCCGAGGTTTTCGACCGTGAAGCGCACCGCCACGTTGGAGTAGGCGCGGCCGGAGAGATCGACGCTGCCCAGCACGAGCGCGTCGTCGAGCGGCACGGCGAGCGACCCGAAACGTGCGATGCCGCGTTTATCGCCGAGCGCTTCGGCGATCGCACTGCCCAGNNTGCACGCCGAACGCATGCAACATGTGATCGAGAAACGTGACGTCGGACTTGACCGAGACCGGGCCACCGTCGAGGTTCAGCTCGAGTTCGATCGAGGTTTCGTTCGTCGTCCGGACGATGCGCGCTACGCGGGGTGCGGGAATCAGGCGCTCCCCAAGAGCGACGACACGTCGTTGCCGTTCTTGCCGTTGCGGCCGCGCTGGTCGATCGGCGTGAAGGGCATGACCGGCGGACCCGTGTAGGTGGCCTGCGGCCGGATCAACCGGTTGTCGGCCAACTGCTCGAGGATGTGCGCCGTCCAGCCGGCCATGCGACCGCAGGCGAACATGCAGGTGAATTCGTCGGCCGGAATGCCCAGGCTGTAGAGCGTCGGCGCGGTGTAGAACTCGACGTTGGCGTAGATGCGTTTGCCCGGCTTCTCTTCGTGCAGCACCTTATTGGCGGCGTCTTCGAGGGCGCGCGCGATCTCGTACCATTTCGGGTCGGAGGCTTCGCCCAATTCGCGCGCCATCGTCTCGAGATGCTGCGCGCGCGGGTCGCGCACTTTGTACTCGCGATGGCCCATGCCCATGATGCGCTCCCCGCGCGCGAGCAACTCGCGCACGTAGGCTTCCGCGCGTTCGGGCTTGCCGATGTCGAGGATCATCTTCATCACCTTGCCCGGCGCGCCGCCGTGCAGGTCGCCTTCCAGCGTCGCGATGGCCGAGGTGGCCGCGGCGAAGATGTCGGCGCGCGTCGAAGCCGTGACGCGCCCCGCGAACGTCGAAGCGTTGTAGGAGTGATCCGCGAGCAAGACGAGGTACGCGTCGAGGGCGCGTTCGGCGGCCTTGATCGGAATCTCGCCGCTGCGCATGTAGAGAAAGTTGGCGGCGGTCGACAGATTGGGCAGCGGGTCGATCGGATCGAGATCGCGCCGGATGCGATCCCAGGCGGCGACGATCGACGGCGTCTTGGCGATCAGGTGGATCGCGGCTCGGGGGTTCGAGGCGTGCGCGCCCTCTTCCATGTAGGGCACGAAGAGCGCGAGGCCCGAGATCATCGTGCGCAGCACGTCCATCGGCCAAGCGTCACGCGGCATCGATTGCATCCAGTCGATCAGCGGCTGGGGCAACATGCGGTTCGCGGTCAGCCGCACGTTGAGGTCGGCGAGCTGGTACTTGTTCGGCAGCTGGCCGAACAGCATCAGGTAGCAGATTTCCTCAAAACCCGCGTGAGGCGCGAGATCGTGGATATCGTATCCCCGATAGGTGAGCCGGCCGGCCTCACCGTCGACGTTGGAAAGCTCGGTCTGGCCGACGACGACGCCCTCGAGGCCGCGGTCAACGATGGTCTGCGACATACCCGGGAAACGTTCGGGGACTAGGTGCAGTTTCCATCCAGTCCGACTTTGGTCACAGCCGGAACGCGACGGGCTCGCGCGCTAGTGCGCGTCGACCAGCGTGCGGCCGCGGTCGAGGGCGGCGCGGACCAACTGGTCGATCAACGCTTCGAAGGTGATCCCGGCGGCCGCGCACTCGTCGGGGAAGAGGCTCGTGGGCGTGAGGCCGGGCAGCGAATTGATCTCCAGAATGTACGGCCGGCCCTCGCGCGTGACCATGATGTCGGTGCGCGAGTAATCGCGCAGGCCCAAGAGACGGTGCGTCGAGAGCGCCAGGATCTGCAAGCGGTGCGCGAGATCCGAGGCGATCTTCGCGGGCACTTCGTGACGGCTGCCGCCGGGCGCGTACTTGGCGTCGTAATCGTAGAACTCGTGACCCTCCGGCACGATCTCGATCACGGGCAACGCGCGTTCGAAGAGCACGCCGCACGAAAACTCGCGACCTTCCACGAGTTCTTCGGCGAGCACGGCGCTGCGCTGTCCGGAGAGTTCGATCATCGCGCGCGACCACTCTTCGTGCGTGCGCACCATGCGCACGCCCGCGCTCGAGCCCTCGTTGCGCGGCTTGACCACCAGCGGTAAATTCAACGAGCCGGGCAAGAGCGGCAGCGTGCCGCCGGTGAAATCGTAGGTGTCCCACGAGGGCGTGGGCAGGCCTTCGGCCGAGAGCAGTTTCTTGGTGAGATGCTTGTCCATGGCTAGCGCGCTCGAACGCACGTCGCTGCCCGTATAGGGCACGCGCAACCACTCGAGTACGGCTTGGAGCGTGCCGTCTTCGCCGCCCGGACCGTGCATCGCGATGAAGGCCACGTCGGGATTGGTCTCGCGGATCGCATCGACGAAACGCTCGTCGAAATCGAGCCCGCGCGCTTCACAGCCCAGCGTTTCCAGCGCGCGCAACACGGCGTTGCCGGTCACGAGCGACACCTCGCGCTCCGTGTTGCGCCCGCCCATCACCACCGCCACGCGCGGCCTCGTCCGATCGGTCATCGCACGCCGGCCCTCACGAGAAGACGCCCACGAAATGCACTTCCAGTTCGAGTTCGACGCCGAACTTCTCGACGACCTCGCGGCGCACGCGGGCCAAGAGCGTGGCCACGTCGGCGGCGCTCGCGTCGCCGTGGTTGACGATGAAGTTGGCGTGCAGCGGCGAGACCTCGGCGCCGCCCTCGCGCCAGCCCTTGGCGCCCGCGGCCTCGATCAGCCGTCCCGCCTTGTCGCCCTCGGGATTGCGGAAGCACGAACCGGCGTTGGGCAACTGCAGCGGTTGCGTCTTCTTGCGCCGCACGAGCCGTGACTGCATCTCCTCGCGCACGGCGACCTGGTCGCCAGCCGCAAAGCGCAAGGTAACGTCGGCCACGATCGCGTCGTGCGCGAGCGTGGTGTGGCGATAGAAATACTGCACGGTCACCGCCTGCGGTTCGGGCTTGGCCGGCGACTGCACGCGCACTTCGCGCACGAACTCGCCGATCTCGCGGTCGGTGCCCGCGTTCATGCGTAGCGCCCCGCCCACGCTGCCCGGAATTCCCGCGATCGAACCGATGCCTTCGGCGCCGCGCGACGCGGCTTGCGCGGTGAAGAGCGCGAGCGACGCCGACGCGCCCGCGCGCGCCGTCACGTAGCCCGCCTCGCCGTCGAGGAATTCGATGCGCGCGAACTCGCCGCCGAGCCGGATCACGATGCCGCGAATCCCGCCGTCGCCGACGAGCAGATTGGAGCCGCTGCCCAAGACGAACCACGGCAATTTACGCTTGAAGACGTAACGCAGCAGCGCGGCCAGTTCCAGCGTATTCTCGACCTGCGCGAAGGCATCGGCCGGGCCGCCGATCTTCCACGACGTGTACGGCGCGAGCGCTTCATCGAAGCGCACGCGCTCGCCCAAGATGTCGCTCAGCGCGGCGCGCTCGGGCGCACCGAGCAGCGAGTCGGTCAGCGCCGCCGCATTCACGTCGCCACCGCTTTGGGTTCGAGCGCTTCGGCCAAACGCGCGGCCGCCGCAGTGATCGAGCCCGCGCCCAAGCACAAGACCATCGCGCCCTGCGGCGCGCGTTCGAGCAGGTGCGCGGGCAAGTCGGCAACGTCGTCGACGTACTCGACGCGCGTGCCCGCGGCCGCGAGCGGCGCGCCGATGGTGCGCGCATCGATGCCGGCTTCGGGCGCTTCGGAGGCTGCGTAGACGGGCGCCAGCACGACGAGGTCCGCGCCGCGCAACGCGCGCGCGAAATCGGCGCCCAACTGCTTCGTACGCGAATAGCGATGCGGCTGGAACGCGACGACGAGCGGTCCCGCGAAGCCCGCGCGCGCGGCGGCGAGCGTCGCTTCGACGGCGGTCGGGTGGTGCGCGTAGTCGTCGACGAGCAACATGCGCGGACCGCGCGAGAGGATCTCGAAGCGGCGGCGCACGCCGGGAAAACCTTCGAGCGCGGCCGCGGCCTGCGCGAAGGGTACGCCGAGTTCGAGCGCGATGCCCAGCGCCGGCAGCGCGTCGAGCACGTTGATCGAGCCGGGCACGTTGAGGCGCAACTCGCCCAGCGGCACGCCGTCGACCACGATCGTGCTGCGCGAGCCGAAACCGGCATAGCGCACGTCGAGCGCGCGCACGTCGGAGGGACCGAAACCGAACGTGCGCGTGCGCGCCGCGCGCGGCGGCCCGGCCAGCGCCGCAGCGCGTTCTTCGTCGATGCCGACGAAGGCTAGGCCGTCGGACGGCAAGCCCGCCAAAAAGGTCGCGAACTTGCCGATCAGCGCAGCGAACTCCGCAGCGGAATCGACGTGATCGTTATCGATGTTGGTCACGACCGCGATCTCGGGACGTAATTCGAGAAACGAACCGTCGGACTCGTCGCTTTCGGCAACGAACCAAGGGCCGTCGCCGTTGCGCGCGTTGCTGCCCGTATCGATGCGTTCGCCGCCGACGGCGACGCTGGGATCGAGCCCCGCCGCCTCGAGCACGCGCGCGACCATCGCGGTGGTCGTCGTCTTACCGTGCGTTCCGGCGATGGCGATGCCGCGCCGTCCGTCCATCAACTGGGCGAGCAGCGCGCCGCGATGCACGATCGGCACGTCGCGCTCGCGCGCCGCGACGACCTCGGGGTTTGCGTCGCCGATCGCAGTGCTGACCACCACCGTGCCCGCCGTACCGATGTTGCGCGCGTCGTGACCGATCGCGATCTGCGCGCCTTCCGCGGCCAGCCGCGCGGTCAGCGCGGTGGCGCGATCCGACGAACCGCTGACCGCAAAGCCGCGCTGCAGCAAGATGCGCGCGAGCGCGGACATTCCGATGCCGCTGATGCCGACGAAATGAACCGCGGACGAGAGCCTCACGGGCGAACGTAGTTCGGCCGGAGGAGGGCGTTCACCCGCGCTACGATGTTGGCGCGCGGATCGACGCCCGCCCGGCCGCGCGCGCCCGCGCGCAGCGCGGCCAGCGTCGCGGGCTCGAGTGCGGCGTCGAGTTCGGCGCGCAGGCGCTCGGGCGTGAGGCTCGCGTCGGCCAGCACGCGCGCGGCGCCCGCGCGGGCGAAGACCTCGGCGTTGCGCGCCTGGTGGTCGGCGGTGGCGTGCGGGTACGGCACGAGCAACGACGGCGTGCCGGTGGCGGCGAGTTCGGCCAGCGTCGATGCGCCGGCCCGCGCGACGACCAGATCCGCGGCCGCATAGGCGGCGCGCGGATCCGCGAGGTAGCGCAAGGCGAGCACCCGGGGCAGGCCGCGCACGCGTTGCGCGACGGCCTCGTAATCGCGCGCGCCGGTGACCAGCAAGAGTTGGCGCTCCGGGGCTAACGTGGCCGCGACCTCGACGAAGGCGTCGTTGAGCGAGCGGGCGCCCTGACTCCCGCCGAAGACGACGACCGTGGTCAACCCCGGGTCGAGGCCGAGCGCGACGCGCGCGGCTGCAGGCTCGATCGGCTGCACGAACGACGCGCGCACCGGCGTTCCGGTTGCGACCGTCTTCGGCGCGCCCGCCGGCGTCAGCGCCGTCCAGATCTCGTCGACGAGCGGACCCAAGAGCCGGTTGGTCAGGCCCGGCTCCGCGTTGGGTTCGAGCAGCGCGATCTTCGCGCGCGAGAGGCGTAGCGTGCGCACCGCGCGTAAGGCGGCGATCACCGGAAAGGTCACGTAGCCGCCGGTCGCAATCGCGAGGTCGGGTTTGAAGCGGTGCAGCAAACCCAGCGACTGCACGAAACCGCGTGCGTTGGCGAAGAACGTGCGCAGCAGCGCGGGCGAGAGCGTGCGCAACAGCGGCGCGGCGCTGACGAACTCCGCGCGCACCCCGGCTGCGGGCACGATCTCGCTCTCCAAGCCGCCGCGCGTGCCCACGAAGAGCACGTCGAGAGGTTGCAGCGCGAGGTCGCCCGCGAGCGCCTCGGCGATCGCAAGCGCCGGATATACGTGACCGCCGGTGCCGCCGCCCGTCAGCAGCAACCTCACTATTGCCGCCGGCTGCGGCCCACGTTCGCGACGAGCGCGACCGCCACGACCGAAACGATCAGCGACGAACCTCCGAACGAGATGAAGGGCAACGGCACGCCCGTCACCGGCCACGATGCGGTCACCACGCCGATGCTGATGAAGGCTTGGATCAAGATCATCGACATGCAGCCCAGCGCCAGAAAGAAGCCGAAACGGTCGGACGCGCCGAGCGCGATGCGCGCGGCGCGATAGGCGAAGGCGACGAACAGCACGACGATCGCGAGCATGCCCACGAAGCCCAGTTCCTCGCCGATGATCGCGCCGATGAAGTCGGTGTGTGCCTCGGGCAGCCAGAAGAATTTCTGACGCGAGAAGCCGATGCCGCGCCCGAACGGGCCGCCGCTGCCCAGCGCGAGCAGCGACTGGACGATCTGAAAGCCTTCGTTCTTGGCGTGCGGCCACGGGTTCAAGAAGGCCAGGATGCGGTTGCGCTTGTACGCGTCGTGCGCGATCACGAAGGCGGCGAAGGGAACGGTGACCGCGCCGACCATGATCAAGTGCACGATCCGCGCGCCTGCGGCAAACATCAGCGCGGCGGCGGTCAGTGCGAAGAGGCTGGCCGTGCCGAAGTCGGGCTCGCGCAGCACCAGCACCGCGAGCCCCGCGCTGACGATCGTGATCGGCACGACGCCGCGCGTCAAGGAGCGGATCTGATCGCCCTTGCTCGCCAGCGCCGCGGCTAAATAAACGATCAGCCCGAGCTTGGCGAACTCCGACGGCTGAAAGCCGAACGGTCCGATGCCGATCCAGCGGCGCGCGCCCGCGATCTGCACGCCGATGTGGGGCACGAGCACCAGGGCCAGCATCAGGAAACTCACGCCCAGCGCCACCGGCGCGAGCGGCCGCAGTTTGCGATAGTCGATGCGATAGGCGACGTATCCCGCGGTCAGCGCGACCACGAGCATGATCAGTTGGCGCTTGAAATAATACGCGCCGTCGTGGAGTTCGGCCACGGCCTGCGTGCTCGATGCGCTGAAGACCATGACCAGGCCGAGCGCGACGAGCGTGGCGACCGCACCGACGAGCACCGAGTCCGGCCCGGGCCGGACGCCGATCTGCTCTTCCCTAACCATGCGCCACCGCTTGCGCCGAGGCGGCGCGCGCGAACGCGTCGCCGCGCGCTTCGGCCGAACCGAACATGTCGAACGAAGCGCAGCCCGGCGAGAGCAACACGACGTCGCCCGACGTCGCGAGCGCGCGCGCGATTGCGACCGCCTCGTCCATCGAAGCCGCCCGCGCGGTGCGTGCCGGATCGACGACGCTCGAGATCTCGTCGGCCGCTTCGCCGATCAGCACGACGGCCTTGGCCCGCTTCTTCACGACCTCGCCCATCGCGGCGAAGTCGGTGCCTTTGGCGCGGCCGCCGGCGATGAGCACGATCGGCGCGTCGAACGTCTCGAGCGCGGCGATCACCGAGCCGGGATTGGTCGATTTCGAATCGTCGACGTAGATCACTCCGTCGACCTCGGCCACCGTCTGCAGACGGTGCGGCAAAGGCCGGAACGCGCGCACGCCCGCTCGCAGCACGTCGGGCGCGATGCCCGCGGTCAGGCCCACGAGCACCGCGGCCATCACGTTGGCCACGTTGTGCGCGCCGAGCAAGGGGATCTCGTCGAGCGGCATCACTTCGACCGGCCGCGGATCGCCGCTGGGCGGCGCGTACGTGATCCGTTCGTTGCGCACGTAGAGCGTCGTGAGACGCCGCGGCGTGCGGCCGAACCAATACGCGCGACAGGGAATGCGGTTGCCGGCTTCGGGATCGGCCAGCGCGCCGACGATCGGATCGTCGAGGTTGCCCACGAACGCGTCGCCGGCACTCTGGTTGGCGAAGATGCGGAACTTCGCTTCGGCGTACTCGTCCATCGAATGGTAGCGATCGAGATGATCGGGCGAGATGTTGAGGATCGTCGAGATGCGCGGCTTGAACGAGCGGATCGACTCGAGCTGGAACGACGAGACCTCGGCCACGACCCAATCTTCGGGCTCGGCGACGGCCGTCTCCGTGATCAGCGCGTTGCCGATGTTGCCGCCGACGTGCGTGGTGAACCCGGCGTGACGGAAGAGTTCGCCGATCAACGCGGTCGTGGTCGTCTTGCCCTTCGTGCCGGTGAGCGCCACGATCGGCGCCTTGCAGATGCGGTACGCGACCTCGATCTCGCTGAAGACCGGAATGCGCGCGGCCTGCACGCGGCGCACGAGCGACCCGTTGAGCGGAATGCCCGGCGAAAGCACGGCCGAGGTCAGTTCGCCCGCGACCTTTTCGAGATCGCCCGGCGGCACGAAGCGCACGCCGGCGCGTTCGATTGCGGCCCGCGCGTCGGCCAGCGCCGCCGGATCCTTTTCGTCGGTCGCATAGACGCTCGCGCCGCGCGCGCGCAGAACCGCGCAACTGGCCAAGCCGCTGCGGCCGAGGCCGATGACGAGCACCCGCTCGCGCGCGTCGAAGCCGCCGATGTTGCCGTTCATCGCGCGAGCGCCGCGCCGGCGAGCGAGAGCAACGCCGACGCGGTCCAGAAGCGACGAGTGACTTTGGTTTCGGGCCAGCCGCCTAATTCGAAATGATGGTGCAGCGGGCTCATGCGGAAGATGCGTCTGTGAATCGTCTTGTAGGAGGCCACTTGCAAGATCACCGAGATGGTCTCGGCAGCGAAAACGCCGCCGACGAGAGGGAGTAAGAGGACATTACCGGTTGCGAGCGCGCTGCCCGCGAGGATGCCGCCGAGCGCGAGCGCGCCCGTATCGCCCATGAACACACGGGCCGGGTGACGGTTGAAGACGAGAAAGCCGAGGGTCGCCGCGCCGAGCGCGACGTCGACGGAGGTGACGCCGGTGGTGCCCGCACGCCAGCCGAGCCAGGCGAAGACCGCCAGCGGTGAGAGGATCGTGCCGGCCGCGAGTCCGTCGAGACCGTCGGTGAGATTGACCGCATGCGTGGTGGCCACGATGGCGGCCAGACCCAAGCCGTCCCATGCCCACATCGGCACGTACCAGTGCGATGCGCCGAACGAGAGCAGCGCACCCCGCGCTTCGTCGGGCACGGCCCACGTAGCCAGCGCCAGATAGATCGCGCCCGCGACGGCGGTCAGCGCAAACTTGTCGCGCGCGCCCAAGCCGCGATTGCGCCCTTGCCGGATCGAACGCAGATCGTCGACGAAACCGATGGCGCCGCAGAGCACGCCGAGCAACACCAACCCCGCAGTCTGCGCGTCGGGATGCCAAAGCACCGCGAGCACGAGGCCCAGCAGAAAGAGCAGGCCGCCCATCGTCGGCGTGCCGGTCTTCTTGGCGTGCGTCTTGGGCGCGTCTTCGTAGGCGTGCTGCCGCAGCGAGGCACGTTTGAGCAAGGCGATCAGCGGACCGCCGGCGAGCAGCGTCAGCGCGAACGTTGCGATGAACAGTAAGGCCAATTGCACGAGCGCGTTCATGCGGCCACCGCCGCAAACGGGCTGGGCGCGGCGCCGCGCCACTTGAGCACGACGATCGGCGTCTGCTCGTCGCCGTTGCCGTGCGGGTTGCTGCGCAACGCGCGCGCGACCGCGTCGCGCTCGACGCGCGCCGACGCTCCGAGCACCTTGGCGATGCCCAGATCGTTGGCGTCGACGATCGTCGCTTGCGCGCCGCAGCGCGCCGCGATGTCGCGCGCGACGCCGTCGGGATCGGCCGGACCGAGCACGATCGTGCGTTCGAACGGCGGCAACGTGCCGGTGTAACCGTCGATGGTCGCGATCGCCTCGCCCAGCATCGAATAGAAGACGCCGCGGCGCCCGGCCAAGCGGCCGGCGACGTGCGCGGCCGCGGCCACGATCACTTTCCACGCACCGACTTGATCGATCACCAGTTGCAACGATTCGGGTTGATTGATCGTGGCCAAGGCGCCCGCGCGCCGCGAGAGCACGTAGGCCAGCCGGCTCGGCCGGATCGTTTCGGCGGCGATCGCGCGGCCCTGCGCGATCGCGACTGCGGTTTCGGAGACGCAGACCACGTCGTCGCCGCTCGCGATGCCCGCGACGGCGGCGGCGACCAGCGCAGCGACGTCGTCGCCGCGATCGATCAAGCGCGTGCGCACCGGGATCGCGCGCGCTTCGCCCGCGAAGGGCGCGCGCGACGCGAGCGCGGGACGGCCGACGACCAGCACCGCCTCAGACATGCGCCGCCTCGAGACCGCTGAGGATCTCTTCGAGCCGATAGCGCCGCGAGGCTTTGAGCAAGAGCAGATCGCCGGCGCGCACGTTGGCGCGCAGCCACTCGAGCGCGGCGGCGTTGTCGGCGAATTCGGTGATGCGCTCGGGCGGCACGCCCGCGGCGCGCGCGCCGGCGGCCAAATCCTCGGCGAAATCGCCGCCGACCAGCAGCGCGCCCACGTCGAGCGCAGCCACCGCCGCGCCCACGCGGCGGTGCATCTGGGGCGCCTCGGGACCGAGCTCGGCCATGCTGCCGAGCACGACGATCTTACGCGTCGNNTACGCGTCGTAGATCAGCGCAAACTCGCCGACGCGACGCCGTTCGTAGCGACCCGCCGGCAACGCAAGTGACGGGATCGCCGCCGCCAGCGCGAGCGGATCGGCGCCGAGCACCCAGGCGGCCGCGAGTGCGCCCGCGAGGTTAACGAGATTGTGCTCGCCGGGCAACGTACAGGTAATCGGGATGCGCCGCGAGCGGCCGAGTTCGTGCAGCACCAGTTCGTCGCGACCCGAGACCACCAGCGCCCGCGCAGTGCCCGACACGTGCGCGACGTCGCCGCCCGCAGGGCGCGCGGCGAACCAGACCGGTTCGCGGCCGAGCGTGCCGGCGCGTTCGCACGACACTTCGTCGTCGAGATTGAGCACGGGCAACGCGCCGCTCGCGAAGATGCCGAACTTCGTTTCGGCCAAGCGTTCGCGCGAGCCCATGATTTCCAAGTGCGCTTCGCCGATGTTGGTCACGAGGGCCACATCGGGCCGCGCGATCGCGACGAGCGGCGCGATGTCGCCGAACTTGCGCGCGCCCATCTCGGCCACGACCGTGCGCTCGTCGCCGCGCGCGCCGAGAAAGAGTTTGGGCACGCCGATCTCGTTGTTCTCGTTGGCAGCCGTGGCCGCGACCGGACCCATGCCGGTCGCCGCCAGCAACTGCGCGGTCAACTCCTTGGTGGTCGTCTTGCCCGCGCTGCCGGTGATCGCGACGACGCGCGACGGGAGCAGTTCGCGCGCGAGGCCGCCGAGCGTCTGATACGCCGCGAGCGTATCCTCCACGATCAGTGCGGGCGCATCGGGGGGCAGGCTTTCCGGATCGGAGACGATGACGCCCGCGGCGCCCGCCGCGAGAGCGTCGCGCACGAACGCATGTCCGTCGAAGCGCTCGCCGCGCAGCGCCAAGAAGAGGTCGCCGGGTGCGAGCGCGCGCGTATCGGTGGTCACGGCAGCGGCTGCGGGCAGCGCGCCTGCATTGCGCACGCGCGCGGCGGTTGCGGCGAGCGCCGCGTCGAGAGGCAGCTTCACGCGCGCACCCTCCGTGCGCGCTCGGCGAGCGCCGCGCGAGCGGCGTCGCGATCGTCGAAGTGCAGCGTGCGCGCGCCGACGATCTGATACGTCTCGTGGCCTTTGCCCGCGATCACGACCACGTCGCCGGCTTCGGCGGCGAGCACGGCGCGTTCGATCGCGCGGCCGCGATCGGGCTCGACCTCGAGCCGGGCGCCGGCCGGAACGCCGGCCACGATGCCGGCGATGATCGCCTGCGGATCCTCGCCGCGCGGATTGTCGCTCGTGACCACGAGCGCGTCGGCCAACTCCGCCGCGACCGCGCCCATCTCGGGACGCTTGCCGCGATCGCGATCGCCGCCGCAGCCGAAGACCGCGATCACGCGGCCGGTGCTCGTCTCGCGCGCGGCGCGCAGCACGTTGGCCAGCGCGTCGGGCGTGTGCGCGTAATCGATCACGACGTCGACGCTGCCGTCGCCGACGTGTTCCATGCGCCCGGGTACGCTACGCACCGCGGCCAAGGCGGCAACGCTCACCGCGTCGCTCACGCCGAGCGCGCGCGCCAAGGCAATGGCCGCGAGCGCGTTGAGCACGTTGAAGCGGCCCGGCAACGCCAGGCGGACGCGCGCGCCGTCGAGCGTGAAGGTGCTGCCGCCGGGTTCGAGCGCGACGTCGCGCGCGCGCACCCGTGCGCCCTCGTCGAGCCCGAAGGTCGTCACGCGCGCCGCACCGTGCGCCGCGCCGAACTCGGCGGCCCAGCGCCGGCCATAGGCGTCGTCGCTGCAAAACGCTGAGAAGCGGGCCGTCTCGAAGAGCTTGCGCTTTGCCGCCGCGTAGGCTTCGAAGGTGCCGTGAAAATCCAAATGATCGCGCGTGATGTTGGTCAACGCCGCGACCTCGAAAGCGACGTCGGCGACGCGTTCGAGCGCGAGCGCGTGCGAACTGACTTCGAGCACCGCGGCCCGCGCGCCGCGCGCGCGCATCTCGGCGAGCATCGCTTGCAACTCGAGCGCGAGCGGCGTGGTGTTTTCGAGCGGCCACATCGCGCCGCGAAACTGCGCGCCGAGCGTTCCGAGCCGGCCGCAGGGCATGCCCGCGGCTTCGAGGATCGCTTGCAGCAGATGAGTCGTCGTCGTCTTACCGTTGGTGCCGGTTATGCCCGCAACGTGCAACGCTTCCGACGGACGGCCGAAGAAGACGGCGGCCAACCGTGAGAGCGCACGGCGCGTGTCGGCCACCGTGACGACCGTAGCCTCGCCCGGCAGGACGCTCGCATCGAAATCGGGCTCGACCACGACCGTCCCGGCTCCGGCGCCGAGCGCCTGGGCCACGAACGCATGGCCGTCGGCATGCTCGCCGCGCAGCGCCACGAACAGCGCACCCGGCCCGACGCGGCGGGAGTCGTGTTCGATCGACGCGATCCGCCCGTCGAGGGGCCCGCGCACGCGCGCATCGTCAAGCGAGGCAAGCAGGGAGCTGCGTTCGACTCCACTGCCCGTCGGAGAACTCATGGATGCTGCTTCGACGCGGAGGCGCCGTTCACCGATGCCGCCGCGTGCGGTTGTCGTAAAGGCGTCTTGGCGAGGTGGTGCGTACCGGCCGCACCCGGCGCCGCGCCGACGGCCGGATCGGGCAGCACGCCGGCATGCAGCATGGCCAGCTTGGCGATGCGGGCGAAGGCCGGGGCCGCCACGACGCTGCCGTAGATCGCGCCGCGCGGCTTCTCGACCTTGACCAGGATGACGTAGCGCGGCTTCTCCGCCGGGACCATGCCGATGAAGGATGCGATGTACTGTCCCTGCACGTAGCGGCCGTGCTCGGCCACCTGGGCCGTGCCGGTCTTGCCCGCCGTCGTGTAGCCCGGAATGCGCGCCGACGCGCCGGTCCCGCGAAGCACCACGGCACGGAGATATCCGCGCAAGATGGCCGCGGTTTCGGGGCTGATCGCGCGGCGCTCGAGCTCGGCGCGATAGCGGTAGACGGGCTTGCCGTCGGGGTTCATGATCGCGTCGAGGATGCGCGGGCGCACGAGCCAGCCGCCGTTGGCGATCGCGCAGTAGGCGCGCACGAGTTCGATCGGCGTGACGGCGATGCCGTGGCCGAACGCGATCGTAGGCAGCGACGTGCGGCTCCAGGTTTCGAGCGGCGGCACGATGCCCGAGGTTTCGCCGGGCAGCCCGGCCCGCGTCGTCCGGTCGAATCCGAAGCGCTGCAGCGCGGCGGCCATCGTGCGCTCGCCGATGCGCAGCCCCACTTCGGCGGCGCCGACGTTGTGCGAGAGCGCGATGATGTCTTCCAGATTTTCGGTGCCCAAGCCGCTCGCGGGAAGATCGTCGTCGGCGTTGTGGATCACGCGGTCGCCGACGCGTAACTCGTCGAGCGCCGGAAAGCGATCCGCCGGCGTCACCTTACCGCTATCCAGTGCGGCGGCCGCCGTGATCAGCTTGAAGGTCGAGCCGGGTTCGTACACATCGGAGACGGCGCGGTTGCGACGCGCGTCGGCGGAGGCGCGATCGTACCGGCCGACGTCGTAGTCCGGCACGTTGGCCAGCGCCAAGATCTCACCGGTATAGGGATCCATCACCAGCGCCGTACCCGACGCAGCGTGGAATTGCGCGACCGTATCGCGCAAGACGCGTTCGGTGCTGAACTGCAAGTACGAATCGAGCGTGAGCGCCAGGTCGTAGCCTTGACGCGGCGCCTGCACGACGTGTTGCTGGGCAAACGGAAACGGACGGCCCCACTGGTCGCCTTCGTCGACTTCCTTGCCCGACTTCGCGCTGAGCAGCGAGTCGTAATAGTATTCGATGCCTTCGAGGCCGTTGTCGTCGACGCCGGTGAAGCCGAGCACGGTCGAGGCGAGCCGGCCCGAGGGTGCAAAGCGCACGCCTGTCTCCTCGTGCACCACGTCGACGCCGGGTATGTTGGCTTTGCTGACGCGCGCCGCGGTCTCGTGCGAAATCTTGCGCGCGACGAGCACGTAGCCGCCGCGCACGTCGATGCGTTCGAGCACGCGTTCGGGCGCGATGCCCAGCGCCGCGCCCAGTTCGCGCGCGGTCTCGGCCCGGTCGTGCGCTTCGGAGAGCGAGACGTAGACGCTATCGGCGCCGAGCGAACGCGCGAGCACGTTGCCGTCGCGATCGTAGATCGTGCCCCGCCGCGCATCGAGCGGCACCATCGACTCGTGTTGCTGTCGCGCCTTCTCGGCGAGCCACGGGCCGTCGCGAATCTGCACGACGTAGAGGCGCCAAATCAGAAACAGCGCCAGCAGCGCGAAGATGTAGAAGAGCCAGCGCGCGCGCGCACCCACCACGCGCGCGAGCGGACGCGTTATCCTCTCGCGGGAACGGGACGTCCCCTCAGGCCCACTCCGGTCGGGAGCGGGCGCCGGCCAAGGGCGCTGCACCGGGCGTTACCGCAGCCAGTTCGATGCGATGGGGAGAAACGCCAGACCGTGCGGCTTCTCTTCGACCGGACGCGGAACGATGGCGACGGCGTAGCCCGCCGAATCGCGCATGCCGAGCTTGTCGGCAATCGCGGCCAAACGGTCGCGCGACTCGAGTTGCGAGATGCCGTCGTCGAGCCGCGCCGACTCTTCGGCCAGCGTCTTGCGCGTCGCTTCGAGTTCGTGCAGGGTGTAGTCGAGCCGGTACACGCCGCTCATCAAGGTCAAATAACTGATGACCACGAGCGTCGCGATGGCCAAGCCGCCGAGTCCCAAGACGAGGTTGCGGTGACGCATGCGCGCGGCGCGCGCGCGCCGCAGTTGAGCCGCGGTCTGACCCGCGCGGGTGCCGGCTCGCTGGCGTTTCTCACCGTCGTCGCCGTTGCCACCGTGCAGAGAGTATGCAATCATGCCGTGCGCTCCGCGCCGCGCAACTTGGCGCTGCGCGCCCGCGGGTTCCGCGCCGACTCCTCGGCGCTGGGCAGAATCGGCTTCTTGGTCAGCGCATGTAAGCGCGGATCGTCTCTAAACGTCGTCTTCACGATACGGTCCTCGAGGCTGTGGAAGCTGATGATTGCGATGCGACCGCCGATGCGGGTCCGTTCGGTTGCGGCGGCGAGTCCGCGCCGGAGAGAATCCAGTTCGTCGTTGACCGCGATGCGCAACGCCTGGAAGGTGCGCGTCGCGGGATGGATGCGCCAGTAGCCGCGCGCGCCGGACGCACGCGCGACGAGCGCCGCCAGAGCCGCCGTGCCGGTGGGCAACGCGCCGCGCTCGCGGGCGTTCACGATGGCCCGCGCGATGCGCCGCGAAGCGCGCTCCTCGCCGTACGTATAGATGAGGTCGGCGAGTTCGCGCTCGTCCAGATCCGAGAGCAGGTCGTAGGCGCTGCGCCCGCTGCCGCTCATGCGCATGTCGATGGGCCCATCGCTCGAAAAGGAGAAGCCGCGCTCGGGCTCGTCGATCTGCATCGACGAAACGCCCACGTCGAAGAGCACGCCGTCGACGCGCTCGAGGCCACGTGCGTCGAGTTCGTCCGCGAGGTTCGCGAAGTTGGCATGCACGAGCGTCGCAGCGCCGGCGAGATCGTCGGGCAGCGTTGCACTCGCATCGACGTCGAAGGCGAGGACGCGACCGCCGCGCGCCACGATCTCGCGCGTGTGGCCGCCCGCGCCGAAGGTGCCGTCGAGGTAGAAGCCGCCGGGGCGAACGTCGAGCAGATCGACGGCTTCGCCGAGCAACACGGGAACGTGCGCGGCATTCAGTTGAGCCTCAGGCGGGTTGAGAAGCCCGACAGCTCCTCGGGACTCAGGCTCTGCTGCGCGAGCCGTTCGGGCTCCCACACCTCGACGCGGCGCTGATTGCCGATGGTGACCGCCTTGCTTACGAGGCCGGCGAAGTCGCGCAGCTTGGACGGGATGAACAGGCGCCCTTGCGAGTCGCACTCCGCTTCTTCCGTATGGAGGTTGATGAAGCGGACCGCGCGCCAGTGGTCCTCGTTCATCTCGGCGGCCTCGTCCATCTGTTGCGAGACCTGCTCCCACGTTGCCGACGGGTACAGCAGCAGGCATTGCTCCGTCCGCCCGATGGTCAAGATGAAACCTTGGCCCAGCCGTTCGCGAAAACGCGCGGGCACGACCAAGCGGCCCTTGTTATCAAGGACATGTTCGGCCTGACCAACGAATCGCGGGATCGACTGCGACAGAGAAAATCCCCCACCAAGCCCCACTGAGCCCCACTGAGTACCACAACTATATCCGGCGTCAGCCGTAGGCGCAAGCGCGCCCGCTCGCTTATCGCGCGAAATGTGAGCGCATCGAACTGACGTTCGATGCGCGATCCGTGAAACGGGTGTTAGATTTGGGCTCGACGGAAGCCCGAGCGCCGAACGACCAAAGGCGGGGGCGCTCCGCCGCCGAAGGCTCGGCGCGCGTGAGATTACTGCTCGGGTTTGCCCTCCTTGCCGGGTTGTATGGCTGCAGCGGCGGCGGCATCGTGCCGTCGGGCCCGCACTCCATCGACACCGACACCCTGCTCCGGCTCGTCCATCAGGAGTCGTCGCGCAATCATGTCTCGCCGGCTCTGGTCAAGGCGATGATCGGCGTCGAGTCCCACGCCGACCCCAGCGCCGTCAGCGCCTCGGGTGCCGGCGGCTTGATGCAATTGATGCCCGAGACGGCCGCCATCTATGGTGTGAAGAACCGCTTCGACCCCGCCGAGAACGTGGCGGGTGGCTGCCGTTACATGCACGATTTACTCGTGCGTTACCACAACGACGTCTCGCTCGCACTGGCCGCATACAACGCGGGCCCGGGCGCCGTCGACGCCTCGCACGGGATTCCGCCGTTTCGTGAAACTCGCGCGTACGTGGCGCGGGTGACGGCGGCGCTGCGCAGCAGCTTCCTGTAGGCCGCGTGGCCACCGCCTCCGGGCTTCGCGTCGCGCCGTACGCGCCGAGCGAGAGCCGCCTGCGCATCCCGATCATGGACGCCTACATCGTCAAGGAATTGACGGGGCCGTTCCTATTTTCGCTGGGCGCGGTGCTGCTGTTCTGGTTCGTCAACATCTTTTTCTTGGCGGCCGACTACATCATCAACGCACACGCCTCGATCTTTCTGGTGCTGCGCTTCTTGCTGTTTCGCATACCGCAGAGCACGCCGTGGGCCTTTCCCTTCGCCTCGCTGTTCGCGACGCTCTTGGCCTTCAGCCGTTTGGCCGCCGACAACGAGCTGGTCGCGATGCGCACCTCGGGCATCCCGTTCATCCGCATCTGCTTGATGCCGCTCGTGCTCGGCTTGGCGATGTTCGGCCTGTCGTACTACATCAACGACACCGTCACGCCGAAGGCCGTCGAACTCTCGACGCGGACCTTTTACCAGATCATCTATCACACCTCGGAACTGCCGATCCTGCCGGAGTTTTTCCGCAAGGACGATACGACCGGACGCGTCTTCTACGTGGGCGACATCTCGGCCGACCACAAGACGCTCAAGCACGTGATGATCTTCGAGCCGGCCATCATCACGCCGTACCGTCAGGTGACCAACGCCGACGACGCCGACATCGANNAAGGACTTGTACGTCGGCCTGCCCGTGGGTGAAAACGTCGATCAATTCCTCAACACCGCCAACGCCGACGCGTACACCATGAACTCGAAACAACTCTCGCAGCAGATCCACGCGATGCAGGTGACGGGTTCGGGCGGCCCGAGCCTCGACTCGCTGAAGATCACGCTCGCGCAAAAGTTGGCCTTGCCGTTCTCGTCGTTCGTCGCGGTGCTGATCGGCTTGCCCCTGGCCACGATGTTCGGCAAGAAGGGCCGCACGCTGGGCATCGCACTTTCGATCTTGCTGTTCTTCGGTTACTACCTGATGATGTCGGCGTTTGCGGCCCTGGGCAAGAACGCCGCGATGGACCCGTACCTGGCTGCGTGGATTCCCAACATCGTGATGGGTGTCGGCGGGGCGTTTCTCTTCAGGCGGGTCGAGCGCTGAGGCCGCGTGTGCGGGCGCACCTGCCCGTCCTGCTGCTGGCGCTGTTGGCCGCGCTCGACCCGGCCGCGTCGTCGGCATCGAGCGGCGAGCCGGATATCGATCCGCAGCTCGCGACGGTGATGAACAGTTGCTCCTCCGCGACCGGGCCGCACGCCGCGGCGACGGTGCCGCCGGCGTGGACCTTCGATCCGAAGCACGTCATCTTCATCAGTCAGAGCGACTCGCCGCCGGTGGATCAGGCTGCGCCGAGCGCGGCGCCCAGCGGCGCAGCGAACGTTGCCCCGACGGGCGCGCCGGATCAGTCGCCGCCGACGAGCGCGCCCACCGCCGGCCCGACCGCGGTTCCCACGCCGTCGTTGCCGCAGGCACCGCGGGCGCCGAGCGTGATCATCCCGCCGACCCCGATTCCCACCGGCACGCCGGTCGTGACCCCGCCGCCGTTCCCGACCGTCGCGCCGACGGTCACGGGTGGTCCGGTGTTGCTCGTGCCCTCGACGGGTCCGCCGACGATCGCGCCGGTCGGCTCGACGCGCGGCACCCCCCTGCCGCAGCCGACGGCCGCGGGGCCGACGCCGATCCCGACGTTGCGGCCCTACGACATGGTGATCATGGCCGACACCGTGCACGGCTTCAACGTCGAGCACGCGCCGGGCGAGGCGACCGGCAACGTGCACATCTTCTACAGCGAAGGCCAGATCGTGGGCGATAAGGCCGCCTTCGACGGCGATCACACGATCACGATCACCGGCCACACGTACCTGCTCAATCGCGAGCAAGACTCGATCCTGTACGCCGACGCGATCACCTTCGACACGGTGACGCGCAAGGCGCTCTTGACCAACGGACGCGGCGAGTCGGTCGCCGGCGTGCAGCACGGCAAGATCCACTACAGCGCCGAACAGATGACCTCGCTTTCCAACGGGGTGACCCACGGCGATCGCGCGACCTTCACCACCTGCGAGGATCCGCATCGCGGCTACCACGTCGAGGCGCGCACGATCGACGTGACGCCGGGCGACAAGCTCGTCGCGCGCAAGGCCACGATTTTCCTCGGGCCGCTGGCGATCTTCTACCTGCCGTTCATGGTCATTCCGTTGAAGAACGCGACCGATCCGCGCCGCCCGACGACCTTCTTACCTTTGGTCGGCTACGACGAGATCGACGGGTACTTCATCAAGGTGCGCTTGGGCTTCGCGCCCTCCGACACGTACTACGGGTACTATCGCGTCGACTACTACACCAAGCGCGGCTTGGGCGTCGGCTACTCGGCCGTGATCGGCACCAAGAACAAGCGGCGTTATCTGACGATCGATACCTACACGATCTCCGATCACGTCGAAGAGGCGCGCGAGACCAACGTCAACATCCAAGAGCAAGAGAACTTTTCGAATCGCTTGCGCGGCCAATTCGGCATCGCCTATCAGGGCGATTTCGGCTCGGGCGTCAGCCTGCCCGCGAGCATCAACCTCACCGCCACGCTGGCCCGCACGGGCAACAACGTGAGCGAGACCTTGACCTTCTCGGATTTCCGGCAAGGCTCGTTGCAGGACAGCGTCAACATCGGCTTCGTCGACAATTTTCGGATCAGCCCGAACATCCAGCAATTGATCAATTTGAGCTATACGAACACGACCAACAGCGTGCAGAGCAGCAGTTCGATTCACATCAATACCGACACGCACATCTTCAGCCGGTTCGCCGACTACGATCTGGTTTACGACAAGACGAATTTCTCGTCCGACGCCTTCGGCTACAACCGCCTGCCCGAACTGCAAGTCAATCCGCACATCGACTGGCACGGCTTCATGTACGCGCCCGAGATCCAGTTGACCGTCGGCGAATACAGCGAGCCGGAAAACGGCTTCTCGACCTCGCGCGGCGAGTTCTATCTCAACGAACCGGCCGCGTTCAAACTGGGCACGAGCGATCTCAACGTCGACTGGAACGTGCGTCAAGATTACTACGGGACGGGCGACGAGAAGGCGTTCGAAACCCAGGACGTCTCGCTCTCCACGCCGTTCGGGCAGAGCCTGGTCAACTCGGTGACCTACAACGAGCAGCACCCGATCGGCCCGGCTACGGTGCCCTTCGAATTCCTCGACCAACTCTCGGGCGGCTCGAAGTCGCTCCAAGACACCGTGCGCATCTTCAACCGCGACATCTACACCCTGGCCCTCTCGACCGGTACGAACTTCGACGAAGAAGCCCAGCCGATCACCTATCAGTTGGACACGCGGCTCTCGCCGCGCTCGCTCCTGGTGCTCGGCGGATTCTGGTCGCCCGGACCGGGCAACGGCTTCGGCCTGACCAACGTCCAAGTGCAGACGCCGTTCGGGCGCGACACGACGCTTCAGTTCTCGACCAACCTCGATTGGAAGAACAAGGGCGCGCTCGAGAACAAGAACATCTACCTGTCGAAGGTCGTGGACGACTGTTACCGCCTCGACCTCTCGTACAGCGAAGATTTCAAGTCGCTGACCTTCAACGTCACGATCCTGGCCTTCCCCGGCCAGGCGACGCCGGGCGGCTTCAACTCGCCGTCGCAGATCCTGCCGCAGAACTTCAGCGGCCTGTAGATTATCCTGACGCGTTACTGGAGCGGGAAGCTGATGATCTGGCCGCCGGTGATCCAGGCGTTCGGATTGGAAGCGTGTTGGTAGCCCGGCGGCCGCACGACTTGCTTCTGGACGGTCGTGGCGATGTCGATGGGCAGCGTGTAGGTCGTATCCGTCGGCCCGTTGAGTCCCAGCGAGTCGAGGACGTTGAGATTGTTGTCGAGCGTGAAGTAGTTGACGTACCAGGTGGTCGCGGTGTCGGTGCCGCCGACTTGCACGCACGGCGTCTGACCCTGGGAGTTCGTGATGTTCAAGGGGTTGTCCAACTGGTGTTGCGTGAACTGGATCTGAAAGGTCGTGCCGTCGCCCGTGACGTCGGGGATGAACGTGGTGCTCGAAGAGCCCAGCAACACCGGGAACGGTCTGAGCACGCCGCCGCTGATGTAGTATTCGAAGAGATTCGGCAGCACGGTCGAATTGTTGTACGCCGGACCGACCGCAAACGTGTACGAATAATTCTTATAGGTCGTCGAGAAGCCGTTGGGATACGGCTCCCCGCCGACGCCGCAGGTGTTCAGGACGATCAGATAGTTGATGTTGACGAAGTCCAACTGTCCTTCGACGCTGAACTGCACTGCCGTGGTGCCGGGTTGGCTGCCGTAGATGCGATCGGGCGTGACCTGGTGGCCGCAGCCGGCGAGCGGCGCGAGCAAGAGGGTGGCTAGGATCGACGTGGATAGCGTGCGGCGCAACGGCGTGGTCTCCTCATGGTCGGCGCTCGGGGTCGCGGTCGTCGGCGGTATTTTGATGGCGCTGGCCTTTCCCAAGACGAACCTCACCGTGCTGGCCCCGCTCGGCGCGGTCGGCCTCTTTTGGGCGTGCTTTGGGCTGTCGCCCAAACGCGCCTTCTTGGTCGGCTGGGCGGCGGGCATCGCCTTCTTCTCGATCACGTTTTCGTGGTTCGGTGAAACGGCGGGCGCGCTGATCGCGCCATTTGGCTTTCTGCTGACGCTCGGCCCCGCGCTCGCCGAAGGTTTCATCGCATTTGCATGTACCGGCGCGCTCTGTGCCTATCTGGTACGAGCCGTACGCCCGGAACTCGTGCCGGCCGCCGCCGCGGCGACGTTTGCGCTGCTCGAGTGGTTTCGCTCCGAGGGCATGGGGCAACTCGGCTTGCCCTTCGCGGGCTTGGGTTTGACGCAGGTCGCGACGCCGCTCGCGCCGCTGGCCTCGTTCGTCGGTTCGTTCGGCGTGACGTTCGCGCTGTGTCTCTTGCCCGCATACGTGGCGTACGCGCTGCGCTTCGGCTCGCGTGCGATCGCCAACTCGTGCGTGGCGGGCGGCGCTGCGTTCGCGCTCGCGCTGGCGCTGGCGTGGTGGTTCTGGCCGGCGCGAACGCTCGCCCCGCCGGCGACGCGCGTCGCGGCGGTGCAAGGCAACATCGCACAGTCGCTCAAGTTCCAGCGCGGCATGTTCGACCTGACGTTGAATCGCTACGTGTCGCTCACGCGCAGGCTCGCGGGCTTTCATCCCGCCTTCGTGCTCTGGCCCGAAACCGTGATCACGACGCGACTCGACCAGACCCCGTGGCTCCAAGCCGAGTTCGGCCAGCTGGCGCGCGAACTCGGCACGACGTTGATCGTCGGCTCGTTTTCGGGGCGCGGCGCTCAGATCTACAACGCGCTCTATTTCTTCGGCCCTTCGGGCCGTCTCGAAGCAACGTACATGAAGCGACAGCTCGTGCCGTTTGCGGAGCATCTGCCTTTCGCGGGCGCGCTCGGCTGGATCCCGTGGGCGCGCAACGTGTCGAACATCGGCACGGGCACCTGGAACGGCATCGTCGACGCGGGCGGCGTACGGATCGGGCCGATCATCTGTTGGGAATCGGCCTTCAGCAACCTCAACGTGGCCGACGTCGACAGCGGCGCGCAGGCCCTCGTGATCGCGACCGACGACGCTTGGTTCGGCACCACGGGCGGTCCGTATCAACACGCGCAAATCGGGCAGATGCGCGCGCTCGAAACCGGGCGCTGGATCGTGCGCGCCGCGGCCACCGGCATCAGCGGGATCATCGCACCCGACGGCCGTTTCATTCGCGAAGCGAAGCTGGATACCGAAGGCGTCGTGCTCGGCGAGATAGGCCGGCCCGTCGATACGTTCTACGACAGAGTGGGAAGCACCGGAATAGCCGCCGTCCTGGCCGCATTCATCCTTGGGATCATCATTTGGGGACGACGTTCCAGCTTAGCCGGCTAAAGCTGCCGGCCTTGATCGCAGGCGGCGCGCTCGTCGCCTATTTGGGCTATGGCATCTGGGCGGCGGGGCGCGAAGACCTGATCCTGCCCCAAAGCAACGGGCCCGTGCTCTTCAAACAAGGCTCGGCAATCGGGCAACGCCTGGAAGGCCGCTCGTGGAGCGTCGATTACGAGCGCATCTCGACGAGCAGCGACCAAGTCAGCCTCGACCTGTACGGGGTGAAGCACGGGATCATTTTTCGCGATGGCAAGCCCTACCTCGGCGTCACCGCCAAGCGCCTGACCATCAACACGGTCACGCGCGACTTCAACGCGTCGGGCAAGCTCCACATCGAAACGCTGGGCAAAAAGCCGGTTCGCACCTTCGATACCGAAGCCGCGAACTGGAGCGACTCGCAACAGACCTTGACGATTCCCGACCGGGCAAAAATAGGCACCGGCGCATCATTACCCTTACTCGTGGGCAGCGCCGTCTTCAACGTTCGCACGGGCGAACTCGAGATGCACCAAGTCGCGGGCGCCGTCCGCTTCAAGTGAGGCGGACGGCGCTTACGAAAACCTAGCTGGTCGGCTTTTCCTCGGCGATCTTCTTCGCCTCGGCGATCAGCTGTTTGACTTTCTGACCGCCCTTGTGGCCGATTTCTTCATAGAAATCGCTGCCGTACTTGTCCTTGACGACTCGGCCGCCTTTTTGGCCGATCTGTTCGTAGAACGCGGCGCCGTGGCGCTCGCGCGTCGCCTGGCCGCCCTTGCGACCGATCTGCTCATAGAAGCCTGAGCCGTACCGCTCGCGAACGGTATCGCCGCCCTTCTTGCCGGCTTCGCGCACCGACATCTCGCCCTCGGGCTTCGGGGTCCGCGCCTTCTTCGGAGACTGATCATCCATCCGGAAAAACCTCTCGGAGCTTGTCGTTAGACAGCATGGGACACGCCTCGGTCGTACCCAAAGAAGGCTAGCCTAAACTCGCATGATCGACCTGATTATCGAGGGCGCCCTGGTCTACGACGGAGGCGGCGCGGCCCCGTTCTCCACCGACGTGGCCGTCGTGGGCGACCGCATCGCGCTCTTGGGTCGCCTCGACGAGCGCGAAGCGCTCGAACGCGTCCCGGGCGCCGGCCTGGCGCTTGCGCCGGGCTTCATCGACGTGCATTCCCACTCCGACGAACTGTGGCTCGTCGACGGGCGCTGCGAGGGCAAGGTCGTCCAGGGCGTGACGACCGAGATCGGGGGCAACTGCGGCACGTCGGTGGCGCCCCTGGCGGGCTTGGCCCTGGAGCGAAAGGTCGAAGATGCCGGGGCCTACGGCCTCGAGGTCGCCTGGCGCGACCTCGACGGCTTCCTGAGCCTCGTCGAGCGCGGCGGCACGGGTTTGAACGTGGCCACGCTGGTCGGCCTGGGCACGACGCGGCGCTGCCTGCGCGGCGACGCCCCGGGGAAGCTCGAGCGCGACGAGCTGCTGGCCGAGCAGCAACTGGTCGAGTTGGCCATCGAACAGGGCGCGCTCGGGGTCTCGAGCGGCCTGATCTACACGCCGTCGCGCTACGCCGACCTCGACGAACTCGCCGCCTGCGCCGTCGCCGCCCGCCGGGCGGGCGCGGGGCGGTACGTGAGCCACCTGCGCAGCGAGGGCGACGACCTGATCGAGGCCGTGGAAGAAGCCCTCGAGGTGGCGCGGCGCGCCGAGGTGGCCGTGCAGTTTTCGCACCACAAGGCCGCGGGGCCGCGCAACTGGGGCAAGGTGCACCGCTCGCTCGAGGCGATCGACCGCGCGATCGCGACTTCGGGCATCGCGGCCGCAGCCGACGTCTACCCCTATACCGCGAGCTGGACCGACCTCGTCACGATCGTGCCCGACGACGTGCGCGCGGGCGACCGCGACGAGGTTTTGGAGCGCCTGAGCGATCCGGCCACGGCCGTTGCGGTCGCGCTGCGCCTCGAACTGGAATGGGGCGGACGCTGGCACGACATCCTGATCTCCGACAGCGGCACCGGTCGCAATGCGGAACTTGCCGGGCGGCGCATGGACGACATCGCCTCGGGCCGGCGGCTCTCCCCGGCGCGCGCCGCGATCCAGCTGCTCGTGGAAGAGCGCCTCGAGGTGCAGGCGATGTTCTTCACGATGCTCGAGGACGATGTGGCGACCGTGCTCAGCGCGCCGTTTTGCTGCGTGGGCAGCGACGCGTCGGCGCGTGCGCTGCGCGGACCGACGGCGCGCGGCGTGCCGCACCCGCGCACCTTCGGCTGCTTTCCGCGCATCATCGGCCGCTTCGTGCGCGGACGCAAGACGCTCGAACTCGCCGAAGCGATCCGGCGCATGACCTCGCTGCCCGCCGATCTCTTCGGCCTCGACGGGCGCGGGCGGATCGCGCGCGGAAACTACGCCGACCTCGTGCTTTTCGATGCAGCCGCCATCGTCGACACCGCGACCTATGAGTCGCCCTACGCCTATCCGCGCGGCATCGACGCCGTGTGGGTCAACGGCCGCGCGGTGGTGCGCCGCGGCGAGCCGACGGGCGCGCTGCCCGGCCGCGTGCTGCGCGGAGGCCGCGCGTGAACCTCTTCGATCTCGACGCGCCGCAACGTGACGTGCTGCTGCGAGGCGCGCGCAGCGTGTCGTGCGCGCGCGGCGATCTGCTCTTCACGGCGGGCGATCCGGCCGACTCGATCTACTTCGTGATGGAAGGGCGCATCAAGATCTTCCGCACGCACTCGAGCGGTGCGGAATCGATCGTGGGCATTCGCAATCCGGGCAACCTGTTCGGCGAACTCGGTTGGGCGATGGGTGAAAGCACCCGTAGCAACAGCGCCTCGGCGCTCGTGGCGAGCGACCTGCGGCGCGTCGATGCCGGAGAGTTCGGGCGCAAGTTGCGCGCCGATGAGGTGCTCGCCGCAGCCTTCGCACGCGGCCTCGTGCGGCGCCTGACCGCCGTCGAACGCGAACTGAGCGAACTGGCCGGCAAGAGCGTGCCGGGCCGACTCGTCGACATTCTGGGACGGCTCGCCGCCGACCACGGCATCGAAGAGAGCGACGGCAGCCTGCGCCTCGGCCTCGACCTCACGCACAAAGACCTAGCCGACCTGATCGGCACCAGCCGCGAGACGCTTACCAAGGAACTCGGCGTCTTGGCGGACGTAGGACTCTTGCGGGTGGCGCACCGCACGATCGTGCTGCTCCAGCCCCAAGCATTTCCGTTCGCGCGCCGGCGCGAACAGATCGTCGTCAAGCCGGTATGAAGCGCATCGCGCGGGGAAAGGGCCCATGATGGAAAGCCAAGACGAACGCCGCAAGGTCGAGCACGAGAAAGTCCACCCGCACGATCACGAGGATCGCGCCAATGCCATCCGCAGCGCCGACGACACCGGCATGATCTCAGGCGAAGTGCTGATCACGCAGGTCGAGATCGATCATCCCGAAGGCTTCGAAGAGCACCACCACGATCACGATCACGATCACGATCACGACCGCGGCTAAAGCTTAAGCGTTAACGGAGTTGCGTGACGCCCACGGGAGCGCTCGTGGGTCTGCGCGCGGCCCGAACGATCGCGCGGGCGGTGAGCACCACCACGACGGTCAGCACGATGGCCAGCACGGCCGAAGCGAACGGCGCGAAGATCGCGGCGATCGTGGCGAGTACGGCCAGGGCGTCTTCAACCAGGCTGACGAACGGGTTGCCGAACCCCGCCGTCGTGACCGTCGATGCGCCGCGCAACGCCGCGACGCCGCCGTGGATGCCCAGCGCATTGAGTGCGCCCGCGCCCATCAGCGCGTAGGTCACCGCATCGCCCGGACCCACGTTCGGCACCACGCTGCCCACGAGCAGCGCCGCGGCGATCGGCTTGGTGGCCACGTGCAACACGTGCAACGTGTGGTCGACGACGGGCACTTTGTCGCCGGCAAACTCGACGATCGCCAAAAGAGCGAGGACCGCGGTCGCGCCGTCGCTGCCCAAATAGGCGAACGGATGCGACGGGTGCAGATACCCGAAGTGCATCGCGAGCGAAGCCAGGGCCAACGTCAAGAACGGACGCAGACCGATGCTGGTGCTCAGGGCATAGGCAGTGGCGAAGGCCGTCGGGTCCATCGTGCCGGCTCATACCGGGCAGGCCGCCCGGAGTTTCGCCTAGCCGGTTGCGGCCAGGCGCTCGATGAGCGCGGCGTATACCCTCTCGGTGCGCTCGCGCAATTGTTCGAGCGAACCGTCGTTCTCGATGGCGAAATCCGAGCGCGAGCGCGCTTCCTCGGGATGGATCTGCGCCGCGATGCGGTGCTCGATGTCGTCGAGGTTCATGCCGCCGCGCGCGACGAGCCGCGCGACGCGCACTTCCAGCGGCGCGATGACCACCACGTTCCAATCGCAGAACGCGGCGAAACCCGACTCGTATAAGAGCGGGATCTCGTGCACCACCAATTGACCCGGCTTGCCGCCGGCCTCGCGCTCGAAGGCCAATTGGCGCACGAGCGGATGCACGATCGCATTGAGCGCCGCGCGTTCGCGATCGTCGTGGAAGACGATCTGGGCGAGCGCGGGGCGGTCGAGCGCGCCGTCGTGCACGACCGCAGGCCAATGCTCGGCGATCTTTTCGAGTCCGGCACTGCCCGGCGCGACGGCTTCTCGCGCCAACACGTCGGAGTCGACCACGAGCGCGCCGAGATCGCGCAGAATCCGCGCGACCTCGCTCTTGCCCGACCCGATTCCGCCGGTTAACCCAACGCGCAGATCGGGCTACTCCGCGATGGGTTCGAGAACGTCGCCGACCGAGCCGACTTCGCCCTCGACGCCGTATTGCGCGTACTCTTCCGGCGACACGTCGGCGACGTGCTGGATCGAGCCCGTGATGCGCCGCGTGG
>PLFC01000094.1 GCA_003136655.1 Vulcanimicrobiota bacterium
CTATATGTTGGCGTAGCCTATATCTTGACGAGGGTCCGGCTGCCGAGCGAGCCCGGCGCGCGGCGCCGCGGGGCTCGCAGCGGAGCGCGAGCGCTCGCGTGGTCCGGTGAGACGAGTTCGCCGGTGAGAACTTGGACGTCGGTTATCGCTTGCGTGAATTCGACCGCGCCGGTCGTGAGATTGTCGTAAAAAATGTAGTCGACGGCATCTACCGAGCAGATCAGCCCGAGACTCGGGCTATCGTACTGATCGTACTGGATCGTGACGTATTCGCCCCCGACGGGGTCCAAACCGTAGCCGGTTTGACGTACGTCGTAGGCCGGCTGGCCCGCCTCGGAACCGCACGCTTGTGGTGTATTCTGGAGCGACTCGATCGTCGCCGTGTTATCGGCCAGCGGCGAGAGCGGGGAGCCTCCGCCTGGATACCAGTCGGGCACGTAGGTCGTGTCCTTCCCGAGTTCGACCGGAATGACTTCCGCGCTACCGCGCTCCTCCGGAAGTCCAATCGCGTACTTCTGTTTCGGCTGACTCGGCTGCTCTTCGAGAATCGTGCCGGTGCCGTTACCTTGCAGGTCGTACTGCGAGACGGACTGACCCGAAGCGCTGGTGACGGTCTGCGTTTCGTGATAAGCGCCGTCCCCTTGCTGCGACTCATCTATGCCGATCTCGAAGCTACCGAGGTTTTCTGAGAGTTTATAGTCGACCGCCGGATTGTCGGTCCAGCTCAAACCCACCGATTCGGGGTACTCCGCGATGACGTCGTAGGGCGCTTTGTACACGATTGATTGCGTGCCATACGCTTGCGAAGCGGCATAGAACGTGGCGAAGTCGGCGAAGTACTCGAGTGCGTAGATCGAACCCGCGCGAACGAAGCCGAGCACGTCTTGGTCGACCTCGCCGTTCGCATCCGAGGTGTCCTGTACGGTCGTCGTGAGCAGATAAGCGTTCTTCTTCGTTCCGTAACTATATGGGTATTGGACGGACTCTGCCGCATTGGCGGTCGTCACCGTCGTCGTCGGCTGCTGACCGGGAACGGTCACCACCGACGTGTCCGTCTGCGCATACTCGAAGGTGTCGCCGTTGGCGAAGGGCGGGGTCGGAGCGGCGTGCGGAACGACGCGCGGAAGCGCCGCAACGGCGCCTACCCCGGTCGACGCGATCAGCGCGGGCACGGCAAGCGCCGCGAGTGCGGTTACGAGTCGTAGCATGAAGAGCGGCTCCCTTTTCTGCAAAGTACACCTAGAGTAGCGCCCTGGATTAAGCAGCGGTTAACGCGCTCGCAGGCCGGAGTTCCGCATCGCCATTCGGCGTCGGACGACGCCAAGAGACCCGGCGCGCTCCCCTCGAGCGGCCGGGTCATCTTTAAGGAAGCCACCCGACTCCCGAGCGACTCAGCCTCCCCCGAGCGAGTCGCACCTTGCCCCCTTCTTATCGGCTGAAAGGGGGCCCGGCTACAGCTCTCTCCGTCACACCCCGAGCCCGGAGCCTATGCCTCCTCTCAGGAGTCTGCGCCATACTGGAGCCGTCCCCCGCCCGAATGCGGAGGAGACGACTTCTTAGGAGAACCACAGAACACCATGACCAGCCCCATCCGGAAAATCGCAACGCTGTCCGCCGCCCTCCTCGCGTTCGCGGCCGCCGGCAGCGCAGCAACCCTGGGCACCGCCATCTTCGGCACGGCGCCCGCAGCCTTCGCGCAAGACGCGCAGACCCAACCCTCAGGCGGGGGCCACGGCGGCCAGCGCATGGGCCAGATCCTGTTGAGCCTCGGCCTCAGCGATGCCCAGAAGGCCAAGATCAAAGACATCGTCGGCGCCGCACGCAAGCAGAACGAAGGCGTTACCGACCGCACCGTTAAGCGCCAGAACATGATGAAGGCGTACGAGCAGGTCGAGACCGTGTTGACCCCCGCACAGGACAAGGTATTCAAAGAGAAGCGGGACGAGATGCGCAAGCAGTATCAGCAACAGCAGGGTCAGCAGGGCGGCCACTAACGCATGAGCGGGCAGCGTAGACTCGTCGCGCTCTGCCTCGCAGCCGCCCTCTTGGGCGGCTGCTCGCAGTCCGGGGGAGGCAAACGGGCCGGCCGCGGGGGTGCCACCCCGAATCCGGTGCCGATCTCGGCGGCCAAGGTCACGACGGTGCACTCCACCGCGACGATCTCGGGCATCATCGCGCCGTTGCAAAACGTCGCGATCTCGAGTTCCTTGACCGAACCCGCCGACGCGGTTTACGTAAACGAGGGCGACGTCGTCCACGCCGGACAGACGATCGCCCTGCTCGACACCGCCGACTTGCGCGCCGAATTGGCGCAGGCCGTCGCGACCATCGACACCGACCAGAAGACGGCCCTCTCCGACGACGCGAAGGTCGCGCAAGCGCGCTATAGCGCAACGCTGAACATCGGCACCGGCAACGATCAGGTCAAGTCGGCCAAGGCCGCGCTCGCGCAAGCGCAAGTGACGCTGAAGAACGACTCGCTCAACCTCGCGCGCGATAAGCAACTGATCGCGCAGGGGTACATCGCGCAACAGGCCCTCGATCAGCAGCAGACCCAGGTCAACCTCGATGAGGCTGCGATCCGCACCGCGCAGGCCAATCTCACGACGGCGGTCACCAACCAGCAAGTCAACGGAAACGGTGCCTCCGGCCTGCAGCAGGCGACGATCGCATCGGCGATCGCCGACGCAAACGCGGCACACGCAACGGTCGAACAAGCCCGCGCACAGGCGCAGCAGTACCAGACGATGATCAATAAGGCCACGATCGTTTCGCCGGTCAACGGGGTCATCGTCAATCGCAACATGAACCCGGGCGAATACCCGGGCTCGCGCACGATCTTCACCATTCAGCAACTCGACCACGTCTACGCCGAACTCAACGCCTCGAGCGTCGACACGTTTTCGATCCCCGTCGGTGCGCCGGTCAAGCTCACCGTCGCGGGCGCGGGCTCGCGCACGTACACGGGCAAAGTCGTGGCGGTGCTCGGCCAAGTGGCGCCCGGCACGACCAACTTCACCGTGAAAGTGCTCGTGGCGAACGCCGACGGTAAATTGCAGGCGGGCCTGCCGGTTACCGCGGTCACCTCGTTGCCCGCCGTCACGGGCGTGGGCATCCCCACGACCGCTTTCCTCGACGACTCGCACACGAGCATCATGATCGCGAGCGACGAACTCGTCGACACCGTGGCCAAGACCGTCCAAGTCAAAGAACTGGCATCCGACGGAACGACGTCGATCGTCACCGGCATCAAGGCCGGACAACAGGTAGTCGCCAACGGCCAACTCGGCGTCACCGACGGACAATCGCTCGCCGACAGCAAGTAAATGCGCCGGATAACCCAGCTCTTCGTCAACAGACCACCGTTGGTGTTCGTGCTCCTCGCGCTGATCGCGCTGATGGGGGGCTTTGCGTTGGCGACGCTGGTCCAGCAGCAATTTCCCAACATCGACTTCCCCACGATTTCGGTGAGCGTCTCGTATCCCGGCGCGTCGCCCTCGGAGTTGCGCGACTCTGTGGTACGCCCGATCGAAGACGCGATCGCGGGCGCTCCCGATCTCGACCACATCAACACCACGATCCAGCAGAATCAGGCGAGCATTTCGGCGACGTTCACGTTGGACTCGAACCAGACGACCGACCTCACCGAAGTGCAAGACCGCTTGCAAACCGCGGCCTCCGCGCTGCCCGCCGACCTGCCCGCGCCGTCGGTGCGCACCTTCGATCCCTCGCAAGCGGTGGTCGTTACGCTCTCGGTCACGTCGCAATCGCTGAGCATCGCCGACCTTTCGGCGATCGTGACCAACAACATCGTGCCGGCGCTCGAACAGGTGCCCGGCATCGCGAGCGTCACGGCCAACGGCACGGTCACGCCCGCGCTCGAAGTGACGGTCGATCCCAACAAGCTCTCCGCGCTCGGCTTTACGTCCAACGACGTCGCGGCGGCGATCCAAGCGAACAACGTCCGCGCGCCGGGCGGGCTCGTCTACGCGCCGAACCGCGAAACCTCGATCGACGTCCGAGGCGATACCCAGACGCCGGCGCAAATCGCCAACCTGCTGCTCAACGGCTCCACGGCCGTGCTCAAAGCCGCCACGTCGCCTTCGGGCACGGTGACGACCAAATATACGGGCGCCACCGGCGCCACGAACCAGGCCCTGACGCTGGCCGGTTCGGCGCAAACGGGCGCGGCCGCCACCACGGTCAATCCCTGGTCGGCCTCGCCGCAATACCCGAAGATCGGCGACGTCGCGAAGATCACCGATTGGTACGAGCCCAAGCGGGTGTATTCGTACGTCAACGGCCTCTCGGCCATCTCGCTCAACGTCCAGAAAGCCGCGGGCGCGAGCGAGGTCGTGTCCTCCAAGGCCGTCATTGCCGCGTTGCCCGCGATCGAGGCGCAGTACCCCGACATCCAATTCGGCATCCTCAACGTGCAGGCCGATCAGACCCAGGCGCAACTCCTGGGCGTGCTCGAGACGCTGATCGAAGGCATCGTCTTCACCGGCATCGTGATGCTCTTCTTCTTGCGCTCGTGGCGCAATTCGATCGTGGTCATGATCGCGATACCGACTTCGCTCTTCGTCACGTTCTTCGTGATGAGGTTGGCGAACTTCACGATCGACACGGTCTCCCTGCTCGCGATGACGCTGATCATCGGCATTCTGGTCGACGACTCGATCGTCGTACTCGAAAACGTCGAGCGGCACTA
>PLFC01000095.1 GCA_003136655.1 Vulcanimicrobiota bacterium
GCGCCGAGCTGCGCGAGCGCGACGGTCGCGAGCGGCTGCAGATCGGCCGTGCATTCCGCGCGGCTGCTCGCGAGCGCGAGCGGATCGGTGCCCGGCGGCGGCGGATTCGAGGTGAAGCGCTGCTGGCGCTGCGGCGCGCCGCTCGCCGTGGGCGCCGGGTTCGTCTGCGCCTGCGGCGCCTGCGCGGTTTGCCCAAAGCGATTGGCGCCGCCCCCGCCGCGCTGGAATTGCCGGAACGCCGGACCCGGCGCGGGGCCGCCGATGGCGGCCGAATAGCTCAGGAAAAGCGTGCGCGGCGTGAGCGGCGTCCCGGCATTGCGGAAGAAGCCGCCGTTGGAAAGCGCCTGCGGTTGACCCGTCGCGTCGATCGCGAATTCGCCCGCGTACGTATTGAAGGCGTTGTTTTCGAAGAGGGTGACTTGACCGGGCCCGAGCGCGTGCGAAACGCCGAAGCTGACGCTCACGTACGGTCCGAGATTCTGTTGATTGTTGGAGCCGACGTATTGCGCGTTGGCCAGAAACTCGAGACCGGCGCTGGGCAAGAGAGCATCGATCGAAACGTTGCCCCGGTGGATCGGACGGTTCGGCAGCTGCGCGCCGACGATGGTGGTCGACGGGCCGTCTTCGAGGCGCCCGCCCGCGGCTTCGAGCGTTGCCAGGTTGATCGAATACGAGGGCAACAGCGCGATGTAGGGTGAGAGTTCGAAGCGGCCGTTGAGGTCGACGCCTTGATAGAGCCGTCGCGTCCCGGCGACGCTCTCACTGACGTAGACGGCCGGCGCGGGCGCGTTGACGCCGCAGACCGACGGCGCGCGATAGGCTGCATCGAGCGCTGCGAGATAGCCGGGGCCCGCCGCGTCGAAATAGGCCGTGGGCTCTTCGATGTTGGCGTTGATCAACTGCCCCGACTGCAACTGCGAGAAGGCGTTTACCGAGAAGGTCGCGCCGCCGTTGAACGTGTGCGCCCAAGCCGCGTTGAACGATGTGGCCGATTGCTTCTGGCCGTCGCCCGTGTCGCCCGGCCCGCTCACGAGCGCCGTGTCGGCACCGCAATTGAAACGCGCGGAGACGGGATCGGAAAACGATCTGACGGCGCTGAGATTCGGCTGCGAACTGCCCACGTTGACCGAGACGGAATACGCGTCGTGCAGTTTGGGCGTCCAGGCGGCGCCCATGCCGGCGAGAAACGAGCCGCCGACGCCGCTCGTGTCGGCGAACGAAATCGAGGGCGTCAGCGTGAGTTGCTCGTTCGACTTGATCGCGTCGTTGAATTGATAGCGCGAGGATGACGCGGCGTTGGTGTAGGCGGTGACGTACTGCGAGCCGACGATCGGCGTGTTGGTGTTGATGGCTGCGTAGGTGTTGCCCACGATGCTGATCGTGTGCCGCGCTTCGGCGATCGAGGCGCTGTAGGCCACGCCGCGCGTCACGGTGTTGCTCAGCGATTCCGAGGGATCCAGGGTGGGCGCGTACGAGGACGGATCGTTGGGGTTGCCGTTGCCGGCGGAGAGGACGTAGCGGTTGAGGTCGTCGGTCGTTTGATTGCCGGAGTTGGCGTAGGCTGAGAAGTTGGTCTGGACGTTACCGATCAGCGACTGTACGGTGCCGTAGGCCAGCGCGTAGCGTCCGAAGTTGAGGTTGTTCGGTCCGATGCCGCAAGGCAACACGGTCACGTCTTGCGCGCAGATCGCGTAGGCTAGCCGGTTCGTATCGAGGGCCGAGGCGGTGACGGTGGTGCGGTCGTCGCCGAGGCGATAGCGCAACTTGACCAGATCGCTCTCGCTGACCGAGTCGCCGCCGTGCGCGTAGTCGATGCCGCTTTGATCCTCGTACTCTTGAAAGGTCAACGGGCTATTCGAGCCGCGCCACGTGTGCTGCACGACGAAGCCCAGGTTGTCGACCGAGCCCGTGGCCGCGAACGAGTAATTCGAACGATCGTAGGTGCCGCTCGTGCCGCTCGCGCGGATTTGCAGCGACTGCGTCGGCTGTAGCGTCGAGAAGTTGACGCCGCCGGCGAGGCCGCCCGCGGTGGGCGAGAAGCTGACCGACGAGCCGGAGAAGAGGTCGGTGCCGATGCCGCGCAGGTTGCCCGCGGCGCCGGGAGCGGAAAGCGGGATGCCGTCGAGCGTGAGGGCGGTCTGCGATTCGTCCTGGTTGTGCAGCGAGATCTGCACCGGACTGTTCGGATCGGTTGCGTCGCTCGTGACCGAGACGCCGGCGAGCTTGTCGAGCGCATCGGTCAACGAGTCGGAGAGCCGCCGAATCGGGCTGTCGGCGTTGATGTCGGTGGTGGTGATGGAGACTTTGGCCCGCGCGGAGACGACGGCGATCGTCTTCAGATTTCCGGTACCGGAGTCTGCGGCGCCGGAGCTCGCGGAGGTGCCGCTGCCCGACGCACTGCCGGCCTGCTTCGTCAACGCGATCGAGACGTGGACGGCGCGGTCGGGCAGCACGTCGAACTCTCGCGTGGTCGCGCCGTCGTAGCCGCGCAGGGTTACGCGCATCCGATAGATTCCGATGGGCACGTCGGTAAACTTGATCGCGCCGGAAGCGTTGGTCAGCGCGTTGGCCGTCTGGGCGCCCAGGAGAAAGGTGCGCACGTTGCCCAGGGGGCGGCTCGTCGTGGCCTCGACCACCTGGAGGTCGATCTCACCGGTCGCGCTCTGCGCCGCGGCCGGCCGAGCGCACAGCGTCAGCAGCAGCAGCGCGCTCAGCGCCGGGT
The DNA here is from genome assembly GCA_003136655.1 of Vulcanimicrobiota bacterium. Taxonomy (GTDB): domain Bacteria; phylum Vulcanimicrobiota; class Vulcanimicrobiia; order Vulcanimicrobiales; family Vulcanimicrobiaceae; genus Hesperobacter; species Hesperobacter lustricola. Next base: position 2,723 of record PLFC01000095.1, read on the forward strand.
TGAGCCCCACCCGAAAATTCACCAAACCCCTTCCCATGCAAAAATCGTACCCGCGGCGGCCGAGCACAGGCAACAGCCTAGGAGACTATCCTCAAGCGGCGCTGTGAGTCGACCGCCGGTCGTTTCGGGGGCAGCCGTCCGCTGTGGGACGAAGCCGCCGGCATGATGCGTTTGAGCCTCTCGGGCGTCTGCTTGGCCTTCGCCCTCGCACTGGGTCCGTGCGTGGTGCCGTCGTACGCCTCGGCGGAGCCCGTCTACGATGCCGACGTGCTCATCCAGGCCGGCCACGAGGGGCGCCCGGATTGCGCCGTCGAGCCCGCGCGACTGTGCAACAATACCGGTGCCGTGGGCGAGATCGAATTGACGCCGGTCGTGGCCGACGCGACGGCGCGCATGTTGCGCGCTGCGGGCATCAGCGTGATTCGTAAGCCGGCTCACATCGAGCGTACGTACCGCGTACGCGACGCGCTCTTCATCCATTTCGACGGCAGCGCGCAGCCGTGCGGCAGCAGCGCATCGGTGGGTTATCCCGACGTGGCCGACTCGCGCGCCGCGGCGCAGCAGTGGAAAGCCTTGTATTCCAAGGGCTGGCACTTCGGCTTCGAGCCCGACAACTTTACGAGCGGCCTGCACGAGTACTACGGCTACAAGCACGTCGTCGTCGCAGATGCGGCCCTGCTGGTCGAGGGCGGCGAGCTGACGTGTCCGGCCCAGGCCGCGTGGCTCCACGCGCACGCCGATTGGGAAGCGGAATCGCTCGCGCATTTTCTCTCGCTGCGTTTGCACAAAGGCAACATACCTGACCCGGCCCCGCCGCACCGTTAGGGAGCAGGGGAGCAACCGGCGGCGCGGTGAACGGCAGGCGGATGAAAATTCTGTTTGCAGCAGCGTTCTTCGGAGCGGCGCTCGTGCAGTCTGCCGCGGCCGCGCGGTTGCCGGCCCCCGGGCACGTCGGTCCTACCATTCGCGAGAGCGGCGAGATCGATAACGATACGTATCAGTACGATACGCTGCGCAGCGGCTGGGACAACGCGGAGAGCGTGCTCAACACGAGCAACGTCGCGTCGGGCAGCTTCGGGAAGTTGTTTTCGGTCAAGGTCGACGGCATCCCGTACACGCAGCCGCTGATCGCGGCGGGCGAATCGATTTCGGGCGGTGGCACTCACGATCTCCTGATTGCGGGCACCAACCGCGACCGGCTCTACGCGTTCGACGCGAACACGGGCGCGGCGATCTGGTCGGTTAACTTCGCCTCGCACGGCGCCACCGACGTACCGATCTCCTACACCTATTGCAACAACACCGGCAATAGCGACGGCATCTTGGGCACGCCCGTGATCGATCGCGGCAGCGACTCGCTCTACGTGGTTGCGGCGACGCTCGAAGGCAAGAAAGGCCAAAAGACGCAGGTCTACAAGCTGCATCATCTGGCGCTCTCGACCGGTCAGGAGCTGCAGGGCAGTCCGGTCGAGATCCAGGCGACCTACGGTTCCGGCAGTTCGGCGATCACCTTCAACGCGAACGTGCAGTTCCAGCGTCCGGCGTTGCTCGAATGGACGCCGCCGAACGGCAGCGGCGATCCGCAGATCGAGATCGGCTTCGGCTCGCAGTGCGACTACAACGGCAACGTCTATCACGGCTGGATGTTGGCGTACGATGCCTACACCTTGGCGCAAACTGCGGTGCTCAACGTGTCGCCTGCGCAAGACTCCAGCGGGAACTATTACGGCGGCATCTGGATGAGCGGCGACGGACCGGCCGAGGACGAGTTCGGGTACACCTACTTCGCGATCGGCAACGGCACGTTCGACGGCGTCACGAGCTTCGGCGAGAGCGTCGTGAAGTTGCCGCCCGGCCTTTCGAGCAGCGGCTCGGGCTTCCAATTCTTCACGCCGTATACGGTGTTCCAGGACAACGCCTACGACTCGGATACGGGTTCGGGCGGCATCCTGTTGCTGCCCGATCAAAGCGGAGCGTATCCGCACGAGATCGTGGCGCAAGGTAAGGACGGGATCTTCACGCTGCTCAATCGCGACAACATGGGCGGCTACGTTCCGGGCGGCCCCGATAACGCGCTGGCCGAACTCGGCCTGGGCGGCGTGTGGTCGTCGCCGGCGTACTATCAGGATTCGTCCGGCAACGCGTACGTATATACGACGGGCGGTCCGCTGTACGCGGTGCAGATCGCGAACGGCACGGCCAACGTCGTGAGCCAGACCAACGTGGGCTTCCCGTCCGACAACGGCAACGGTTCGACGCCCACCATCTCGTCGAATCAGAGTCAAGCGGGCACGGCGATTGCGTGGATCGTGCAACGGCCCCAGTACACCTCGTCACAGCCGCTCGTGTTGTACGCCTTCGATGCGTCGAAGCTCTCGACCACGCTCTTCCACTACAAACTGGGCAAGTGGCCTGCGGGTGGCTCGAATCCAACCCTCGTGCCCACGGTGGCCAACGGTAAGGTCTACGTGGCCAACGGCTCGTCGCTCATCGCGTTCGGACTGCACTAAGGGACGAAGAGAAGAAGTCATGCGTCGATTCATCAGCGCCGCGATCCTGGGCGCCGCCACCCTCGCTTCCACCATTGCCGGCATTCGTGCCGACGAGGAACAGGCTCCGTACGCGCACACGATCTATGCGATCGTCAAGCAGATCAAACCCGCGCAACTCGTCGTGCAAAACCGCAACGGACGGCTGATTACGGTCGACATCTCGGTCGCGCGGCAAACGCATCGCACCGGCGTGCTCTCCGTCGACCGCCCGGTCGCGCTGCACGGGAATTACGATGCGCTGCACGCCTTCCACGCCGTCTCGATCACCGGCGCTGCCGGCATACGGTACTCGCCCGCGGCGTGGCCGCAAGACGAGTGACCCGGGTGCGGCTCGGCGCCGCGCTCGCGAGTTTCTGGATTTCGACGGCGGGCGTGCTCGCGGCGGNNCCCGCCGGTTCGATTCTCGTGCCCGGCGCCCCGACGGGCGTCGCCGTGCTCGACGGCGGCGCGCGCGTCGTCGTCGGGTACGAGGGCCGCTTCGCCATCGCGGGCGGTTTCGCACTGTTCCGGCGCAGCGCGGCGGGCTACGTGCTCGTCAACAGCGTGCGCACCGAGTCCGCGGTCGAAGGTGTGGCGGTCGGCCCCGACGGCCGCACCGCGGTCGCAACGACGCGCTACGGTTTGGCGGCGGTCGATCTCGCTGCGCTCGAGGCCGGCACCGCGAAGGCGCGCTCGCTGCGCATCGGCGCCGCGCCCGACGCGAACCAGATCGTGTTCGCGCACGACGGCGCTCACGTGTTCTTCACCGTGCAGCGCTATGCGGAACTCGGAGTTGCGAGCGTCGCTCCCGGTGATGCGGTGAATCCGCCCACGCTCGACGTCGTCGCGCACGTTCCGCTCGACCGTTCGCCCGGCGGCATTGCGCTCTCGCCCGACGGCGAATTGCTGTATGTCACGAGCGAGACCGACGCCGTGGACGGCAAGGCGACGCCGGGCTTCGGCGATCCGCGTTTGGGCCGCGAGAAGTGCGCGTCGAATCTCGGCCCGAGCGGCGTGCTCAGCGTCATCGCCGCGGACAAAGCGGTGGCCGACCCGGCTCACGCCGTCTCTGCGAAGATCGCCGCGGGTTGCGCGCCGACGCGCGTGGCGCTCTCGCCCGACGGGAACACGGCCTGGGTCAGCGTTCGTGGCGAGAACCGCGTGGTGGCCTTCGATACCGCCAAGGTGCGCGACGACCCGGCGCACGCGCTGCTCGCGTCGCTCGCCGTGGGCGACGTTCCGGTCGGGCTCGCGCTCTCGCTCGACGGGAACACCGTGCTCGTGGCCAACTCGCATCGCTCGCGCGATGCCGACGACGCGCGCGAGGCGACGCTCTCGGTGATCGATACGGCGGCCGCGCTCGCAGGCAAACCTGCGGTCGTGGCGTCGTTGCCGACGGGTGCGCTGGCCCGCGAAGTCGTCGCCGCGCCGAGCGGCGGGTTCTTCGTGACCGACTATCTCTCGAAGGCGGTGGCCGTCGTGGCGAAGGCGTCGCTGCGGCCGGCCGCGCCGGCCTCGCGTTAGGCTTCCGATGCCGACAACGAGACCGAGCCGCATCCACAAACGCCGCGCCGGCTTGTTCGAGACGGTGCTGGCGGTCACGTTGGCGGCGATCTCGGTCGTCTTCGCGGTCACCGATGCGTTCGAACCGTGGTCTGGCCAAGGGGATTTCGGCTTCACCGTGGAGACCGGCGGCCGCGTGACGAGCGTCGTTCCCGGCTCCGTCGCGCAAGCCGCGGGCCTCGAAACGGGCGACGAGGTCGACGTCGGCGCGATGGACGTGCCGGAGCGCCGCTACCTGGTCGCGCGTCCGCCGGCCGGCATGCGCGTCACGGTGCCCGTCGACGGACCGGAAGGCAAACGCGTGCTCGAGTTGCGCGCGACGCCGTATCATCGAACCGCCTTTCAAACCTTCAACGTGTTGATCGCGGATGCGGTGGCCGTGGCGTTGCCGCTGTTCGCAATCACGCTCGTGTTTTTGCGGCCCTCGGGCCTGACGTGGGCGCTCTTGCTCTACGCGGCGATCGGCTCCAACGAGTCCGGTCTGCTCAACACCTACGCGCCGCTACCGCTTTTCGTCATACTCAAAGCCTACGCCGATCTGCTCTGGTACTCGCTCTGGATCGTCGTGTTCGCGTTCGTGCTGCGCTTCCCGAACGATCATTTGGACGAGCCGCAGCGGCGGGCCGACCGGGCGTTGCGCGTTGCGCTCGTGGTGGTGCTCTGCCTCTCGGCCTACGTGACGCTGTGGCCCGTTCTCGACAATCCCGGTGTCGAGCCGATCGCGTTCTTCCTAGAGAAGCTCGATCAGGTCGGCGCGGCCGCGGCGCTGTTGACCCTGTTTGCCGGTTTTCTGCGCGCCGCGCCGCAAGACAGGCCGCGCATCGGCTGGATCTTGGCCGGCTTCGGCTTGGGCCTCGGCGGCCAATTGCTCTCGGTGGTGCCGAGCCTCGGGGATTTTCCGCTGATCCTCAACCTCGCCGTGCCGCTGAGCATCGCCTATGCGATCAGGCACCGCGTGATCGACATCCGCTTTGCGCTGAGCCGGGCGCTCGTCTACGGCGCGATGACCACGCTCGCGGTGGTGAGCCTCGCCTTGATCCATTACTTCATCAGCAAACAATTTGAAGAGTTCCATCTCGGGTTTCTCTTCGATCTGGCCGGAGCGGTCGCGATCGGCTGGGGCATCCAGTTCGTGCACGGCTTCGTGGAGGCGATCTTCGACCGGTTCGTCTTCCGCGACGTGCACGATGCCGATCAGCGGCTGGAACGGGCGGGGGCTGCGATGCTGCACGCGCGTTCGAGCGAAACCGTCGTCGCGCTGCTCTGCGAGGAGAGTGCGAGCGCGCTCCGGCTGGCGGGAGTCGCCGTGTTTCTCTCGGCCGACGTTGCCGACGAAGCCGCGCCGTACCGGCGCGCGGGCGCAGTCGGCTGGGACCATGCGACGCTCTCGGCGTTTTCCGCCGAGGACGCGCTCGTGCTCTACCTCAAGGGCGAAGAAGGCGCGGTCGACGCGAGCGCGTTGCTCGCCGAGCGCCCGGGCCTGCCCGCCGAAGCCGCGGCGCCCGTGCTCGCGGTGCCCCTGCTCGTGCGTCACCGGATGACCGGGTTCGTGCTCTTCGGCGCGCACCTCAACGGCTCGGATCTGGATCCCGACGAACGCAAGCTGCTGGCCGGCTTGACCCGCTCGGCGGCGGGTGCGATCGAGCACGCTCTCGTGGAGATGAAGATCGCGGAAAACGCCACCTTGCGCGCGGAGAATGCCGTGCTCAAGGAGGTGGTGACGCGCGTTCCCGGTTCGATCTCAAATTAACATCCGCGCAGTGTGCGCTCGTCCCGGCAAGAGGTTGGGCTCGCGCCACCTAAGGCGTGCGTGATGGCCTTTCGTCCGTTCTTCCCGGCCGCCGTCGCAGCGCTCGCCTGCTGCCTGAACGCAAGCGCGGTTGCGGCGTACGATGCGCTGGGTCCGGGTGCGATCGTGGCCAGCGTGCGCGATCGCGACGGCAAGCCGCTGGCGGGAGCCGTGGTGACGGCGCTGGGGCCGGCCGAACGTCACGCCACCACGCTGATCGCGGGCATCGTCACGCTGGTCGCGTTGCCGCTGGGCACGTACCGCGTGCGTGTGGTCAAGCCCGGTTACGAAACGACCGAGGTCGCGATCACCTTGGTCACGCCCAAGGGCTTCGGCTCGCTCAACCTGCGGCTCGCGCGCAGCGGGCAAGGCACGAGCCCCGCCTCACTTTCGAATAGCGCGGCGGTGCGGCCGGTGGGCAACGATCCGTTGCTCGCGCACACGCTCGTGAGCGCGCCGGGCGTCGACCTGCCCGCGAGCGTTTCGGGCACGGCTCCGTACGAGACCGAGGTGAGCGTCGACGGCATCGCGCTCGGCGGACCGTCGAGCGGTGCGGCGTCGTTTCGACCCGACGCGCTGCCTTTCCAAAGCATCGCGGTGATTTCGGGCCCCGATGCGACCGCGCCGTCGCTCGACGGTATCGTGGGCGGCGACATCGATCTCCGCACGCAGCCCGCCGCGCATGCGCGCGATGCGGCCGCGTCGGCGGGATACGATTCGGGCTTCGGCAGCTTTCAGCAGATCCAGGGCGGCGAGTGGTCGGGACCCGCGTCGGCCTCGATCGACGCGGTAACCGGTGGCGGCCTCGAACGCGATCTCGTCGTGCGTACCGGATACGCGCTCTCGAGCACGACCTCGGTGGGTTTCGACAGTTATCGCTTCGATCGGAACGCGGATCTCAACGCCGCGACGCCGCTCGAGGCTGCGAGCGAGCCCGCCTATTCGGCGCGCTTGAGCACGCGACTGCTGGGCGGTGCGTTCGACGTGCGTTCCTACGGCAGCGATTATTCCGGCACGACCTCGGGCGAACGGTTGCGCACGCTCGCGGCAGCCTACGAACGTCCGCTGGGCGCGGGCACGATCGGCTTCTCCGTCGCGCGCAGCGCCGACAACATCGCCGATGAGTTCGCCGGCGACGCGCTGCGCCAGACCACGTCGATCACGGGACAACTGGGCATCAAGGTGGGCCAAGCGGGCCGTCTCGACGTGGCCGACACGCGTAGCGCCGGTACGGGTCTTCCCGCCCGGGAAGATCCGCACGTCGCGTTGTCGCTGCCGGTGACGGGCGCGTGGACGCTGCGTGCGAACGCGGGCAGTTCGTACGTGAGCGCGCCGTTCGAGTTGGTCGCGACCAATGCCGCCGACGTGACCATGGCGCCGGAGACCTCGTTCGGGTATCGCGCGGGCGCGGATCTCGCGCTCGTCGGCGGGTCGACGCTCTCGTTCGGCACGTTCGGCTTGACGCGCTGGAATCGCTTCGCGAATCTCGCGAGCGCGCGCTCGCAGGGCCTCGACATCGACTATCTGCGCCCGGCGGCGAGCGTGGGCTGGGGTCTCGACGCCGGCCTCGGGCTCGCGCGCGACGTCGCCTTCGGACCGGCGCAACCGCTGACCCGCGTCGTGCAAAGCGTGCCGGTCGGCGGCGGCAACATTCCCGGCATCGCCGACACGCGCGCGCGCGTGGGCGTGTCGTACACGACCGCGAAGGGCCTGCAACTGACGGCGACGGCGCTCTCGCTCGGGCCGAACAACGGCATCACCAATGGCGCCTTACGCTATGGCGCGGTCGGCGCGAGCGTTCCCGTGTTCCGCTATTTCGCGCTCCACCTCGACGGTGCGACGCCGCTGGGCAGCGTCGCACCGCGGACGTTGTCGCTCTCGCTCGGAGCGGCGACCGGCACGCGCTGAAGGCTCGCGCTCCGCTGCGTAGCTAATGCGGCACCGGGCAGCCCGCGCCGTTGGAGCCGCCGCCGAGATACGTACGCACTTCCCACAGTTCGGGGAAGAATTTCTTGACCAGCGTTTTTTCGAGATAACCCACGCCGAGCGAGCCGCCGGTGCCCGGCTTCATCCCGATCATGCGCTCGACCATGCGCACGTGACGACCCCGCCAGAGCAGAAAACGCTCGTCGAACTCGATCAAATCCTCGAGCAGCAGATAGAGATCGTAATGCTGCTCGTCGTGCTCGTAGATTCGGCGATAGGTTTCGATCAATTCGGCGTGCGTGGCGGTCGCATAGCCGCGGCGGCCTAAGAGCGCCTTGAGCACCTCGGGCAGCGTCGGTGCTTCGAGACGATGCTCGAGCCGAACGCGCTCGGCGCCGGTGGGCTCCAAGAAGGTGAGATAGCCCGTCTTTTGGGCCCCGCACAGGAACTCGATCTCGCGGAACTGGGCCGATTGGAAGCCGCTGGCCGGATCGAGGCGGTATCGAAACGCGTTGAATTCCTGGGGCGTCATCGTCTCGAGAATCTCGACCTGGGATTCGAGCACGCGCTGGATGGCGTGAATGCGCCGGAAGTTCTTGCCCACCCGGAGCAACTCGTCGCGCTCCATGTGGCGCATCGCGGCTTCGATCTCGTGGAGCATCTGCTTGAACCAGAGTTCGTAGACCTGATGGATCACGATGAAGAGCAGCTCGTCGTGCTCCGGCGGCTCGCTTTGGGGGACCTGCAGGGCCAGCAGCTCGTCGACCTTCAGGTACGAGCCATACGTCAGCGTAGACATTATCCCGGTTGATTCAGCCGCGAACCGGCCAAATCCGGTAGATCGGCCGGGCGGAGGGCCGACCCGACGGGGCGGGCTGGATTGGATGGTGACCTTTTCGCGACCTCTTTGGGACTTTGTGATAGACTAAGAGCGAGGCGCATTCCGATCGGCGCATGCGGTCTCGCTTCCAGCGCTGGAGGACTTATGTACAGTGTCAAATCGCGGTCGACGAGTGGTAGGATTTCGATCGGAAATCGCCTAGGTGCTGCTCGACCTCTAGGGTGGTTCATTGGAGGCGTGCTCGCGATGTCTACGACTGCGTGCTCCTCATCGACGATCGCGTCCACGCCTGTGGGCCCGAGCGACTTACAAGCCTCGAGCATAAGATCGATGTTGCGGCCTCAGCCACGTGTCGTAAGCGCTCGGCCCGCGGTCGACGAAAGCGTCTTGTACAGCTTTGCGGGTGGCTCTGACGGGGCGGGTCCGCAGGCCGGCCTGCTGAAATTCCATGGCAAACTGTACGGTACGACGGCCGGGGGGGGTGGCGTCGACGATGATGGGACCGTATTCGAGATAACGAAGACCGGCAAGGAAAAGGTGCTGTACAGCTTCCAAGGCGGTTCGGATGGGGCTACTCCGGAGGAAAGCCTTGTCGAGGTGGGTGGAGCGCTTTACGGGGCGACGCGATTTGGCGGTATAGGTCATGGGACCGTTTTTAGGATCACGACGGCGGGTGAGGAAACGGTTCTGTACCGTTTTCAAGGCGACCCCGATGGATTAAGTCCCACCAGTCTCATTGCTGTGGGTGATACGCTCTACGGTACCACCCAAAGTGGCGGTGCATATGGCCAAGGTACTGTCTTCAAGATCACCACGAACGGTGCATACACCCTGCTGCACAGTTTCGAAAATAACTATTCGGATGGGCAGTCGCCGACGGGGCCGCTTATCAGTGTGGCCGGCACGTTGTACGGCACGACGGATTTCGGCGGCCTCAATGGGTACGGCACCGTTTTCAAGATCACCGAGAGCGGAAGCGAATCTTTGCTGTATAGCTTCGATCAGTTTGGCGGGTTTAACCCGTACGGAGGTCTCATCGATGTAGGTGGCGTGCTCTACGGCATGACGACCTACGGCGGCAAGAGTGACGTCGGCACGGTTTTCAAGATCACGACGGGCGGCGTCCTCACAAACCTCTACGACTTTGCGGGCGGATCGGACGGGGCACTTCCATTTGGCGGGCTTACCAAGGTTGGCGGCACGCTCTATGGCACCACAGCGCGAGGCGGAGACAACGCCTGCCAAGATTCATCTCTCTCGGGATGCGGGACCATTTTCGGAATCACACCTGGCGGCGAGTACAGCCAACTGTACCAGTTTACCAGCGGTTCGGACGGTGCAGTTCCCGTCGGAAACCTTACGAATGTGAATGGCAAGCTCTACGGCATGACGAACGGCGGCGGTGCAAAAAACGACGGGACCGTGTTCTCCTTCGCGCCATGACGATCGTACACGCCCGCTAGCTTTTTCACCGACTACTCGCGATCTGCGAACCCGGGTCTCGGCTCGTGCTTTGTTCGCCCCGAACCGGCCAAATGCGGTAGATCGGCCGGGCGGCCGATTTCGTGAGCCGTCGGGGCGTTGGAATGAGCGGGCATCGCCGGGCGCGCGTCGGCGGCGGGCGTGGCAATGCGACGAGCGACAACGGCAGGACGCAGGCTGCGGTGAGGGCCGTGACCGGCAACTTCATGTGCCGGCTCTTCCCTCATCGTGCCTACGCCCTCGCCGTTTTGAGGAACGCGTTGCGCGCCTCGTCGTCGAGTGATTTAGAAGCGGTGGTGGCCTTCGCCCGTTGCGGCGCCGAGCAGAATCTGACCGGCGGTGCGCTGGTGACCCTCACCCATGCGATGCTCCGGCGCGCCGGGCGGCGGGCCGCCTTGGCCGTCTTGCGGCGGGGGAGCCGCAGCCTTCATCGCTTCGAACAGGGCCTTGGACTGCGTGTGGAAGTTCTGGCTGGCGGTGAGGATCGAGTTACGCTCGTTTGAGGAGAGCGCGCGGTCGAGCCGGGCCGAGGCGCCCTTGAAGTCGGGCTGCGGCGCGATCGCGAGCTGGCCGACGACGTTTGCGAGCAGTTGACGGTTGGCCGGAGTCAACGAGCCCAGCACGCTTGCGCGGAACTGCTCGTGGAGTTGGCGCATCTGCTGCATGAACTGCGCGCGCTGCGGGTCGCGCTGGCCTTGGCCAGGCGCGGCCTGCTGTTGGTCTGCAGGGGGCGCCGGCTGAGCCGCCGCCAACGTGGGCGCTCCGAGGAGCGCCAAGGAAAGAGCGAATATTGCCGGTTTCATGACGCAATCGTAGGCTCACTCCCTGGGACGTGCTTGGGAGTACGCTGAGACTGGCGTTAAGGCGTAACGCCCGCGATCGGCCCGCAGCGAACGCCGTTCGTCAACGCGGCTTGCGCCTTCGAACGGGCCAGCTCGTTATTTTGCAGCCAGGCGGCTTCGTCGGCATTCGGGCCCGGCAGAGCGCCGATGCGCAAGCGCTGGGCCCGCGCGGCGACCATCTCGTTGACGTGTTGCGCGAGAGGGTCGTCGGCCAACGCTTGCCGCACCGCGGTTTGCGACGCGTCGGTGCCTTGCGGGTCGAGCCGGTCGACGTAGGCGCGAATGAAGGCCGACTGCCACGTCGCGCCGTCGAGCGCGGAACAGCGCCGATCGTAGGGCGCGGGATACACCGGCAGATCGACGGCTTCGAGCGCGAGCATCTTCGCCCACAGCACCAAGAGGCGTTGATGCGCGACCGTCCTGACGACGGCTGCCGAATCGTCGCCGGGGCAGGCTTGCGTGACCGATGCGGAGATGGCCGGATCGGCGACGACCGCGGCGATGTCGCGCGCGCGGCGCACGGCATCATCGGATGTGACGGGATGCTGCGCTTCGAGCGCACGCAACCGATCGGGCAGCCCTTCGAGTAACCCGAGACCGCAGCGCGCTTGCGCCGGGGCGGGCGCCGGCGCCGCGAGCGCCCACGCGAGGATGGCGATGAAAACGACCCAGAGTCGCAGTCGAAGCCGAAGCGAAGACGTCCGAAGCGGAGTCACGTCCGTTGTCGTTCGACGTGAGCGGGCTCACAACTTTCAGGCACGCGAATTGGCATGGGCCAATGGGCGGAGCGGACCGGTCCGGACCGGGGGGACCGTTCGGTAGCGGCGGAACCAAGAGCCATGCTTTCACGGCTGCCGGTCGATCCCGATCCCCAAGAGACGCAAGAGTGGCTCGAGGCGCTCGACGGCGTGCTCGAACGCGAGGGCCCGGCGCGCACGCAACAGCTGATCGAACGCCTCGTGCAGCGCGCGCACGCGGGCGGCGCACAGGTGTCGCTCGGCGTGCAGACCGCCTACGTCAACTCGATCCCGCCCTCGCAGCAGCCGAACATGCCGGGCAACGACGAACTCGAGACGCGGCTGCGCCACATCGTGCGCTGGAACGCGATGGCGATGGTCGTGCGCGCCAACGAAGCTTCGTCGGAACTCGGCGGGCACGTGGCCAGCTTCGCGTCGTCGGCGACGCTGTACGACGTGGGCTTCAACTATTTCTTCCGCGCGCCGTCGGACACGTTCGGGGGCGACCTCGTATTCTTCCAAGGACACTCGGCGCCGGGCGTGTACGCGCGCGCCTTTCTCGAAGGCCGCATCAGCGAAGAGCAGTTGGCCAATTACCGGCAAGAAGTCGACGGGCGCGGCTTGCCCTCGTACCCGCATTCCTGGTTGATGCCCGACTTCTGGCAATTCGCCACCGTGTCGATGGGCCTCGGTCCGATGCAGGCCATCTTTCAGGCGCGCTTCCTGCGCTATCTGCACAATCGCGGCATCGCGGACACGACCGATCGCAAGGTGTGGTGCTTCATCGGCGACGGCGAGTCGGACGAGCCCGAGACCCTCGGTGCGATCTCGGTCGCCTCGCGCGAATCGCTCGACAATCTCATCTTCGTGGTGAATTGCAACCTGCAGCGTCTGGACGGCCCCGTGCGCGGCAACGGCAAGATCGTGCAAGAACTCGAGCGCGAGTTCCGCGGCACGGGCTGGAACGTGCTCAAGGTGATCTGGGGTTCGAATTGGGATCCGCTGCTCGCGCGCGATCGCTCGGGCCGCCTCGTGCAACTGATGAACGAGTGCGTCGACGGCGACTACCAGACGTTCAAGGCCAACGACGGCGCGCACGTGCGCGAGAACTTTTTCGGACGGTATCCCGAAACGGCCGCGCTCGTGGCAGATTGGACCGACGAGCAGATCTGGGATCTGCAACGCGGTGGTCACGATCCGCGGAAGGTCTATGCGGCGTACGCCGCCGCGGTGGCGCACAAGGGCGAGCCGACGGTCGTGCTGGCCAAAACGATCAAAGGCTACGGCATGGGCTCGTCGGGCGAAGCGCAGAACATCGCGCACCAGCAGAAACATCTCGACGTCAAGGCGATGCGCAAGTTCCGCGACCGCTTCGCCATTCCGGTGTCGGACGCCGATCTCCCGAACGTGCCGTTTTACCGGCCGCCCGAGGATAGCCCGGAAATGGAATACTTACGCGAACGTCTGCGCGCGCTGGGCAGCGTGCCGCAACGTAGGCGCAAGTCGGCCGCGCTGACCGTGCCTGGGCTCGAGGCCTTCAAGTCGCAGCTCGAGGGCAGCGGCGAGCGCGAGATCTCCACGACGATGGCCTACGTGCGGCTGCTCAGCGCGCTCGTGCGCGACGCCAACATCGGTGCGCGGATCGTGCCCATCGTGGCCGACGAATCGCGCACCTTCGGCATGGAAGGCATGTTCCGCCAACTCGGCATCTACTCGCCGGTGGGCCAGCTCTACAAGCCGCAAGACGCCGCGCAACTGATGTATTACCGCGAGGATTTGCACGGCCAGATTCTCCAGGAAGGCATCAACGAGGCGGGCGCGTTCTGTTCGTGGATCGCCGCAGCCACGTCGTACTCGACCAACGGCGAGCAGATGATCCCGCTCTATATCTTTTACTCGATGTTCGGCTTCCAGCGCATCGGCGACTTTGCGTGGGCCGCGGGCGACATGCGTAGCCGCGGCTTCGTGATCGGCGGAACGGCCGGCCGCACCACGCTCAACGGCGAGGGTCTGCAACACGAGGACGGCCACAGCCACGTCTTCGCGTCGTTCATTCCTAACTGCGTGGCCTACGATCCGGCGTACGCCTACGAACTCGCGGTGATCGTGCAGGACGGACTGCGCCGGATGTGCGCGGAGCAAGAGGACGTTTACTATTACATTACGGTGATGAACGAGAATTACCGGCAACCGGCCATGCCCGCGGGCGTGGAGGCCGGCATCGTGAGGGGCATCTACCGCGTGCGCGAGGCGGCACCGGCCACGCCCGACGCGCCGCACGTGCAACTCCTGGGCAGCGGCACGATCCTGCGCGAGGTGTTGGCTGCGGCCGATTTGCTGCAGAACGATTTCGGCGTGGCCGCCGACGTATGGAGCGTCACGAGCTTCACTGAGTTGCGGCGCGACGGGCTCGACGTGGAGCGCTGGAATCTGTTGCATCCCGAAGAGGCGCCGCGCGTGCCCTACGTGCGCTCGGTGCTTGCCGGCCACCCGGGGCCGGCCATCGCCGCGACCGACTACATCAAGACCCACGCCGATCAGATCCGGCCGTTTCTCGACCGGCGCTACGTCGCGCTCGGCACCGACGGCTACGGCCGCAGCGACTACCGGCGCAAACTGCGCGAGTTCTTTGAAGTGGACCGGCACTTCGTGGCGGTGGCGGCGCTCAAGGCGCTCGCCGACGAAGGCCGCATCGAACCGGCGCAGGTCGGCGCGGCGCTGAAGAAATACGGAATCGATCCGGCGAAGCCGAATCCGGTGACCATCTGATGGCAAATTCGATCGAAGTGCGCGTGCCCAACATCGGCGACTTCCACGAAGTGCCGGTGATCGAGGTGCTGGTCAAACCGGGCGACACGGTGCGCGTCGACGATGCGCTGCTGACGCTCGAATCCGACAAGGCCACGATGGAGGTGCCCTCACCCGAAGCGGGCGTGGTCGACGCGATCGCGATCTCGGTGGGCGATAAGGTCTCCGAAGGCACGCCGATTCTCACGCTCTCGGTCAACGCTGCTCCGGCAAACGGCAAGCCCGCGCCGCCCGTTGCCGAGCCGCCGGCTCCCGCCGCGCCGCCGCCGGCTGCCGCGCCGCCGCCGGCTGCCGCGCCGCCGTCGCCGGCCGCGCAGCCCCCACCCGCCGAAGCGCCCGCGCCGGTCGAGGCAGCGCACGGCGAGGCGGTGCATGCAGGCCCGTCGATCCGGCGTTTCGCGCGCGAACTCGGCGTGCCGCTCGATCGCGTCGAGGGCACGGGACCGAACAAACGCATCACGCGCGACGACGTGCAGGCGTACGTGAAACGCTCGTTGCGCGAGGGACCGCCCGCGGCCGCGCAGGCGTCGGGCGTGCCCTTCGCGCTGCCGGCGTGGCCGAAGATCGACTTCGCGCAGTTCGGGCCGGTCGAGGTGCAGCCGCTCTCGCGCATCAAGCGCATCTCGGGGCCGGCGCTGCACCGCAATTGGATCTCGATCCCGCACGTGACCAATCACGAGGATGCGGACGTCACCGATTTGGAAGCGCTGCGGCAGCGCGTCAATGCCGAGCGCCCCGAGGCGAAGCTGACCTTGCTGGCTTTCTTGATGAAGGCGGTGGTTGCGGCGCTGCAGCGCCACCCCGAACTCAACGCATCGATCGAGGGCGACACCCTCGTGCTGAAGCGGTATTACCATCTCGGCTTCGCGGCCGACACCCCACAGGGTCTGCTCGTGCCCGTGGTGCGCGACGTCGACCGCAAGGGCGCGCTCGAGCTGGCGCGCGAGACGCGCGAGCTGGCCGCCAAGGCGCGCGAGGGGAAACTGTCGCTCGCCGAGATGTCGGGTGCGAGCTTCACGATCTCGAGCCTGGGCGGCATCGGCGGCACCGGCTTTACCCCGATCATCAACGCGCCCGAGGTCGCAATCCTGGGCGTGAGCCGCTCGGCCACGCGCCCGGTCTGGAACGGCAGTGCCTTCGAGCCTCGGCTCATGCTGCCGCTCTCGCTCTCCTACGACCACCGGGTGATCGACGGGGCGCTGGCGGCGCGTTTCAACGCCACGTTGGCAGCCCTGCTAGCCGACCTGCGCCGGAGCTTGCTGTAGTCGCTTTCCCTTACCGGATAAGGCTTGGGGGCGCAGGGTCAGTAGTTAATGACCGCAGCCCCGTTGCCGAACGGGCATACTGGACCGGGGGACGGGAGCTAATCAGAGCACCCAAATATGATCCTCCGGGTCCCAACAACCCGGTTAATCCGATCGCACCTATCCGGCAGTCCCAACCTGCCGAGAGAAACGGTGCTCCCGTTCCTCCCCCCACCTCATGCGGCCTTGAGAGAGTGAGTGCCCGGAGTTGGTGCGAATTCGCCCCACGCGTGCAGGCCTTCGTATGCCTGTCTCGGTCGAGGGCGTCAAGAGGCCCATCGGGCGACCGCGCGCGAAAGAGCGCCCCGTGAACTTCCAGACCGTCACGCTTCGCGCGGCCGCCGCCCTAGCTCTGTCGAGCTCCGCGTTCTTCGGCGCAGTTCCGGCGACAGCCGCCACGTCGGCGACGCATCGCGACATCCACTCGACGGCCTATCGCGTCACGCGAGTCGTGAGTTTGGTCGGCTATACCGAGGCCCATGCCACGGGATTCGGGCCGTCCGACTCGATCGCCGGCGACGCCGTGCTCAACGGCGCACGGCTGTGCCTGCTGTGGTCGACCACCGCGGTGCTCAACATTTCGCCCGGCGGCTTCAGCGTGTGTCGCGTGGATGCGGTGAGTAAGAGCGGCACGATCGTCGGTCGCGTCGGAACCGGCACGAAGACGCAGGGCTTCGTCTACAAAGACGGGCGCTCGACGGTCGTCCCGAGCGCGGCGTCCTTCTTTGCGGTCAATTCCGCCGGGCTCGCGCTTGGCGTCAAGCAGGACGGCTCGCGCGGCGTATACGACACGGTGAGCGACACCTGGCCGGTCTTCCAGGATCTGGGCCGGGGCTGCGGCATCACGCGCCCGATCGCTCTCAACGACCACTATGTATTCGGAGCGGCAACGTGCGCCGACGGCAGCGCGAAATACGGCCTGGCCGACTCGGGCCACTATCTGTCGTTGAGCTTACCGGGCGACCTGCGTCCGTCGTCGATCCTGACCTCCGCGGATCAACTCGTCCTGTTCGATCCACGCGCCGCCGGACACACCTACCTCTGGCGCGTGTGGGGCGGCAGGCCGCCGCAGGACTTGGGCAACGTGCCCAACGACGTCTACGGAACCTACACGCCCGTTGCGGCGAACCCGTACGGTACGGTCGTCGGCGAGAATCGTCCGCAATTCTTCTCGTGGGTGCGCACCCCGCTCGACGGAACCCGAGACCTCGGCGCGCTGATCCTGCCCGGAAACTTTTTCGGCCTCTCGGTTGCCGACGTCGACGACGCGGGCAACGTGCTCGCGCAAGCGTTCGACTTCGACACGTCCGGCAGCCAAGTCTGGATGATACTCCAGCCGTCGTCGTCCTAGATACGGTCTAGACGGCCACCGTGTCGTTCGAGAAGAGCGCGATCATCTCGCGATTGAAGTCGGGAATGTCGTCGGGCTTGCGGCTGGTTACGAGGTTTTCGTCGCGTACGACTTTTTCGTCGACCCACTCCGCGCCGGCATTCTCGAGATCGGTGCGTAGCGACGGCCACGAGGTCAGGCGGCGCCCTTCGACGACGTCGGCTTCGATCAGCGTCCACGGTGCGTGGCAGATGGCCGCAACGGGCTTGGCGTCGTCGAAGAACGAGCGCACGAACTCGACGGCGTTCGGCAACGTGCGCAGCGTGTCGGGATTTAGCGCGCCGCCCGGCAGCAACAACGCGTCGTAGTCGTCGGCGTCGGCATCGTCGAGCGCAACGTCGACCGGAAAACGGTCGCCCTTATCATGGTGGTTGAAGGCGAGCACTTGGCCCTTTTCGGGCGAGATGAGGACGGTGCGCGCGCCCGCGCGTTCGAGCGCCTCGCGGGGTTTGGTCATCTCGACTTGCTCGAAGCCTTCGGCGACGAGGATTGCGACGCGGAGCTTGGTGGTGGTGTCGGTATCGGCAGCGTTGCTCATGACGTCATCCTTTCCCGCGACGGCGTCACTCAATCGCGGCGAGCCTAATCATCGTCGGGCGGCACGTCGCTGGGCTGCATCGATAGGAAATCCTCGAGGCCGAGCTTCGTCGGAATCTCGACCAGCGGACGCTTCCGTTGCCGGAAATCGAAGCAGTCGGCCAAATCGTCGGCGCGCACGTCCGTCGTGCCCAGGCTCGGCAACCCAAAGACTTCTTCGGCGAATTTCAGCAGACTGCCGAACTCGTGTTGCACGTGCGACACGTAGCCGTGTTTGGCGTAGGGGCTGATGACGATCATCGGCACGCGGAAACCGAGGCCGAGCGCATCGAGTTGCGGCGGCGGGACGTGATCGTACCAGCCGCCCCNNAGCCGCCCCAATCGTCCCAGACCACCACGATCGCCGTCGTATTCCAATACCGGCTGCGGCCGACCGCGTTGACCACGTTGGCGACCCACTGCGGCCCGAGGTCGCGTTCGGCGCGGGCGAGCTTGTGCTGTTTCAATCCGTACATCGGATGATCCGAGGCGCGAAAATCAGGCGTGACCCAGGTGACGTCGGCGAGGGCGCCCGCGCGCACGTCGCTCAGGAAGCGCGTCTCCGGCGTGACGACCTTGCTCGCCCAATCGGGGCCGAAGCGAATTTGCCGGATCGCATCGAAGCCGGTCCAGACGTTGCCGACGTTGCTCGGCGCGGGCCCGTAGTTTCGCCAACTCCGGCCGGCCGCGTCGAGCGAATCCGCGAGCGTGCGGTAATTGAAACAGGGGAAGATCTTGGGCCCGTCGGCTTGCCCGTCGCGGCCGACGACGGTGACGCGCGTACCCGGCGGCGAATCGCAGCCCCAATAATAGGTCGCGCCCTCGAGAATGCTCGGATTGGTGACGGCGCCGCCGGATTGGCCCGCGATCAAGTATTGATGCGCGTCGAAACTCGGACCGCCGAGCGACTCGAAGGTTCTGTCGGCGAAGGTGTAGCGGCGCGCCATCGTCCAGTACGGGTCGACCTCCGTCTCGGGCACGTAGGCGTAGGGGAAATCGCCGTTCTTCGAGGCCGGTTCGGTGCCGTTGAGATCGAAGCCGTCGGCGCGACCATGATCGTAGGCGTTGACGAACGAATCGCGGGCGTGATCGACGTCGGTCGGTTCGTCGAGGCCGACCGCGTGCAAGGCGACCGCCGAGCCGTCGTGCCGGTGTCCGACGCGCACGGTGTCGGCGCCGGGAAAACCGTTGAACAAATTGTCGACGCTGCGATTTTCTTGAATGACGAAGACGATGTGCTGGATCGCCCCGCGCGGAAACGGCGTCTGGGCGCTCGCCCGTTCGCTCTGTGCGAGCAGCAGGCCGAGGCAGGCACCCGAAACGAGGGCGGAGCGGGACGTCGTCGCAGACAACATACGCCCATTGTTCCCAACTCGGGGGTATGGTAGACGGCATGACGTGCGACCGCTGGAGAGTTTCGTTCTTGCTCGTGTTGCTTGCCGCCGGGCCGGCGAGCGTGCAACCGGTAGGCGCGGCGCCGCCTACGGCGGCGGTCGAACGCTATCGCGCCGAGTTGCGCAAGCACGTCAAGCACATCGTCGTCATCATCCAAGAGAACCGCTCGTTCGACAACTTCTTCAAGGATTTTCCCGGCGCGGATAGCGCCGACACGGGCATGTCGCACAGCGGGCCGGTGGCCTTGCATCCGGTCGATTTGGATTTTCCGGCCGACGTCGACCACCAGCACCGTGCCTTCGTACAAGAGTACGACGGCGGCCGGATGGACGGCTGGGACGTGGCGATGACCTCGCCGCGGCAGGCGCCGACGTTTCCGTATGCCTACGTGCCGCGCGCGCAGATCGAACCGTACTGGACGATGGCTTCGCGCTGGACGCTCGCCGACAAGATGTTTCAGTCGAATACGGGACCCAGTTTTCCCGCGCACCTCTACTTGATCGCCGGCGAATCCGATCTGACCGCGAGCAATCCGAATCATCTCGAGACGACGCACTTCGCGTGGGGCTGCGACTCGCCGCCCAATGCGACCGTCACTCGTATCGATGCGCTCGGCGTCGAGGTTCCCGGTCCATTTCCGTGCTTGGACTTTCCGACGATCGCCGACCGTGCGGAGGCGGCGGGCGTGTCCTGGCGTTATTACGCGCCGCCGCTGGATAGCCTCGGCAGCATCTGGTCGGCGTTCGACGCGATCAAGCACATCCGGTACGGTCCGCTCTGGCAGAACGTCATCTCGCCGGAAACGCGGGTGCTCGACGATGCGCGTCACGGCGATCTCCCGGCGATCACTTGGGTGGTGCCGACCGCGGCCAATTCCGATCATCCGTTTCCGCATCACGCGACCGCGGGCGACATCGCCAGCACGGGCCAATATGGACCGGACTGGGTTGCGTCGGTGGTGAACGCCGTCGGTGAAGGCCCGCTCTGGAACAGCACGGCAATCTTCGTCGTGTGGGACGATTGGGGCGGATGGTACGACCACGTGACGCCGCCCGAACTCGATCGCATGGGCCTCGCATTTCGCGTGCCGTTCATCGTGATCTCACCGTACGCGCGACGCGGATACGTGTCACACGTGCGGCACGAATTCGGAAGCGTTCTCAAGTTTACCGAGCGAGCGTTCGATCTTCCGTCATTGAACACGACCGATACGCGCTCGGACGCGCTCCGCGACTGTTTCGACTTCAGCCAGGCGCCCGAGGCGTTCGCTCCGATCCCGAGTTTGCATCGCGCCGCCTTCTTCGAGCGCCCGGGAGCACTCGACGAGATACCCGACAACGATTAGGAATTCGGAAAAGAGCGAGCGCGCGCACAGTTGGCGCTGACGCGTTAGCAAAAGAGTGACCGCGCACGCGTTACGGGGCTACGTGCGTCATGTATCGTTGAACGCAAGTCGAGCGCCCTTAGGAGGTTACCAGATTGTTACAGTACCGAGATGATTTCGACGAGGACGACGAGCGCTTGCGGAAGATCGACGCGGAGGCCCTAGCCGACGAAGCAGTCGAGGAAACCCAATCGATCCTCAACGCCCTACAGGGAAAGACGGTAGGGTTCGTGATCGCAGAGAAACGCCGCATCGTGATCGAGACCACGGACGGCAACCGCTTCTACTTCAGCGGGATGGCCAGCGCCTAAGGCGGACCGAGCGAAACGCTAAGGAGAGGTCAACTGGAGCCGGCCCGTGCAGCCTTCGCCGCTGCACGGGCGGTCGGCCATTCCGGCGGCGGACTCCGAATAGAACGCCTGCCCGCAGGCGTCGCAGATCAAGTTCGGGCCGGCGGATGAAGCCAGCAGCGGTTCGGCGTCGCTTTTCCGTGTCGTCATTGGTGCGTGGCCTTCGACCTAGGTCGCAATTCGTACTCTATGAGTCGAGCGCCGCATCGACCGCAGCGATGCCGGCTTTGATGCCGGCCTCGTCGTCGCCGTTCGAACTCCCGTTACCGTTAGTGAAAAGAATCACGTCGAGACCGCCCGCGCGATGTTGCACCCAGGTGCGGATGCCGGGCAGCACNNCGCGCCTGCAAGGGCGGATAGGGCGGGGCGAACATCGCGTCGAGCGAGGCGTCGCCGAGGATCCGGCCCGCGTGCAAGGCGGCGAGGATTTTCACATAGTCGAGGGCCGACAAGACCCAGCCGCCGGCGGCCGAGGTCGCGAGCGCCGAGCCGTTCTCCAGCTTCGCGCCTCCGTCGCCATAGCGGAACACTTCGCCGGGCAGCGCGGCGGGAAGGTGGGAAATAGCCGCGTCGGTGACGCCTGCGGGCACGAGCACGTTTTCGCGCACGAAACGTTCGTAGGGCTCGTGCGAGACGCGCGCCACGATCTCGCCGGCCAGGATGTAGCCGAAGTTCGAGTACGCGGAGCGCGTGCCCGGCGCGAAATCCAGGGGCAAGGTCGTGACGTAGCGGATCACGTCCTGGGGCGTGGGTTCGCCCGTGGTGCCCAGCACGTGGTGGATCTCCTCGATCTTGGAGGCGGGCTCGCCGTGCGAGGACCGGTCCCAGCCGCCGGCGTGGTCGAGCAGGTCGCGCACCGTGATCGCGGCGAGGCGGGGGTCGCGCGTGGTACCCGCGGGCTGCGGCAGGTCGGCGACGAACGAGAACGCCTCGTCGTCGAGTGAGAGTTTGTGCTCCTCGACCAGCTTGAGCACGGCCATCGCGGTGAGTGTTTTCGACACGCTCGCGATCAGAAATAGCGAGTCGGGCTTGACCGGCGTCTTGGCGGCCACGTCGGCGTAGCCGAAGCCCCGTGCGTGGAGCACGGCGCCGTCGCGGGCGATGGCCAGCGCCGCGCCCGGAATCGAATAGCGGTCCAACACCGTGCCCAGGGCCGTATCGGCCCGGTCGAAGCGATCGTCGCCGGCCGCGACGCCGGCCGAGGCGGCGAGCACGACGGCCGCGGCCAGAGCAATCTGGGAGAGAACTCGCATGCCGGGTGTACTCCGCGCAGGGCGACCGTGGGCCTGCCTGAAACACGGCGGTACCAACGCCGATATCGGGGGAGCATCATGGGATTTTTTCTGAACCCCCTGCGCCGTGAATTCGTCGCACGTCCCGACGCGAGCAAAGGCCAGATCGTCTTCAAGTGGCCCGACGCGACGATCCCGAAATTCGCGCAGGTCACGGTCGAGGCCGATGAAGTCGCGCTCTTCCTGAAAGAGGGTCGCGTGGCCGGCGTTCTGCAGCCGGGCCGGTCGACGCTCGATGCGGCGAACATCCCGTTCTTGGGCGGCCTCGTCGACAACGCGACCAACGGCAACTTCTTCAAGTCGGAACTCTACTTCGTGGGCACCCGCGAGTTCCCGAACTTGCCCTTCGGCGGCGTGATCGACAACGTGGTCGATCCCGAGACCCAGCTCGCCGTCGGCCTGCGCGTCTTCGGCGACTATTCGCTCAAAGTGATCGATCCGGGCGCGCTCATCGTGAATCTGGCCGGCACGCGCAACCTCGCCTCGAACGACTCCATCACCGACTGGATGCGCGAGCAGGTGCTCAAGGTGCTGCGCACCGGCGTCACCGCGCAGATCGTGCGCAACGGCTGGCCCATCCTGGGCATCGCCGCGCGCACCGACGACATCGAGAAAGAGACGCTCGCCGCGGTGCAGACGCAAGTCTCGAGCTACGGCGTGCAGATCGTACGGATGGGTAACTTCACGATCTCGCTCGACCAGAAGGACGAAGAGACGCTCAAGAACTTCCGCCGCGACGTGAGCTATACGAAGCTGGCCGGATCGTTCACGCAATACGGTGCCGGTGAAGCGTTGCGCGGCATCGGTGAAGGTGCTGCGAACGGCAACGCCGGCGGCGGCAGTTCCGCGCTGCTGGGCATCGGACTCGGTTTGGGCAACATCGTGGCGGGCGCCGCTGCGCCTCCGGCGCAGGCGCCGCAGCAGCAGGCCGCTCCAGCGCAACCCGCCGCGCCGGCTCAGCCGGGCACGGCGCACTTCTGTTCGTCGTGCGGCACGGCGCTCGCGGCGGGCGCGAATTTCTGCGCCAACTGCGGCGCGCACGTGACGCCCGGCTAACCGCGTGCGCCGCCTCTCCGCACGCCTCGGCGCACTCGCCCTCGCGCTCTTCGCCACGCTCGCTTCCTGCGACGTGGCGTTCGCGCGGGGCGGCGGCGGCGGGCACGGTGGCGGCGGCCACTCGAGCGGTGGAGGAGGGAGCCACAGCAGCGGCGGTTTTCACTCGTCGCACATGCATACCATGTATCATTGGGGCGGCAACGGGAACGGCGGCGGAGGAGGCGGCTTCTTCCTGGGCCTCTTGTTCTTTCTCGTGCCGACACTCGTCTTCGTCGTGATCTGCATCCTGGTGATCCGCACGATGCGCCGGGCCGCGGCCGATAATGCCGCCGCCATGGCTAGCCTCGGCGTTCAATCCGGCATGCGGCCGGACAACGACACGTTCGTTCAGGTGATCGACGCGCGCGCATTGCAAACTGCTCGGCCGGATGCGGTGGAGCAGGAACTCGAGGCGATCGCTGCCGCCGATCCGGCCTTCGAACCGGAGACGTTTCTCCAACGCGCGGAGATGGCGTTCTTTCTGGTCTCGCGCGCGTATCAGCACGCCGATGCAGCGGCGGCCCGGCCGTATCTCACGGCGGAGGCTTTCGAGCAGTGGCGGCGCGACGTCGACGGGTTCGCCGCGGCCCAGAAGCGGCCGATCCTCGACGATCTCAACGTGCGCGGCTTGCACGTGGTCTCGGCCACGCACGGCGAAGCCGGCGACGAGATCGTCGTGCATTTCGACTTGGTTTACCGTATGCGCGTCTTCGATGCGTCGGGCACGCAGGTCAGCGACGAGGGCGAAGACCGCCGGCGCGGGCAGCGCTGGACGTTCCGGCGGCAGCCCGGCGTCACGTCCTTGAGCGAGGGCGGCGTCGTCGCCATGAAGTGTCCGCAGTGCGGCGCTCCGCTCGAACTCGCGGCCGACGGGCACTGTAAATTTTGCCGAGCCGACATCTCTGCCGGCGCCTTCGATTGGACCGTTGCGGCAATCTCGCAGGCGGCCTTCGAAGGCGCGCGTCCCGAGCCGCTATTCGGCGCGAAACGCTTGTCGCCGCAAGACGGATTCGCCGCGATTGCGGCGAGCGATCCGCAGTTCGACGGCGCGGCCTTCATCGAGCGCGTGCGCGGGGCGTTCGTAGCCCTGCAGCAGGCCTGGGCCGCCCGCGATCTCGACGTGGGCCGCGGCTTCATGAGCCTGGGCCTGTATTACGGCTGGAGCGCCCAGGTCGAGACGATGGCTTTCGAACGCCGCAAGAACATCATCGAGAACGTGCACATCTCCGCGATCGCGCCGGTCGCGGTGCTGCACGGCGGCGCCTTCGACGACGTAACCGTGCGCATCGACGCTTCGTGCGTCGATTACGAGATCGACGAGAAGACCGGCGCGATGGTTTTCGGCTCGCGCAGTCCGGAGCCGTTCACGGAGTTTTGGACGTTCCAGCGTTCGACCAATGCGAAGACGCCCGAACACGGTTTGCTCGACAAACGCTGCCCCAACTGCGGCGCCCCGCTCGACGTCAACCAAATCGGCGAATGCCGCTTCTGCAAGGCCGCCGTGACGAGCGGGAAATTCGACTGGGTGCTCTCACGCATCGAACAGGCAGAGGAAGTCACCTACGCCTAGGCGGTGCCTGTATTCATTTCACCTGTTTGATGGCGCGGTGCCTCGGGGAACGCTCATCTACGACTCATCGGGAGTGCTTTACGGAACGACGCAGTACGGTGGGCCGACGAACGCCGGCGTCGTCTTTCGCTTGAAGCCGTAAGCCCCAACTAACCGAGAAACTCCAAACCGCTCGCGTGGGGGACGCAGTCGTTTTCTTCGAGCCAGGTGCGGTTCCAGAGTCGTGAACGGTAGCGGTCGCCTCCGTCGCAGAGGATCGTGACGACCGTGCTGCCTTCGGGCAGCGTGCGCGCGTAGCGGGCTGCGCCTGCCACGTTGAGTGCGGCGGAGCCACCGATGTAGATGCCTTCCTCGCGTAGGAGCCAGTAGGCCATTTCGACCATCGTTTGGTCGTCGACGCGCAACGCGTCGTCGACGGGTGCGTCCTTGAAGTTGTCGGTGATGCGCTTGATGCCGATGCCTTCGGCGTTGGAATCGCCCTCGGTTTCGAGCACGCCGCTCTTGACGAAGCTGAAGAGCGCGGAACCGTAGGGGTCGCAGAGCACGGTGCGGATCGCCGGATTGCGTTCCTTGAGATAGGCGCTCGTGCCGGCGAGCGTGCCGCCGGTGCCGCAGGCCGCGACGAACGCGCTGAGGCTCGCGCCGAAGGCATTCCAGATCTCGGGACCGGTCGTGGTGTAGTGTGCGCCGCGATTGGCTGTGTTGTTGAATTGATCGGCCCAGATCGCGCCGGGCGTCTCCTCGGCGACGCGGCGCGCGACGTGATAATAGTTCTCGGGGTTGGTGAAGGCGACCGCGGGGATCACGCGCACTTCGGCGCCGAACGTGCGCAGCAATTCGTACTTCTCGGGCGATTGATCGTCGGGAATGCAGATGATCGCGCGATAGCCGCGCGCGTTTGCGATCAGGGTCAGCGCGATGCCGGTGTTGCCCGCAGTGCCTTCGACGATCGTGCCGCCCGGTGCGAGCGCGCCGCGCGCTTCGGCGTCGTCGACGATGCCCTTCGCCGCGCGATCCTTGACCGATCCGCCCGGGTTGAGGAACTCGGCCTTGCCCACGATCGTGCGGCCGAGGGCCGCCGAGAGCTTGGGCAGGACGATGTGGGGCGTGTTGCCGATGGCGCCGCTGAAACCGTGCGAAACGTGCATGGCGCCGTCTTCGGCTACTCTTGGATGGTCACTTTCATCAGGAAGGGTTGGGTCGGATGGTCGCCCGTGCCCACGGGCTCGCGCGAGAAGGCCACCACGTCGCCGCTCTGCAGCGGCATCGGCATCTCGAGCGTGGTGGGTTGGGCGGGCGGCAACTGGCCTGCATCGTAGGTCTTGCCGTCGCGGACGACCCAGGTGCGGTACGTTTGGCCGTCGGGCGCGTGAGGCGTGCCCGAGAAGATCAGCGCGTTGCTCTTGCCTGCCGGTTGCACGATCGTGAGGTGCCACGGTTCGCTGCCCACCGTTCCGTCGACGGCGAAGACGCGGCCGGTGCGCAGTGCGGCGACCAACGCCGGAGCGGCGGAAGGCGCGGGTTGCGGCGTGCTCTCTGCAATCACGGGCGTCTGCGTCGCTTGCGCCACCTGCGCGCTCGCCGCGGGCGCGGGTTGTGGCGTGACGTACACGACGCGGACGGCGCCGTGCGCGTCGGCGAGCATGCGCTGCAAACGCTCGACCTCGGCACGCGAGCCGGCTTCGCGTTCGGCTGCCGCGGCTTTCTCGGTTGCCAGCGCGTCGCTCAGTCGCGCGATCTCGCGCTGCAGGGCCGGGGATTCACTCGTTCCGCTCGGCGGTGTGTCGTGTGCCGGCGTCGGCGCGGGTGCGGCCGATGCTGCGGCGGCTGTGGGCGTGGCTGCGGCCGGCGTCGGCGGGCTCGCAACGGGCGTCGCAGTCGCCACCGCCACCGTTTGCGGCGGATTGCCGAGCGCGCGGAATGCGAGCCATGCGTCGCTGGCCAAGGCGAGGATCAGGCCCGCGGCGAGCGCGCGAACCAGTGGGCTCGCGAACCAGGTAGGCGGCGTCTCCGGCGATGCGTCTCGCGGTGCGGGCTCGCGGCGTTCGGCTTGCGCGATGATGCGTCCGAGCAGCGCGGCATTGGCCGCACGCTCGTCGAGCGCATGCGGCAGGACGTCGAGCACTGCGCGCAATTCGGCCAACTGCGCGCGGCAGGCGGCACAGACTTTGAGATGCGCGGCGACGCGCGCCGCGGCCGCGGCGTCGAGCGTGCCCAGCGCGTATTCGTCGAGCAAGTCGGCTTCGATATGCTCGCTCACGAAGAGATAGACTCCGCGTAGCGCTCATCCAGCGCATCGCGCAGGCGCTTGAGGCCGGTGCGCATGCGTTTCTTCACCGTTCCGAGCGGCGCGCCCAGACGCTCGGCGATCTGCGAATGCGAGTGGCCGGAGAAGAAGCCGAGTTCGATCACCTCGCGCTGTTCGCGCGGCAGATCGGCCATCGCGCCGCGCAACGCGTCGCCGCAATGACGTTTCCAGATTTCGGGCCATGGGTCGCGCTCGATCGCCTGCGGCTGGGCTTCGTCGAGTTCGACGCGTTGCGGCGAGCCGGCGCGCTTGCGCAGCTCGTCGATGCAGCGATTGCGCACGATCGTGAGCAACCAGGTGCGCGGCGCGGCGCCGCCGTCGCGGTAGTTCGCGGCGTGTCGCCACAGGGCGACGAAGGCTTCTTGCACGGCATCTTCGGCCGCATCGTGAGTTCCGAGCATTCTTTCGGCTAGGGCGAGGGCGACGCCGCCGTGCCGCTGATACAGCGACGAAAGCGCGTGACTATCGCCACGCGCCATTCGCCGCATGTATGAGACGTCGGCGTCGCCGATCTCGCTGATCTCGTCGGGAACGGGCATTCTTACCCGTGCTGCGATATGCGCTATTTGCTGGGCGGGATGAGAACGGTATCGATCACGTGGATCACGCCGTTCGATGCGGGAATGTCGGCCTTGATCACCTTGGCGTCGTTGACGTGGGCGCCGTCGGTGAGGCTGATCGTGACGTCCTGGCCTTCAGCGGTCTTGACCTTGCCGGCTTTGAGGTCGGTCGAGAGCACCTTGCCCGCGACGACGTGGTACAGCAGGATGGCCTTGAGTTTTTCCTTGTTCTCGGGCTTGAGCAGCGTGTCGACCGTGCCGGCCGGCAGCTTTGCGAAGGCGGCGTCGGTCGGGGCGAAGACCGTGAACGGGCCCTTGCCGTTGAGCGTGTCGACGAGGCCGGCGGCCTTGACCGCGGCCACGAGGGTCTTGAAGTTCGGCGCGCCCGAAGCGATCTCGACGATCGTGCCCGGGGCGTCGGCGCGGACGGGAACTGCGGAAAATACGGTCGCGGCGCACGCCAGCGCGACCAATAGACGAAAACGGGTCAGCAATGAACTCTCCTACGGATGCTGGGATTCGAGCCGAATACGAACGGCCCGGGTCTTTGGACGCCACCCGGGCCGTTCGGGCTCCTCGCCGCGCCGATCAGACGTCTTTGAGTTCGTAGAAGACGATCTGGACGCCGGCCTGCGCGAAGTTGGCCAGGTCGGCGACGGTCGCGGCGCCTTCGGGGGTCTGCAAGCCGGCCGCGATGGCTTCCAGCGAGTCGAAATCCAGCTCGGCGACGAGATAATACGGAGCTTGCGAACCGTCGCCCGTGGCGAGCTGGCCGGCGCTCGTGGTATACGCTCGCAGGCCGGGCAGCTTCTTCGCGATCGGCAGGTGCGTTTGCGCATAGTATGCGTCGAATGCCGCCGGGTCGGCGGGATGGCTGTAGAGTGCGAGCACGCGTGCTGCCATGGATGGTGCCTTCGGCGTGCGGGCTCACTTTTCCGGGCCGGCTGCCGGAGGGGTGGCGCGGTGCGGCGTAGGCATCGCAAGGAGGCTCTGCCGTGCACCGACGCATGTTCCGTTGTTCGTCCAAACCGATGGCCTGCGTGGCCGCGCTCGCGCTCGCGGGGTGCGCGGCGCAAGCGCTGTCGGCCTCGAGTGGCGCAGGCGATCGCGCTCTCGGTCTCGCGTCGGTCGCGCTCGTGCACCCCGACGTGCCGGTGCTCGGCGGCTGTCCCGTCTTGCCGGCCGACAATCCGTGGAACACCGATATCTCGCAGGCGCCCGTCGATCCGAATTCGGCCAACTACCTCTCCGCGATGAACGCCGGTTCGACGAACCTGCATCCCGACTTCGGCTCGAATCCGCATTACGGNNTTCCTGTATCCGGATCAGAGCGATCCGGGCCCGTATCCCTTTCCGAGGGATACGAAGATCGAAGGCGGCGCGCACTCCACCGGCGATCGACATGCGCTCGTGGTGGGCGAGGTCAACTGCCATCTCTATGAGACCTACGATACGCATTACGTCGGGCCGGGCTGGCGCGCCGGCAACGGCGCGGTGTTCGATCTGAGTTCGAACAAGTTGCGGCCCGAGTGCTGGACCTCGGCCGACGCGGCTGGGCTGCCGATTACGCCCGCGCTCGTAAAGTACGACGAGGTCGAGAGCGGCGAGATCGATCACGCCATGCGCTTCACGATGGCCACCACGCAAGCGGCGTACCAGCATCCGGCGACGCACTATGCCAGCAGCAACCACGATGCGAACGAACCGCCGATGGGCCTGCGCGTGCGCCTCAAGGCCTCGTTCGACACGTCGTCGTTTACCGGCGAGTCGCTGGTGGTGCTCACCGCGCTCAAGAAGTACGGTATGTTCGTGGCCGACAACGGCAGCGACTGGTTCATCAGCGGCGCGGAGGACACGCGCTGGAACGACGACGATCTGGATCAGCTCAAGACCGTGTCGGCGAGCAACTTCGAAGTGATCAAGGTCGGGAAGCTCTACACCGACTGCTGAAGCCGGATCCGCGCGCGGAGCCAAAATGCATGCGGCTCAAGTGCGGCCGTTCGTTCTAGAACGAGTCCTGCGAGAGGATAGCGAAGGGCGGGGCATGACCCGTTTCCGCGCCGCTTTCATAGCGGTCTTGATTACGTTTGCCGCCCTAGCGGGGCAACCGGTTCGAACGCCTGCCCGGCCTGCGCCGGCACCGAGCTCTGCTCCGGCATCGCCGAGTCCTGCGCCGTCGGCGAGTCCCACGCCGACGCCCGGGCCGATGGACGCGCTCGCGTGGCGGAACATCGGGCCCGCGATCGGCGGCGGACGGCTTGCGGCGATTGCGGGCTCCGACTCCGATCCGGCACTCGTCTACATCGGTGCGGCGGGCGGCGGCGTGTGGCGCAGCACCAATGCCATGACGACCTGGCACCCCGTGTTCGACAAGCAAGACGTCGGGTCGATCGGGGCGATCGCGATCGCGCCGGGCAATGCGAAGGACGTGTGGGTGGGTACGGGCGAGTCGAACCCGCGCAACGACGTGTCGTACGGCGACGGCATCTATCGCTCGACCGACGGCGGCGAAACCTGGACGCACCTCGGCCTCGAGAAAAGCTATGCGATCTCGAAGATCGCGCTCGATCCGCGCGACCCCAAGGTTGCCGTCGTCGCGGCGCTCGGCGATCCGTTTCGCGATTCGGACGAGCGCGGCGTGTACCGCACGATCGACGGCGGCAAAACGTGGACCAGAACGCTTTCGCTGGGACCCGAGAGCGGCGCCGCCGATCTGAGCCGCAGCGCCAAGGAACCCGACGTGCTCTACGCNNTCGACCGACGGCGGCGTGACCTGGACGCGGGTGAGCGGGAACGGCTTTGCCGAAGGCATCACGGGGCGCATCGGGGTCGCGGTCGCGCCGAGCGACCCCAAGCGCGTCTACGCGCTGGTTGAATCGGCGCAGGGCATTCTGTGGCGCTCGGACGACGGGGGGGCGCATTGGAAGCTGACCTCGAGCAATACGCTGATCGACGAGCGTCCGTTTTACTACACGCGCATCTTCGTCGATCCGCACGACGAAGATCACCTCTTTGCAACCTCGGTGCGGTTGGCCGAAAGCAAGAACGGCGGCGCGACGTGGCAACTCAGCGGCAAACGCATCCACGGCGACCACCACGACGTGTGGTTTTCCGCCGACGGGCGGCGCATTCTCGAAGGCAACGACGGCGGTCCCGCGATTTCCAACGATAACGGCGCGACCTGGGAGTGGCGCAACAACGTGCCCATCGGTCAGGTGTATCGGGTCGCGACCGATGCCGCGCGGCCGTATCACGTGTGCCTGGGCTTGCAAGACAACGGCTCGTGGTGCGGGCCGTCGTACGGGCGCAGCGGCAAAGGCATCTTGGCCAAGGATTGGGATCGCGTCGCGGGCGGCGACGGCAACTGGACGATTCCCGATCCGGTCGATCCCGATTGGGTGTGGGGTTCTTCGGGCGGCGGCGACAATCAGGGTGAACTGAGCCGCTACAACGTGAAGACGCGCTTGACGCTCGACGTGTCGCCGTACTTGCACAATCAGAACGTGGTCGCGCCCGCGCGCTTGCGTTATCGCTTCAATTGGGAGGCGCCTCTGGCGTTTTCGCCCTTCGACGGACACGTTGCGTACTTTGGCGGCAACGTGCTCTTCCGCACGACCGATGCGGGCCGCACGTGGCGGCCCATCTCGCCCGACCTCACCCGCGACATCAAAGCGCGGCAGGGCCTCAGCGGTACGCCGTTACGCCTCGACGTGACGGGCGCCGAGTCGTACGACACGCTCCTCGATGTCGTGCCCTCGACCGTGGCGCGCGGCGAGATCTGGGTGACCAGCGACGACGGCAAAGTGCAGTTGACGCGCGACGGCGGGGCGCACTGGCGCGACGTGACGATGCCCGCGGCCGACATGGACGCGCGCGTGCCGACGCTCGAGGCATCGCATCGCGATCCGGCCACCGCCTATGCGGTGCTCGACCGGCACTTCACGGGCGATCGCGCTCCGTACGCGTACGTGACGCACGATTACGGTAAGACGTGGAGCCCTATCGTGACGGGTCTGCCCGCGGATCAGTTTGCGCGTACGATCGCGGAGGATCCGCACGACCCCTCGGTGCTCTTCCTCGGGCTCGAAAATAGCGTCTGGTGGAGCGGCGACGGCGGCGCGACGTGGCGCTCGCTGCAGCAGAACCTACCCCACGCCTCGGTGCGCGATCTGCGCTTCTCGCCCGACGGGCGCGACCTGATCGCGGGCACGCACGGCCGCGGCGTCTGGATCCTCGACGACGCGGTGGCGGTGCTCGAACGCGCCAAGACCGGTCCGATCGCAACCACGCTCTTCCCGCCGCCGACGGCGTATCAGTACGAGTACGCCGCACCGACCAACCCCACGTCGCTCAACGGTGACGATCCCGACGGGGCGGTGCTGCTCACGTTCGCGCTCGCTCAACCCGCGAAAAGCGAGCCCGAGATCGACATCATCGACATCCACGGGCGCGTCGTGCGCAAGTTCGCGGGCACGGCGGAGGTCGACGACGAGGAGCAACCCGTCGTGAGCAATACCGCGGGCTTCAACCGCGTGGTGTGGGACCTCACCGGCGACGAGCCCGTGCCCTGGTATCGCGCGCCGAAGTGGAATCGCGGCCCCGACGGCGGCGCCGATTTGCTGCCGGGCGTGTACACCGTGCGGCTCGACGTCGACGGTAAGGCGTATGCGAGCAGCATTACGATCGCACCCGATCCGCGGGCGGGGCGGACGCCGGCGGAGCGGGCCGCGCACGTCGCTTATCTCGCAGCGCTCTTCGACGCGTTCTCGCGCATCGATACGGCCTTGAACGCCCTCGACAATCTCTCGCTCGGGTTGCCCGAACGCATCGCTGCGCTGAAAAAGAGCGACGCGGCGGCCGCCCAACGCGCGACGCAGGTCGGCGCGGATGCGTCGACGCTCGCCTACGTGTTGAGTTCGCATCCCGTCAACGGCCAAGACAACGACTTCCTGGAAGACCATCTGCGCGAACGGCTCCAGTCGCTGCTGGGCATCGCAACGACGCTCTCGCCGACGGCGGAGCAAGAGCGCGAGAGCGGCGTCGTGCGCGGTGAAGTCGATGCGGCGCTGGCCAAATACGCGGCGTTCCTGCGCGACCGCGTCGGGCCGCTTCAGGCCGAGTTCGTGAGCGCGGGCCTCAAGCCCATCGACCTGACCGCAAAGCCGCCGGTGGAGAAGAAGGACGAGAAGGCCGACGAGCACGGCGCGCGCCGCGAGGACGACTGAGCCCGGGCCGCCTTACGGCGGCCCGTACAGCGAAAGCAGATGACCGTCGCGGTCGGTGAAGTTGGCGACGTGATAACCGCCGCCGATTTCCCGCGGCCCCGTGCGGAAGGTGACGCCGCGCTCGCGCAAGGCGGCATGGGTCGCGGCGACGCTGCTCACGGAGAAGACGATCTCCACGTCGCGCGGCGCGCCCCCGGGTACGGCTTTGCGCAACTCTTCGCTGAGCACGAGCGTCAACGCCCCGGCGGATAGGAAGGCCAAGCCGCCGTGACGTTGCTGCAGCGCCAAGCCCAGCGTGCCCGTGTAAAACGGCAGCGCGGCATCGAGGCCGGCGACGCCGAGCATGATCAGGTTCGCGTTGAGGGCCGGAGGAGTGCTTTGCATTGCTAAGAGAATCGCCCAGGAGGTTGAAAGCGTCAAGCGTCGCGGCGAAGTTGCACTCGGTGAGCATCCGGCTCTTGCGCGAGGCGCGCAAGGACGACCCGCGCCTGGGCGTCACGTCGGCGCGTCTGTCGGCGCTCTCGGTGCTCGTCTTCGGCGGCCCGGCGACGCTCGGGCGGCTGGCCGCACTCGAGCAGGTGTCGCAGCCCACGATGACCCGGATCGCGGCCGCACTCGTGCGCGGCGGCTATGCGCGACGCAGCGCCGACCCGAACGATCGACGCTACGCGTTGCTGGAAGCGACCGCGAAGGGTCGTCGGCTTCTGGAGGACGGACGGCGCAATCGCGAGTCTCGTCTTGCCGCGGTGCTCGCGCACCTTGGGCCCGACGAGCTCGCAACCTGCGACGCCGCGGCGGACGTCTTGGCGTACGCGCTACGCCGCGACGACTAGAAGAACGAGGGGCAGAGCGGCTCGGAAAACGTGGTCTTCGTGCCGCTGAGAACCCGAACCGGCGCCGCATTGCCTTTGGCCGAGGGGCTGAACACCAGCACCGCGTCCGGCGACGTGCCCGCGTAGTTGGTGACGTAAATGAAGCCTTTGGCGTCGATTCCGAGCGAGGTGATGTCGTCGAAGCCCGTGTTCGAGCCGGTGATGATCGCGTCGGGCTTCACGTTGCCCCTGGCTCCGTGCTTGAAGATGTCGACCGCGCCCGTGTGCGTGTTGCCCACGATGATGTCGTCCTTGGCGTTGACGGCGATGCTGAACTGGCCGTCGAGCGTCGCCTTTCCGCCGCCGCCCGGGATGCCGAGCGTTCCGATCGGTTTCACATCGCCGTTTGCGGTGGGCGAGAACTCGACGATGGGCGGGTTGTCCCGCGAACCATAGTAGCCGTTGGACACGTAGAGATCGTTCGCGCTATCGAAGGCCATCCCCAGCGGTTCGTCCACGCCGGTATTCGCTCCGGAGATCGTCCTGATCGGAGCGGTGTTACCGCTCGCGCCCGCGGCGAAGATGAGTATCTGATTGGCTCCGTAGTCGGAAACGTAGATCTCGCCGTTGCGATCGATCGCGATGCCTTCGGTTGCGGTCAGCGGGACGTTGGAGCCGCCGAGCACCTTCGGCGTCACGTTACCATTCGAACCGGCAGGGAAGATGTAGATCTCTTGTCCGCCGTCGTTGGCGGTATAGATGTTCCCGTGCGCATCGACGGCCAACGCGTCGGGCTCTTCGAGCAACGTATTCGAGCCCGAGATGCTGATCGACGGCTTGGTGTTGCCCTCGGAATTCGCGGGAAAGCCGAGGATGGCGGGGCTATCTCTGTTGGCGAGATAGAGCGTTTGGACGGTCTTCTGCGCGGCGGGTCCGGCGACGTAGCGCGTGTGGTCTAACTCAGCGTTGCCGGCGGGCAGACCGTTGCCGGGGGTGGCCGAGCTCGAGCATCCGGCGAGAGCTGCGACGAGAACGAGGGTCGCGTTGCGGACGTGGTTCATGACGTTCCTTCGTTGACGGGTGAGACGCACGGAGCGTATCACCCGGCCGTTCTCAAATCGTCCGGGCGCTCGCGGCCTCAGGTCATGGCGGGGCGCAGCGACTTACGGCCGATCGCCAGCACGAGGGCCGCCGCGATCAGACAGAGACCGCCGGCGGTCCAGAAACTCGGATCGTACGTGCCGAAGAGCGTGCGCACGATTCCCGCGAAGAGCGCGGCCGCGCCCGCGCCCAACTGGTGCGAGGCGACGATCCAGCCATAGAGCACCGGGCCCTTGGCGCTCCCGAAAGCCGCCGTGGTCAGCTTGAGCGTGGGCGGGATCGTGGCGATCCAGTCGAGGCCGTAAAAGAGCGTGAAGAGCGTCAGCGAGACGTCGCCCAAGGCCATGGCCTGGGGCAATACGACGAGCGAGAGTCCGCGTAAACCGTAATACCAGAAGAGCAGCACGCGCGCGTCCAGGCGGTCGGACAGATAGCCGGAGAGCGTGGTGCCGACGAGGTCGAGCACGCCCATCGCGGCGAGGAAGCCTGCGGCTTTCACTTCGGGGATGCCGTGATCGCCGCAGGCGGGGATGAAATGCGTGCCGATCAGGCCGTTGGTCGAGGCGCCGCAGACGAAGAAGGTCGCCGCCAGAAGTTGGAAGTCGCGCACGCCCGCGGCCGCGCGTAGTTCGCGCAACGCATTGAGCAGCGGATTTCCGGCGCGGGCGGGCGGCATTTCGATCTCGGTCCCGCCGAAGGGCGGAATACCGAGATTCGCCGGCCACTCGCGGAGCAGAAGCACGACGGGTACGGCGACGAGGAGCGCCCCCGCCGCGACGACGCCGACCGCGAAGCGCCAACCGGGCCCGGTCGCAAGCGAGGCCAAGAGCGGCAGAAAGACGAGTTGTCCGGTGGAGACGCTGGCCGAGAGCAAGCCGACGACGACGCCGCGCGACGTCTTGAACCAGCGCGTCGCGATTGTTGCGGCCAAGACGTTGGCGATCAAGCCCGTCGAAAGTCCGACGCACACGCCCCAGATCAGGATCAGTTGCCACGGCTCGCGCACGAACATCGTCGCGGCGACGGCGACCGCGTTGAAGCCCAGCGCCGCAGCGACGACCGGCCGCACGCCGATGCGCGCCATGAGCGCCGCCGAGAACGGGCCGGCCAAGCCGAAGAGCACGATGTTGATCGCGATCGCCGTCGAGATCGTCGCATCGGACCAGCCGAATTCGCGTTCGAGCGGCAGAATGAGCACGCCCGGCGTCGCGCGGATGCCCGCCGAGACCAGCAGCGCGCAGAAGGCCGCACCGACGACGACCCAGCCGTAGTGGAGCTTGCCGCGCTTCACGCGTGCGCCGCCGCGAGTTCGCCGAAGGCGTCGGAAAGCCGTAGGATTTCGGCGACTCGTTCCGGCCTCAAAACGCGCTTGGCGTTCGCCTGCGCTCGGCGCCAAGCGGCCTGCGCGCGACGCAAGACGCGCTTTCCCTCCGCGGTCAAGGCGTAGCGCTTGGCGCGGCGATCGCCGGCCGTGCCGACCGAGATCCAATCGGAGGCGATCAGCGGAGCCACCTTGCGCGACAACGTCGCGACGTCGAGGCCGGCTTCGGTTGCGAGTTCCGACAGCGTGCACGTGCCCAGCCGCGCGAGCCGGATCATGGCGCTGTATTGGGTCAAGGTGACACCCGCGGCGCGCAGTTCCGCGTCGTACAAGGCGGTGGCTTTCCGCGCGAGCCGGCGCAGGGCGACGCAGATGCAGGGTTCGCTCACGCCGGAGATGGTTGCATATGCAAATATGTCGCTCCTGCCCGGGCGCTTTGCTGCGCTCGCGACGGGGTACGACGATACGCGGACGAGAAACCCATCGTGCCGTACGTCGTCGACGAGGAAAAGCACCGCATGACCATCCTGAATCCGCTTAGCCGGGCCGTGGGGCTCACGCGCATCCTGGCGTTGGGCGCCGCACTGATCGCAAGCGCCGGGTGCAGCTCCGAGCAGGCCCGCGATACGGCGAACTCGATTTCGACGGACGCACCGCAGGTGCTGAGCGACGTGGGCATCGCCGCGCAGGTCGAAGCCAAGTTGTTGCGCATCGATGCCGATTCCGCGCTTCACGTCGCCGTCTCCGTGCACGGCGGCAAAGTGCGACTCAGCGGGCGGGTCAAGTCCGACGCGATCGCCGCGCGCTTCGCCGCCGGTGCCAAGGACGTGTCGGGCGTGACGAGCGTCGATACGGCGCTGCGCCCGGATGCGAATCTGCCGCCCGTTTCGCAACAAGCGCGCGATGCGGGCACGATCGCCGCGGTGACCGGCGACTTGATCGCGCAAGGCGGCATCAACGCCTTCGGCGTGCGAGTAGCCGCGCACGATGGCGCGGTGACGCTCACCGGCAAGGTCAAGAGCGAGTCGCTGCGTCAGACGCTCGTGGACGCCGCGAAGCACAGCCCCGGCGTGAAGAGCGTGGTCGACAAGATCGAGGTCAAGAGCTAGACGCCCGACGGCCTTCGAGGAGAGTCTCGGGTTGCGGGCGTACGGACCGCTTTGACCCGCCGGCACCACGTCGCACTATTTCTCGCGTAGAAAGGCAGGCCGTTTGTGAATTCCACTCCCCCGGGGTTGACCCCGGCGCAGATGTCGCAACTCGGGAGCGTGCTGGCCGCGGAGGGAGTATTCTTCCTCGCGTTCATTGCATTGTCGATTTACGTGAATTGGCGAATCGCGGTGAAGGCCGGATATCAGGGCGCGTATTCGCTATTGATGCTCGTCCCGCTGGTCAATCTGGTCGTCTACCTGATCTTCGCCTTCACGGATTGGCCGATCGAAAAGGAATTAAAGGCCGCGCGCGCCGGCGATGCCTCGAGGACGTGGCAACCCCCGGCGGTCAACTAAGAGCCTGTAGGGCTTGGGCCGTTTGCGCACTCGCTAGCCGGGATCGTATTGGGCGACGCCGTTGCCGAACGACCAGTCGCCCGCGGCGTTCTCGTGCAGCGTTATGAGGATATCCTCGCGGCGTATGCCGGCCCTCTCTTGGGCGCCGTCGGCGACGGCGCGGTAGAAGGCGCGCTTGATCTCTTGGCTGCGTCCGGCGCGTAGCGTGACCTCGACGAACACCGGGCGCTCGCGGGCGATGTCGAGATAGGCCGGGTCGGCATTGATGCCGTCTGCCGGGAGGCTATCGAGTACTTGGAAACGGTCTGCGGGCGGGATGCCCACGGTGGAGACGAGCGCGTCGTGCACGACGTCGCCGAGCGCGCGTAGCGCCGAGGGAGCGTAGGCACCGGAAATTCGTACGAGCGGCATGATAGGCGCAGTGTAACCGTCTTGACAGGTTACGTCAAGCCGCTTAACATGGGCCTGCGATGGCGCAGTTCAGTTTTCATCGGGGCTCGCCGGCGCTCGATTTCATCGGCACGGTCGGCCGGCGCGCGTCGTCGTGCGAGGAGCGTCTGCCCGACGCGCGTTCGCTCGGCATCTGGCTGCGCGAAGCCGGACTGGCCGACACGCTGCCGCGCGTCAGCGCGGACGAATTGAACGACGCGAAAGCATTGCGCGAGGCCATGGCGCGCGTTGCGCTCGCGCTCCTCGACGGCGGCACGCCGGCGGCAAGCGACATTCGCCAGATCAACGCCGCCGCGCGCTGGAGCGCGACGCTCGTGCCGATGCTCGAGGCGCGGACGCTGAGCGCCGGTTGGCGCGGCACTGAACGCGTGCGTGCCGCCCTCGGCCGCGTCGCGGTCGACGCGATCGATCTCTTCGCGCACCGTCGCGAGCGCCTGATGCGCTGCGAACTCGCCGGCTGCGGCGGTTTGCTGCTGAGCAATCCGCGCGGTCCGCGGCGGCGCTGGTGCAGCATGGAGGCGTGCGGGAACGCGGCCAAGGTGGCCGCCTTCAGAGCGCGCCGTGGTTGACGCGGAAGCGACCGGCTAGGCGCGCGTTAGCCGAGCCACTGCGGGTTCTGGACGGTTCCGTCGAAGAAGCGCGACGTCTTGTACCGTTCGAGCTTTCCGTCGCGGGCGAGCGGGGCCGATGCGGCCAGGATCGCGGCGCGCTTGGCGTCGCTGAGCGGCTCATACGTCGTCGCGGCTTTGACGGCTTGATCGAGAATGTCGGGTTTGTCGATGCCGGTGATGACGACGCTGACGGGCTGATCCAGACCGTAGTGGAGCATGTCGATCGGATCCACCACGCCGGCTTCGAGCAGATTGCGGTCGCCGAACGTCTTCATGGCCAAGATGCCCATGTCCAGCTCTCGGGCGACCGGAATTACGCGTTCTGCGAAGCTGTCGTAGTGCGCGTCGAAGACGTTGACCGGCATCTGCACGGTGTCGAAGGTGAAGCCGTACTTGCGCGCGGTCTCGATCGTGTGCAGATGGTATGTAGGCGTCTTATGCCCGGTGAAGCCGATGAAGCGGACCTTGCCCGCCTTCTGCGCCGCGAGCGCCGCTTCGATCGCGCCGCCCTCGGCGAAGATGCGGTCCGCATCGTCGGGCCGGATCACTTCGTGGAACTGCACGAGGTCGATGCGATCGGTCAGCAGTCGCGCCAGCGACTGTTCCAACTGTTCGTCGAACGAGGCCTTGGTGCGGCCGTCGAGCTTGGTCATCAAGAACACGCGGTCGCGATAACCGTCGGTGCAGAGCGCCCGGCCCATGCGGATCTCACTCAAGCCGCTATTGTAATCCCAGCAGTTGTCCAGGAACGTGATGCCGCGATCGATCGCCGAATGGATCAGCTCGATCGCATCGGCGTCGGGCGTGTCGGGATGCCCGATGTGAAAGCCGCCCATGCCGATGATGGAGACCTGTTGGTCCGTACGCCCGAGGCGGCGCTTTGGAATGTCCATGACCGGCGTGTACCCCGGGACGGGCAGGCCTAACTCGAACGCGCGGCCGCGAGCAACTTGCCCACGGTGTTCCAGTTGCGGGCGGTGCCGCGGGTGCCCAGGGCCTTCTCGATGACGGCGTTGGTCAGCTTGGATTCGCCGATGCCGTCGGGATAGGTGACGTAGGCATGGCGCCCGTCGCAGCGCACGGCTTCGCGTCCGGCGATCTTCGCCTGCAGCGCTCGCTCCGCAGCCGCCCCGGGCGCGTCGCGCAAGAACGCCACGACGAGGTGCGCCGGATCGTTCGCCGCTTCACCGGTGAAGGGATTGCGCGCGACGAGCGCCTCGAGGTCGCCGGCGGTGCGTACGAAAATGTCGGTCTGCAAGCCCAAACGCGCCGCGGCCTCGCGTTCGAGCCGCTGCTCGATCGTGGCCGGAGCCTGCGCCGGGGCGCGAAAGATCAGGTTTCCGCTGTGTAGCAAGGCTCGGCCGTCACGGAAACCCAAGGCCGTGATGAAGTCGCGCAGGTCGGCCGCGGTCACCCGCTTCGTGCCGCTGACGTTTACGGCGCGCAGGAGCGCCACGTAGGTTTCCATCCCCGCTTCTTGGCGCTTCGGGGAGGACAGGCCGCCCGGCGAACGTATCGAAGCGCATGCTCGACTCGATCGGAGGGGCACGATGCGCGCGCTGGTTCTGAGCGGCGGCGCGGCTCTCGGCGCCTACGAGGCCGGCGTTTCGTACGCGCTCTTGGAGAGCGAGACGTTCGACCTCGTCTGCGGCACGTCGGTCGGCGCGCTCAACGGCACGCTGGTCGCCCAAGGCGAGCGCGAACAGTTACGCGACCTGTGGAGCAAGGTCGCGATGGCCGGCATCACCACGCTGCGTCCCGAGATCGACGTGCTCTACCGGATCGCGGCCCGAGCCGGGCAGATCACCCATCTGCCCATCGCGCAAAAGGTCCGGCCGCTACTCACCATGATCGCCGAACTGCGGCACGTGGGCCGCGCGCGCGGTTTGCCGCGCGTGCTCAGCCTCTTCCCGTGGGATCCGCTGCGCGAGATGGTTCGCTCGCATGCCGACGTGAAAAGACTGCGTAGCGGCTTGATTCTCGGCGTGACCAATTTGAGCCGCGGCTCGCCCGCTGCGTTCTTTGCCTTTCCGGGTGACGATGGTACGCGAGCGGCGGCCTTCATCGCCTCGGAACACTGCGCGATCGCGCTCGACGAGACGAACTTCGTGCATGCCGTTTGCGCTTCGGCTGCGATTCCGCCGGCCTTCGAGCCGGTGTGGATCGACGACGGCGCGGGCAAGCTTTGCGCGTATGCCGACGGCGCATTGACCAACAACACGCCGATCCGGCAAGCGATCGACGCGGGAGCCGATCACGTGACGATCGTCTTCATGGACCGCGACGGTCTCGACACCGAAGCGCACGATATTCGCACCATGGCCGACATCGCGTTCATGAGCAATAGCGTCGTACAGCGGCGCATCTTGGATTTGGACCTGAAATTGCTGCGCCGGGTCAACGAGGAAGTGATGGGCGGCCTCGCGCCCGAGAAGCGGTACATCGACGTGCGCATCATCGGGCCGAGTTCGCCGCTGCAGATCAGGGCGCTCGACTTCGAAGACCAGGACGCGATCGACCGGACCTTCGCCATGGGCCTGGCCGACGGCGCCGCGGCCGCCGCTACCGCCCGCGAAACAATGGCCCCGTCCGGCGGGTAAGTCGGGGCATGAGTCTCCCGCGTACGCTCTTTTGGGCCGGACTGGGCCTGCTCGTCTGCCTCTGGTTCGGGAGTCTGGAAGTGGCCTTCAGTCACTGGGGCCGCATGCCGGGCGACGGCGCGTCGGCGGCGACGGCCGAGCGCGAGACGTCGCACGAACCCGCGACCCGCAATCGGGAAGTCGGCAGCTTCACGCGCATCAGCGATAACGGCAGCGTCGACCTCGAGATCACGATCGGACCGGAACAGAGCGTCGAAGTCATCGGCGACGACGACGCGGTGCGTAAGGTCGAGACCAGCGTCAGCGGCGACGAGTTGGTCGTCTCGCAGCGCGATTCGATGTGGAGCTGGACCTCCGGCGACGTGAAGGTCAAGGTCACGGTGCCCAAGCTCGACGCCGTCAATTTGCAGGGCAGCGGCGACGCGACCATCGCCGGCCTCGACGGCGGTAATCTGGAATTGAACAGTTATGGGTCGGGCGACTTCAAGGCCTCGGGCAAGGTCGAGCGTTTGACCTTCACGAGCCACGGCTCGGGCGACGGTTCGCTCGAGGACCTCGAGGCTGCGGATGCCGTCATCAAGCTGCACGGCAGCGGCGACGCGCACGTCAGCGCGAGCCGGACGCTCGACGTGGAGACCTTCGGGAGCGGCGACGTGCGCTACAGTGGTTCGCCGCGCGTCTCCTCACGCATCACCGGATCGGGAGACGTCAGCCAAGACTAAGCGCTCGATATAGAGTTCCTCTAGGTCGAGTGCCGTCTCGACGTGCTGCATCGTGGTGCTGTCGATTGTATTTCGCCGGTGCAGCGCCAGCAGTTCCCGGCGTTGCGCGGCGATCAATTCCTGACCCGCTTCCTCGTAACCGCGCAGTTCATCGGTCGCGACATCCCCCGAGATGCCGGCGTCGTAACGCGCTCGCCGATATTGGTAGCGTTGTCGCAGGAGCTTCACGGCCTCGGGGCCGATGTCGCGCTCGTGTTCCAATACGCGCAAGCGATCGAGTGCGACATCCGAGAGGGCGCGAATGGTCAGTTGGATCTGTTTCTCGTCTTCATCGCCCGTGGAGAGACGCAGGCCGCGCATCAGCCAGGGCAAAGTGAGGCCTTGGCCCACGAGCGTCACCAAAATAACGCCGAAGGTCAAGAAGACGATGATGCCCCGCTGCGGAAATGCGCTGCCGTCGTCGATCAGATTGGGGATGGCGAGCGCGGCCGCGAGCGAGACGCCGC
Organism: Vulcanimicrobiota bacterium; assembly: GCA_003136655.1. Lineage (GTDB taxonomy): Bacteria > Vulcanimicrobiota > Vulcanimicrobiia > Vulcanimicrobiales > Vulcanimicrobiaceae > Hesperobacter > Hesperobacter lustricola. The sequence goes on from PLFC01000095.1 coordinate 45,322, forward strand.
CGCGGAAGCCCGACCACGAAACGATCAGCCGATACTTCCACTCGGCCTCCCCGTCGCCGGCAATGCGATAGGGTAAGCGAACGACGTAGCGCTGTCCGAAGATCCAAACGAAGCGAATGGCGATCACCGCCGCGCTGACGGCGAGCGCCATTTCGACGAGCCGCAGCCGCGAATAGCCCGCCAGCGCGCCGAGCACGCCGTGAAGCTGGAGTCCGACGATCAGGAAGATCAGCACGTTCATCAGGAACGCGACCGTGCGCCAGAAGCCCGTGCTGCGCACGCGGGCTTGCGGCGTCATCGCATCGGGCGCGAAGCGGTTCATGTAGAGTCCTGTGGTCACGACGGCGAGCACGCCCGAGATGTGCGCGGCCGTCGCGGGCAGATAGCCCAGAAAGGGGGCCAAAATCGAGATCGCCGTCTGGAGATCGGGGTCGGACATCCGTCGCGAGATCGATCCGACGATCACCCCGATCGCCAGACCCAGAGCGATCGCTCCGGCGACCGAGATCACGAAGCTCAGGGCGGTTTGCCAGAGCACGAACTGGCCCGACACCACGGCGGCGACCGCGCTCGCATAGATCACGAGCGCCGATGCGTCGTTGAGCAAGCCTTCGGCCTGCACGATCGCGATCAGACGCGGCGGCACGCCGAGCCGTTCGGCGACGGGCGAAAACGCGACCGCGTCGGTCGGCGAGACGACGGCGCCCAGCACGAATGCGGCAGCCCAGGGCATGCCGGGCACGATAGCGTGCGCGACCGCGGCGACGCCGGCCGTGGTCAGCAACACGAGCCCGATCACGAGCGTGCGCACGAGTCCCGCGTTTTCGCGAATCGCGCCGGCCGGCGCGGTCAACGCCTCCCAATACAGCAGCGGTGGAAGAAAGACCAGCAGCACCACATCGGGCGGCAACTGAGGCACGGGCAGCCCCGGAATGAATCCGAGAATGAGGCCGCCGAGCACCAGCACGATCGGATACGCAACGTTTGCCCTGAGTGCTAGCGCGACCAGAGGGATAGCAACGAACAGTAGGGCAACGACGATGTCGATCCGAGGCAAACGGACTCCGGGCCGGCAAAGGGGTGCGAGCGCGACAGGTTCGACGCACGACCCGGCCTGGTCCGCTTCCCGCCTGCGACCCTGGGAAACGGGGCGCATCGCGCAGAAGCGAGCGGTGCCATTCATCGGCGTGATTGCGCCGTTTGCTTCATTTCGAATCGAGGAGAACCATGAAGTCACTACCGCTCGTTGCCGTTGCCGCATTACTCTTGGCCCCCGCGGCTCTTCCCGTGCCGGCGTCGGCAACGCCGGTCGTCGTCGCCCAGGCGTCGCCTTCGGCGATGCAAGCCGAAGCCAAGGATGCCGTGAAGACGGCCCTCAAGAGCGTCAACCTCACCCGCCACCAGAAAATCCAGATCGCGCCTATGCTCGAGAATTACAAGAATCAGACCGCCAACGCCGATGACGCGACGAAGAAAACGCAGCAAAAGGCGCTCATCAAGCAGATCTACGGGATCCTCAGCCCCGATCAGCAAGCGCAGTTCAAGGCATCGCTCAAGCAGTCGATGATGGGCTCGCACTGAGCTCGCGGTGACGCTCGCGCCGATTGCGCTCGCGGCGATGCTGGTCATCGCCGCGAGCCTCTCGCCCGGAAGAGCCGGCGCCGACCCCGCGCTGTGGCTCGTCAAGGGAGCCAAGGCCAACGTCTATCTCTTCGGCACCGTGCATCTCATGAAGGCCGGCGTCGTCTGGACGACCCCGAGATGACGGCCCTCCTGCTCACCGAGCGCAATGCGAAGTGGGCCAAGAAACTCGACGAGCGCCTGCACGGGGCGGGGACGTCGTTCGTAGCGGTGGGCATGGCGCATCTGGCCGGCCCGGGCAGCGTGATCGACGACCTGAGCAAACTCGGCTACACCGTCACCCGCGTTCAGTAAGTCGCCCTTTCGGGCGGGCGGGTGTGACGATTCTCCGCCGGGTTGCGAATAACGGTTCGTGAGGATGAACAGTCCGTGAACCCGGCGTCGCGTCAGGAGCGCTTCGCGAACCTCGTCGACGCGCACAAGCGAATCGTCTACAAAGTGTGCAACGCCTACTGCGCCGGCCGCGACGACCGCGACGATCTGGCCCAGGAGATCGTGGCGCAATTGTGGCGCTCGTTTCCGACGTACGATGCGAGCCGGCCCTTTGCGACCTGGATGTATCGCGTGGCGCTCAACGTCGCGCTCTCGTTTCGACGGCGCGAGCGCAGCCGCACGCGGCTGCTCGTGCCGGACGGAGAGCCGCTGCTGGCTACGCTGGCCGGTGAGGATTCGCCACCTCTCGAGGTTCTGCTCGTGCGCCAATTCGTCGAGTCGCTCGACGATCTGAATAAGGCGCTCGTCTTGCTGTATCTCGACGGCCACAGTTACCGCGAGATCGCCGACGTGCTCGGGATCAGCGAAACCAACGTGGGCACGAAGCTCAACCGATTGAAGCAGAACATGCGGCGCGAACTCGGCGCGCCCGGAAAGACGTAAGGCGATCTCATGGCTATGAATCTGGATGCGTTCAAGACGATTTGGGCGGAGTACGACGGCAAGCTCGCGGACAGCCTGCGGCTCAATCGCGCGCTACTGCAGGATGCGGTGCTCGCTCGCACGCGCTCCGCGCTGCGACCGTTGCTCGCCGCGCTGATCCTGGAACTGGCGATCGACCTCGTCGCGGTGATCGCGCTGGGTGCGTTTCTCGCAGCAAACGTCGCTAGGGTAAAGTTTCTCGTGCCGGGCGTGCTGCTCGATGCATACGCGATCGCCTCGCTGGCCGCAATCGTCGCACAGATCGCGTTGATCGGCGGCGTCGATTACGGCAAGCCCGTGGCCGAAATCCAGCGCACGCTCGAGACGCTGCGCATCGTGCGCCTGCGTTCGGTGCGCTGGATCCTGTTGAGCGCGCCATTGGCATGGACGCCGCTGCTCATCGTGGGTTTGCGCGCGATCGGCGTCGACGCGTACGCTGTCTTCGGCGCACCGTTCGTGTGGTCGAATCTCGCCTTCGGTGCGGCCTTTCTCGGCGCGGGCGTTTGGCTCGTGCGGAGGTTCGGGGCGCGACTCTCGGCGAGCGGTCCGCTGGCCTACGTTGCGCGCACGATCGAGGGCGGGGAGCTACGCCGGGCCCGCGCGGCCGCGGCGTCGCTACGCGCCTTCGAAAGCGACGCGGCCTAGCTCACATCGACCAGATGTAGAGGTCGCCGATCTGATGGCGATCGTCGGCGCTGCCGTTGGAGCCGGTGACGCCGATGTAGACGCTCGCCGGCACCGCGGGCTCGCCGTGTACGCCGACGATGCTTTGGGCGTAATACGTGATGAAGCCGTTGCCGTCGTGGAGGTCGACGGCACAACTCAGATAGCCGGTCGGCGTGAGCGTCACGAAGACGGTCGGCCCGGTTGCCGGGCGCTTTTCCGCGCCGACGGCGTTCCAGTCGAAGGGCAGGCTCGCGGGCTGGCCATTGGCGTTGAGCGCACCGCCGAGATAATAGTAGCCCGTTCCGGCGGAGCCGCGCACCGCGATCGTTTCGGGAATCTGGCCCGGGCCGCCGTTGAGGCCGCTCGCCGGCGAGTCGAGGCTGAAGACGCCGTACTCGTCGAAGGCGATGCCCAGGTACGCATAGTCGAGTCCGGCCGGGCCGCCCGAGCCGCCGCCCGTGTAGCCCATCTCGCCGCCGCTCTGGCCGACGTTTTCCGGCGGCCCCTTCGAGGCGTCGGTGAAGAAGAGCAATTGGCCGTCGGCGCCGTTGCCGCCCCAGGAATAGATCGTGAAACTGACTTGAATGCCGAGTGCGGTCGAGAACGGTTTTGCGTACGACACCCAACTGGCCGTGTTGTGGTCGAGATTGACGTTTTCCAAAACGCCCGAGCCGTTGGGATCCCGCGGCGCCAAACTGCCGCAGGGCGGAACGGAGGTTTTGATCGCTTTCGTGCCCGCGGTCAAGCACGTTTGATCGACGTACGGAAACGCGTTCGGCGGCGTCTTGTCGTCGGCAAAACTTTGCTCGACGAGCAGCGTTCCCGGCGACGGAAACGCTTCGGGCACGCGCGCCGGCACGGCCACGCCGACGCGCGCCGCGGCGAATGGCGAGGAGCGCACCCTCGGAATCGGGGGAGCGAAACGCGTGCGAATCGTGCTCGCGCGCCCGTCAGGCATCGTGAGCGCAACGATGGCCGCTACGGCAAGTGCGAAGACGAGGCCGCGTCGGGCTTGGATGAGACTGTCGAAGAAACGGTTCACGAAGAGTCTCCTAACAATAGTTCGTCCACGGATAAGCAGCTATTTCGGGGTTACCGTTGTGCGCACGGGGCGAAAGGTCCTATCGGCCGGGCGGGCATGCTGAAGGGCGGCGCCCATCGGACGCCGCCCTCGTTTGCATGCAGCTCGGCTCGCGGTGGCCTAGAAGGCGCCGACCCCGTTCGGGGTGCCCCAGCCCGTCGGGCCGTCGTAACCGACGCCCGCGTTGCAGATGTATTGGTAGTTCTTGGAGCACTTTCCGTTGCTGCCGCTCGTGACGTCGTTGAGCGACGAAGTGCCGCCGGCGGCCCAGATCGACTGCGCGTAGTTTTCGCTCGCCGCGTTTCCGGCCAGCGCGTACACCGAAGCGATCAGCGGGCTCGCGACGCTGGTGCCGCCGAACACGAGCCAACCCTCGTAGCCTTCGTACGCGTAACTATCGTATACGGCGACGCCGGTGTTCGGATTGGCAACGGCCGAGGTATCGGCTTCCGAACGGTTCGTGCAGCCCTTGTCGGTCTGCCACGACGGCTTGGTCACGTAGGCGCTGCACCCGCTGCCGCTATCCGCCCAGGCGGTTTCGCTCCAGCCGCGCGAGTTGCTCGCCGTGTTGAGCGTCGTTCCGCCGACGCACACGACCGTCGAATAGGAGCACGGTTGTTCGGCGCCGGTGCCGCTATCCCCGGCGCTCGCCGTGATGATGTGGCCGGGATGGTTGTAATTCGAGTTGGTCGCGCCCGACTCGGAACCGCCGTAGCTGTTGCTGACGACGTTGGCGCCGAGCGAGATCGCTTCGTTTACGGACGCGCCGAGGTTGGCGTTGGTCGCGCTGTTGGCTTCGACCAGGATGATGTGGCAGTTCGGGCAGTTGGCCGAGACCATGTCGAGGTCGAGCGACTCTTCCTCGGCCCAGCCGCCGTTCTTCGCCGGATAGCTGCCCTGCACGCCGCTCTGATTGACTTTCTTGAAGCAACCGTTGGCCGTGGTGCATGCCGGCAAGCCGTACTGCGCGCGATAGACGCCGAGATCGGCCTCGGCGTTGGGATCGTCGTAGGCATCGACGATCGCGACCGTCTGCCCAGCCCCGTTGGTTGAAGAAGGCAGCGCGTAGGCCGACTGCAGTTGCGCCGGGCCGTAACCGGCGGGCGTCGAGTTGGGACCGAGCCCGCGAATGTCGCTGCGAACTTGTGCGAAGCAGCGCACGTCTTCGCCGCGCGCCACGCTGGGGCACGATTCGAACACCGGTGCGCTCGCTTGCGAACGGGCCACGAAATCGGAGGCGAGGCCGCCCGAAGAGGGCACGGGCGAGCCGCCGTTACCGGAACAGCCGGCGAGGATCGCAACGGTCAGCAGCGCCGCGGAACGCATGAACGTGGGACGCAAAGGGCATCTCCTTCTTGAGGGGGACGGAGTGAGGGGCCGAGTCCTAAGCGGTCTCGGTCGTCGTCTCTTTCGTTCGGCGAGACTAGGCAGTTTCCATCATGCCGGGCCTACGCCCGGCGAACAACTGTGACCCGGCTCAAGTGCGCTGCTTCGCGATTAGCCGCGCTCCATGCGGATGCGGATGAAGTCGTCGATGTCGCGAATCTGGGCGGTCGCCAAACGAATTCCCGAGCCGACGTGCATCACCGAGAGCCGCCACGCGAGGTCGGGTGCAGACGACTCGCGCCACGTCCGAACGATGAAGAGGTGCTCTTCGCGAGCCTCCTCGTCCGCGGGGTCTATTCGCTTGCCTCGAGGGCCTGCGTCGACATGAAGAACGGGGCCAACCCCATCACCACGAACATGGCCGACAAGCCGTAGAAAACAACGCCCCCGACCGACGAACCGTGGGCCGCGTTGAAGAACTGCATGCCGGTCGTGACGAACAACGCCGACCAGATCAGCGCGGCCGCGCGAATGCCGAGGATCGAGGTCACCGCGGAGCTGCAGAGCCCGGCGAGCACCAACGAGATAGGCAGCGCGATCATGAACGCTCCCGTACCCTGCGGGCAGGGCCGGGCGATGACGTACGCCGTGGTGCCCGAGGCGCACGTTCCGGTCGAGAACAAGTTGTAGAGCGCATATTCGAAAATCGCCAGCAAGCCGAGCGCCGCGGCGAAGGAGATGTAGCCGACCGTCCGTTTCAAAGCCGATCCTCGCGGGGGAGTGCGGCATCGAATCGACGCCGCGGGAGGGGTATGCTTCAGGCTAGCATCGCGGCCGTTCGAAATCGTCCGCGGCGGCCAGCACCTCGCGGTGCCAGGGCAAGGCGAGGAATGAGCCGCGTTCCACCCCATCGAGGCTTGCAAGCGCCGCAAGCGTGAGTTCGTGCGCGCGGTCGAAGGCTTTGACGGCGCCCGCCTCGTCGCCGCAGGTTCGCAACGTCCGAGCGATGGCCCAATAGCAGGCCTGCGGCCAGGGCGATGCGGAGGCGAGGGTGTGCTCGAGTTCGTAGGCTCGGGCCACCCAGACGCGGGCCTCATCGAGGCGTCCCGCGGCCGCCGACCAGAGCGCCAGGAACGCGTAGGACACGCCGTTCCAAGCCGTCGAGTCCGTCTCGTCGCGCAGCCTGAGGGCCGTCGTCATGTGCTCGATCGCCGCGGCATACTCCCCGCCGCCGGCTTCGGCGTAGGCAACGTCTTCCAAAGCCGACGCTTCCAGCACCCTATAGCCGGCGGCGCGGGCCAGCTCGAACGCCTCGAGCGTATGCGTTTTCGCGCTCGGCGCGTCGCCGCCGGCCAGTTCGGCCGTCGCCAGGGTCAGCAGAGCGGTGATCCGCCGGCGGACGGTTCCCCCTTTTGCGGTGAACTCGGCGAGCGCGAGTTTGCATTGTTCGCGTGCCGTTGCTATCTCCCCGAGAATGAGTTCGAGTTGCGCCGCATTATGTATCGTGACCGCGCTGCCGATCGGATCGCCGATCTCCTCGAAAATAGCGATAGCCGCGCGAAAATGTTCTCGGGCGTCCGCGTAGCGGACGCCAAGATTGAGCAACGTGGCCGCCGTGCTCCGATGGCCTTCGGCTTCCGCGCGCCGATCGCCCGAGGCGAGACCCGCCTCCAGCGTCGCGCCGGCAACGTCGAGACAGCGCGCCAGATCGCGGCGTGAAAAGGCGAGTTGAAACGAACCGTGCAGGGCGCGGATCGACAGCGGCGCGTCCTGCGCGCGTTCGCCCGCGGCGCGGGCTTCTTCGAGCAACCCTTCGGCGCGCGCGAGATCGCCGCGGTGCGTGACTATTTCCGCGAGCAGGTAACGGGCCTCAGCCTCGCCCGTGCGATCCGACACGTCGAGGAACGCGCGCAGCGCGTCGGCGGCGCGGGACTCGGCGGCGGGCAGATCGCCGCCGGCCAGGCGGTCGCGCGCGCGGGCATATTCAGCTTTGCCTGTCCAGCCTCGATCGTCGCGGCTGAGGAGGTCGAGTTGCTCGAGCGCGGCCTCGGCGCCGGCGCGATCCTCCAACTCGTGCGCGAACTCGAAGCGGCGGAGCGCCAGCTCGCGGCGGCGCTCGCCGTCGCCTTCCGTGAGCGCTTCCAATTCGGCTAAGGCGGCGGCACGCGAATCGTTTCGGCCGCTCCGCGTGGCGACGGTCTCGCCGGCGAAGAAGAGTTCGATGCGCAACGTTTTCTCGCCGGCGAGCGCGAGGCCGCGCGCGACGTGAACGGAGGCTTCATCGACCGCACCGACCGATAAGGCGTGGCGTGACGCGTGGAGATAGCGCTCCGCCGCCGCTTCGAGTTCGCCGGCCAAATCGTACTGCCGTGCGATGCTCGCAGCCAACTCCGCCGACCGGTCCGGGTAGAGTTCGCCGAGCGCGCGGGCGATGCGCCGCCTGCGCGCCGGAGAGCGCTGCGGAGGCACCACGCTCGCGATATATTCCTGAACGACTTGATGCGCGAAGGCGTAATCGAGAAAGCCGCGACCGGTCGTTTCGCGCACGATGCGTCGGTCGATCAGTTCGTCGAGCGCGTCGTCGGCGGCCGCGCCGTCCCAACCACTGACGCGGCGCACGACCTCGCGCGAAAAGCGCGTGCCCGCGAGGGCGGCAATCTCGGCGATCGTTCGTGCTTCGGCCGAGAGCGACGCGACGCGCCGGGCAACGACCGCGCCGACGCCACCCACGCCGCCGCTCCACTCGCCGCCCTCGACGAGTTGGGTCAGGAAGAGCGGATTGCCCCCGGACGAGGCCAGCAGTGCGGCCACTTCGCCGGTGGTACCGGGCAGCGAGCGCGCGAGTTGTTCGACATCGTCGCTCGAGAGCGCGCCGAGCGAGACGGACGTGACGTTCGTGCGCGTGGCCGCGCGTCCGAGCAGTCGCCGCAGGTGGCTTCCGGGCGCGGCATCGTCGCGGAGCGTGACGAGCAACAGCACGCGCATCGTGCTCAAGCGCGACATCAGAAAGTCGAGAGCGGCGCAGGTAGCCTCGTCGGCCCAATGCAGATCTTCGAAGACGAGCAGCAGCGGCCGCGGTCCGGCCAGTGCCGACAGCGTGCGGACGAGCGCCTCGAACAGTCGCGGACGGTCGCCGGCCGTTTCTATTCGCGAATCCGGCAACGCCGGCAGATGCCCGCGCAGTTCGGGCACGAGCGCGGCGACGTTGGCCAGCCACACGTCGCGCAGACGCAGCGAAGCGATCAGCGGAACGGCGGAGCGCAGCGCCTCGACGATGCACTGGTACGGTATGGCTTCGGGACTGCCGGTCGTTCCCGCCGCGACGCGTCCGCCGAGTTCTTCGACGCGATGCGCGAATTCNNACGGTCCGCGCGACAACGGCCTTCGTCACGCTTTCTTCGGGTTCGGGCTCGATCGATGCGTCGCGCGCGATCGCCTCGCGTAGGGCGATGGTTTCGGGCATCGGGTCGATGTCGAGTTCTTGCCGGAGCGTCTGCGCGAAACGCTGGTAGTCGGCGAGCGCGCCGGCACGATCGCCGGACTCGTAACGAATCGCGATCAGCCGTCGCACCACGTCTTCACGCCACTGATCGACGCCAAGCAACTCCTGGGCGCGAGCGATGGCTTTGGGAAAGTCGCGATGCCGCCGTGCGTCGGAGACCAGTTCCGTCAGCGCGTTCAGGTACAGCGTGCGATAGCGCTCGCGTGGCGGAAATATCCATTCGTCGTACAGGCTCGCCAACAATTCGCCGCGGTAGAGTGCGACGGCTTCCTCGCGACGCTCGGGTCGAGCGCAGAGCGCTTCGAACTCCTCGACGTCGAGCTTCGTGCGCGCCTGGGGATTCCATTGGACATTGTCGCCGTCGGCCAGCACCCAGTGTCCTGCGGGCGCTTGCGGCAAGATGCGAGCCAGGTCGAAGAGGTTGGCGCGCAGTTTGGTGCGGGCCGAATCCTCCGCTTCGTCGGGCCACATGAGGTAGGCCAAAAACTCGCGCGAGACCGCCGCGCTCCGGTGCAAAAGAAGATAGGCCAGGATCGGCAGGGTACGCCGGGGTGTCGGCATCACGAACGGGCTGCCGTCGAGCTCCAAAGCGAAATTACCCAAGAGCCGGACGCTCAGTTCCGGCTTGCGCGCGGCCATCGTGCGTGCTTCAACCGTGAGCCCGGCTTCCTCTGCAAAATCGCGGCTGCAAATGCATCCCGGCGCGGCGTCCGGGGCGGCGAACGTTTTCGGACGGCGACGTTGCTAGACTCGCGCCAGTACAGCAACTCGAGGCCGCCGACAGGGCTGCCCTTCAGCAGAAAGACGATACGAATACCATGAACGCATTCATGACTCTCGCCGCGGGAATCGCCCTTGCGACGGTGGCGCCCACGGTCGCGGGAGCAGCGCAGAACGACATTCACCCCGATGCGGCCGTCAAGGTCGCGGGCGGCGTGATCGCCGCCAACGGGACGATCAACGGCGGTAAGGGATTCACCTCGGTGCACAACGCCACCGGCGAGTACACGCTCACCTGGCCGAGCGGATATTTCAAGACGTGCCCCGTCGTCAACGTGACGCCGGCGGGCCTCGACGGCGACATCCCGATCTCGGACATTTACTCGTACGGGTGCACGAACGGCGGCGTGCAGGTTATCGTCGTGATCTCGGCGCGTAGCACCGGCGCAGGGCTGGACAACGCGTTTCACATCGTGTTGAACTCGATCTAGGTCACTAGCAGCCTTCGGGAAGCGGCGGCTTCTTGGCGAGCGCGGCCGCGTAGCCTGCCGGTAGTTCCACGCGTTGGAATCCGGCCTGCACGCTGCCGCGCATCGCCGCCGCCGAATACCCCGACGTATTCACGTGCGCGCGCACGGTCACGATTTGGCCGGGCTCGATGTTGGCCGGGCCGCCGTCGCGCGTGAACGGTTGTTCGTCGGCGTGATCGTGCAGCAATACGCGACGATAGACGAGTGCGTCGTGTTCGTCGACGACCTCCCACCAATCCGCGTAGTGACTGCACCCGGTGTCGTTGCTCTCGATCGTGACGTTGAAGCTGTAGTTGCCCGGCGCGCCCGAGGCGTGGACGGCGGTTATCTTCGCGTCGGGCGCGCCCGAGGCGCCGGCGTGCTGCGGCGACACCAGCGTTAGCGTCCCGAGCGCGAGGGCGGCAACGAGCGTTTTGGCGTGCAAGGCGATCCTCCGGAGGCGAGCATCGCGTAGTCTTCATCCGGGCCGCGCGGGCTCCCCGCGAGGGGCGCCGACTCAGAGGGCGTTTTGCCGTTCGTGATCCTCGAGCAACGCGTCGTCCCGTTCGTTCTGCGCATCCGCAGATGCTTCCACCGAGGCCCGGCCGATCGCCACGTCCGCATCGCCTGCGCCTTCGTCTTCGCCGGGCAGCGATCCGAAGTCGCGCGCGATGCGGTCGAGCACGAAGCTCGGTTCGGGATCAGGTTCGGGCTCTTTGGGTTTGCCCCCGAAGACGCGCTGCGCCCACGACGAGAGCGAGATCGTCTGACGGTCGGGCTTGGGCAGTTCGAATTTCGGCGTTGGCGGCGGCGCCGTGGCCGGGGTCTCGGGCGGCGCGTGCTGTTGGCTGAGGCGGCGCTCGGCCTCGGCGATGCGCTCGGCCTTTTCGCGCGCCTTGCGTTCGAATTCGGCAGCCTCGAGTTCCTCGCGCTCGCGCTCGCGCTGCGCGCGCTCCTGGCCGGCGCGCCGTTCCGCCTCCTCGGCGGCCTTTCTGGCTGCGATTTCCTCCGCCGTGCGTTTGGTGCTGCTGCTGCGCGCGGCTTCTGCGGCCTTGAGCGCGGCGTCGGCCGCGGCCTTGCGTTGCGCGGCCTCGCGTTCGCGTCGGCTGCGCTCCTCGGCCGCTTCGGCAGCTTTGCGCTCGGCCTCGATGCGCGCGGTTTCGGCGCGTTCGGCCGCGACCCGTTCCGCCTCGATACGCGCGGCTTCGGCACGTTCGGCCTCTATGCGCGCGGCTTCTATCCGTTCGGCTTCGATGCGCGCGGCTTCCACCCGCGCGGCTTCCGCTCGGGCGGCTTCGGCTGCGAGGCGTTCGGTTTCGCGGCGTTGGGCTTCGGCGCGAGCGGCTTCGGCCGCAACGCGCTCCGCTTCGGCGCGCGCGTTTTCGGCGGCGATGCGCTCGGCTTCGAAGCGCGCGCGTTCGGCTTCGAGGCGGACGCGCTCGGCCTCGCGGCGGGCAGCCTCGTTGGCGATACGCTCGGCTTCGCGGGCGGCTCGTTCCGCTTCGGCTTGCGCGGTTTCCGCGGCGAGACGTTCGGCCTCGCGACGTTGGGCGGCGGCCCGTGCGGCTTCGGCCGCAACGCGCTCGGCTTCGCGCTGCTCGGCTTCGGCGCGGGCGGTTTCGGCGGCGATGCGTTCGGCTTCGAAGCGCGCCCGCTCGGCTTCGAGGCGCACCCGTTCGGACTCGCGGCGAGCGGCTTCGGTCGCGATTCGTTCGGCTTCACGCCGTTCCGCTTCGGCGCGGGCGGCTTCGGCGGCGATGCGCTCGGCTTCGAAGCGGGCCCGCTCGGCTTCGAGGCGCACGCGCTCGGTTTCGAGACGCTCGGCTTCGAGGCGGGCGCGTTCGCTCTCGGCGCGCGCTTCCGCGGCGATGCGTTCGGCCTCGAGGCGTTCGGCTTCGAGACGCGCGCGCTCGGCTTCGCGCCGCTCGGACTCGATGCGCGCGCGCTCGGCTTCGACCGCCGCCGCCCGTTCCGCCCGCTCGCGGTCCTCGCGTTGGCGCGCTTCGGCTAACTTCGCTTCGATCTCTTCGCGCTTGAGCCGGGCCCGCTCGCGCGCTTGCGCGAGTTCGGCCTGTTCGCGTTCCTCGCGTGCGGTGCGCGCCCGCTCGCGCTCGGCTTCGAGGCGCTCCCGTTCGGCCTCCAGGCGAATCCGCTCCGCCTCTTCGGCCGCGGCGCGGGCGACGGCCTGACGGTTGGCCTCCTCGGCCGCAGCGCGTGCGGCCGCCTCCGCGGCAATGAGCGCGGCCTGCTCGGCGGCAACGCGGGCCGCTTCGCGCGCGGCCTCCTCGGCGGCGAGGCGTTTCTCTTCTTCGCGTTCGCGTCGCGCGCGCTCGATTTCGGCTTTCCGCTCGGCCTCTTCGGCGGCGCGGCGTTCGCGCTCTTCGAGTTTCGCGCGTTCGCGCTCGCGCCGTTCCGCGGCGCGACGCTCGATCTCTTCGCGCTTCTTGCGCGCGGCTTCGAGCCGCTCCGACTGCATTTCGGAGGGCGAGGGGCGCAGCAGACGCGCCGAGGCTGCGGCACGCCGCGGCGCCGAGGGCACGACTTCAACCGCCTCGGTTTCGAGCGGGGTGTCTTCCAGGACGACGAGGCTGGGCACGCCCGCGCTCTTGAGCGCGCCGCGAAATGCCGGCGTCAAACCGGCGACGATCCGGCTGCGTATGCCGACGCCTTCGAACGTCCGCTCGACCACGAGCCAAAAGGCGAGGCTGGCGCCGAGCGCCGCGGCAACGCCGATGGCCAGCACGACGGGCTGAATCAGATGCCCGTGCAGCGCGCGCGTGCAGGCCACCAAGACGGGCTCGCCGACCAAGAAGATGCTGAAGGCCGTGCCTGCGATCCATTTGAACTCGGGCGCGCCGAAGAGCCTGTCGAGAAAGCGGATTTCGGCGACGCCGAGGATGACCAGCAGCGCGGAGATCTGCCAGAAGATGCTGGTGGTGAACGTGAATCCCGGCGGGATCGTGACGGTCGCGGAATTGAGGCCCGGGTTGACGCTTTCGATCCAGAACGAGGCGGCCACGAATGCGGCCGCGACGACGATCGTAAAGCGCTGGAAGCGCACGGGTTGCAAATAGAAGTGCGCCGCGACGATGCCCAGCATGAAGGCGGGCAAATACGCTAAGTCCAGCGAGCGCGTCTCGGTGAACAGCGAGACCGCGACCGTTCCGATGGCGATCACGCCGAAGGCGCGGGGCGACTTTACCCAGAGCGAGAGCGCGAACGGAAAGAGCGCGTACCAGCGCACTTGCAGGCACAGCGTCCACAGCGCCGGGTTGACGAACTTGGTGCCGTGGTCGAGAAACAGGACTTGCTTGAGCAGATCGACGGGCTCGTAGGGCTCGCCGAGCGCGAACGGGTGGCCGATGCGCGCGGCGATCGAGGGCAGGAGTACCAGGATCGCGAGCGCCGCGTAATAGGGCAACACGACCCGCGCGATGCGCTTGGCGACGAAGCGCGCGCCGTCGAAGCCGACGGCGTGCTCGCAGCGCAACACGAGCAATATGGGATAGGTCAGGCAGAACGACGAGAGCGCGAAGAAGATCTCGACGCCGTGCGAGCCGGCGGCAAACGCACGCGCCCAGGTGGAACCTGCTCCGCCGAAGGCGTTCGGCGCGAGCGCTCCCACGTACGACAGGGCCAGCGCCAAGAGCGCGAGCACGCGCAAGCCGTCGACGAACGGCAGATGCTCTTGGCCGGCATCGCTCGAGGTGACGCTTCGTTGATCCAGTCGGAGCGGGGGGAGATCCGCAGTTTCCGTCGTGCCGATGTGCTTGGTTTCCGTACGCATCCTCGCGAGTTCCGTACCGTTCATTCGACGTACGCCGCCCGCGGCTGCAGTCGCGCCGACCGTCGCGGAAAGGCTGTGACCCCACGCACTCTTTGCGCCTGCGAGGAGGGCGATGTTTCTGCGGGAAACCTGGGACGATGCAGCTCGTCAGGAGCGTCGCGCTCTTCATCTCGGCCGCGCTCCCGATGCTCGCAGCCGCGCCTGCCGCGGCCGCGCCGCCGAGCGTGCACGAGCGCCTCACGGCGCTGGCGCAAGACATCACCTACACGACGGCCCGGCTCTTCCCGCTCACGGCGACCGAACTGGGCATCCCCGGGCACGACGGCGACCTGGATGTGCCGAGCGAGGCCGCGCGCAGCGCCTTCGTCGCGCGACTGCGGGCCTGGCGCGAACGGCTGCATGCGATCGCGCCCGCCGCAAACGGCTCGATCGGCCTGGTCGATCGCGACGACGCGAAGCTGCTCGACGCTCAGATCGAAGCCCAACTCGACGGCCTGCTGGTGTATCGGACCGACCGGAAGAACTACGCCGACGGAGCCAATTCGATCGTCGATACGATCTTTCTGCAATTTCAGAACCTGCCGATCCCTGGCCAGGAAGGCGCCGTCGAGGCCGACGCGAGCAGGGCCTGGGACGACATCGTCTCCCGCCTCGCGAAGGCGCCGGCCTACATCGCGGCGGCGCAGCGGCTCGCGACGCATCCCGGCCATCTCTACGGACTCGTCGGCAGCGAGGAACTCGGCGGCGCTCCCGACTTCCTCAACGGCGCGCTGAGCGACGCGGCCAAAGCGCAATTGGGCGCGGCCTCGCCGGCCTACGCGCGCTTCATAACGGCACGCGACGCGACCGTCGCCACGCTGCAGCAGACCAAGAAGTACATCGACGCTCACGTCGGCGCCTGGCCCGAGAATTTCGCGATCGGTCGCGCGGCCTATAACCACATGCTGCGCGCGGAACAGTTGCTGCCTTTCGATGCGGCCGACGTGGAAGTGTTGGGCCAGGCCGAACTCGGCCACGGCTGGGCAGAGGAAGCCTGGCTGGCGTCGCTCGCGAAGCGCTCGAACCTCGCCTTCGGCGCGCAGAGCGGCGGCGGCCTCGCGCCTTCGGGACAGGCGCTGATCGATTACTACCGCGAGCGCATCGCCGAATTGCGCACCTTCGTCACCGAACACGACGTCGTGACGGTGCCCGACTGGCTCGGGCAGATCAAGGTGGTGGAAACGCCGTCGTTTCTGCAACCGGTCTCGCCCGGCGCGTCGATGAATTCACCGCGGCTGTTCGCGCGCTCGACGACGGGCTTCTACTTCATCACGCCGCCGAAGTCGTTGGCCGAAGCGGCGGCGACGCTCGACATGAATCAAGATTTCGATCGCGACCGCATCTGGTCGACCGCGGCGCACGAGGCGATGCCCGGCCACTTCCTGCAACTCTCGATCGCGCGGCGCAATCCCGACTTCATCCGCAAGATCCAGAGCAGCGGCGTCTTTGCCGAAGGCTGGGCGTATTACGGCGAGGAGATGTTCGTGCGGCTCGGGCTCTACGGCGACGACCTCGACGGCCGGCTCTATACCGCGCGGTGGGAGCGCGTGCGCGGCGCACGGGCGATCGTCGATGCCAAGCTCGCATCCGGAGAGTGGACGTACCGTCAGGCTGCGGACTTCTTCGCGCGCGAGACGAGCTTCACCAAGGCCGCGGCGGATGCGGCCGTAGCAGGTATCGCGACCGGGCCGGGCTACGTGATCTCCTACACCGTCGGGCGCGTGCAACTGGAGAATCTGCTCGGCGAGTACATGCTGCGCACCGGAGAGCGCGGTTCGTTGCACGACTTCCACGACCGGCTACTCTCGTACGGCACCACGCCGTTCGCGGTGGTGGCCCCGGAACTGTTAGCCGATCTGAATAAGACGGCCGCGCAGGTACGCGCCGCGGCAAATTATTGAGCGTTCGTTTTGTCGCGGCGCGGCAGGCTGTGAGCCCAGGCACGCTTCGCTCGCGCGCCGTCTGGTTCCAGGGCTCGAGCGCGGCTCCGGCGTATCGAGCAAGCTACCCCTCGAAGAGACTGATGCCCGTTAAGGAGCACCGCACGTGGGAAATATTCGCTTGAGTTTGGCCGCTACCGCCGCACTGTCGCTGGCGACGGCACTCGCGCCGATGGCCGCGAGCGCGCAGACCTGGAACTTTACGGTCTTGCATACGTTTACCGGCGGCTCCGACGGCGGAAGCCCCGTCGACGGCATCTCGCTCGACAAGTCCGGAAATCTCTTCGGCACGGCGGCCGGCGGCGGCAACGGGAACGGCACCGCGTTCGAATTGAAGCATACCGCCAAAGGCTTCCAATACGAAGTTTTGTACAGCTTCAACGGCGGCTCCGACGGCTCGTCGCCCGGCGCACGGCTGATTCCGGGCCCCGGCGGTCATCTCTTCGGCACCACGGCCGGCGGCGGTGGCGGCGGCGGTACGGTCTTCGAATTGACCGGTACCGAAAAGGGCGGCGCGAAACTCGAGAAAGATCTCTACAGCTTCCTCAACGGCAACAACGGCTACGAGCCCTCGGACGGCGACCTGGTCTTCGACGCAAAGGGCAACGTTTACGGCACCACGAGCGCGGGCGGAGCATACGGCTACGGTTCGGTCTACAAGCTGACCAAGGCCAAGGGCGGCACGTATTCCGAGTCGGTGCTGTATAGCTTCGGCGGCAAGACCGGCGACGGGCAAGTGCCGGTGGGCGGCCTCGTTTTCGACGGATCGGGCAACCTCTACGGCACGACGTCGCAGGGCGGCAGCGCGTCGCTCGGCACCGTGTATCAACTGGTTCCGAGCCGCTCCGGCTGGTCCGAGAACATCCTCTGGAATTTCCAGGGCACGACCGACGGCGAGACGCCGTACTCGGGCCTGACGTTCGATAAATACGGCAACCTCTACGGCGGCGCCACCGACGGCGGCGTCAACAGCGGCGGCACGATCTACGAATTGAGTCCCGCGAACGGAAGCTGGAGCTTCGCGACGCTCTACAGCACGCCGGGCTACGGCGTCTCCGGCCCGTTCCGCACGCCGTACGTCGATGCGTCGGGCAACGTGTACGGCACGACGCATTGCGACGGTGAGTACGGTTCCGGTTCGGTCTACGAACTGACCAACTCGGGTGGAACGTGGACGTACAACTCGGTGCACGAGTTCACCGGCGGCACGGACGGCGGCTATATCTTCGCCAACCCGGTCTTCGATGCGGCCGGCAACATCTACGGCACTTCGCAGGTCGGCGGATCCGGCTACGGCGTGGTGTGGGAGGCCTCTCCGCAGTAATCGCGTCGTTTGAGCCCGGCGCGGGTTGGGCACATGACACCTACTGGAAACCTTCCAGAGGAGCATTCATGTCCCAACCCGGCGCAGACTTAGTTCCGGAGCCGAGCCGCGACGATCACGTTCGCGGCTCGCTCGATTTCCCGGTCGTCATCACTGAATTCGGCGACTTCGAGTGCCCGTATTGCGGCGACGCGGCCACGGCACTCGACGCGGTGCTCGCGAAGTACGACGGACGCGTCGCGCTCGTCTTCCGGCACTATCCGCTCTCGATGCACCCGCACGCGCGCGCCGCGGCGGAGGCCTCGGAGGCCGCGGCGGCAGCCGGGAAGTTCTGGCAAATGCACGATCTGCTGTTTCGTAATCAGCGGGCCCTGACGATCCCCGACTTGCGCACGTACGCCGACGCCATCGGCGTCGATGCCGATGCCGTCGAGGGCGCGGTCGCGCGGAACACGTTCCGAAACCGCATCGAGCGCGACGTGAAGTCGGGCAATGAAAGCGGCATCGAGGGCACGCCGTCGATCTTCATCAACGGCTACGCCTTCGACGGCGAACCCTCGGTCGAGGGTCTGAGCGAGGCCGTCGAGCAGGCGCTGGCGGCAGCCTCAGCGGCGAGCCGCTGATGAGCCGTCCGCACGAGGATATTGAGCGCCATACGCTGGTCGATCATCGCCCGGGTGGAGCGCCGGTGTCGTTTCCGCCCGGCGCGTGGTGCGCGATCGAGATCGCGCACGCCGAAGCGGGCCGCGAAGACGCGGTACTCTCCGCCTACGAGACGCTGATCGAGAAGGCTCGCACGTCGGCGGCCAAGGCGCGCGCGGCGGCCGTGCTCGGGTCCGCAAACGGCCGGCGCGTGGTGGCGCTGCTGGAGTTGGACGGACACGAGGCGTTCGGGCACGTTGCGGCCGCTTGGGGCGACCAACGACTCGAAGCCCAGCATCGCGCCGTCGCCGAATCGGGCTCGCTCGCGCTGTATCGCCTCTTCGCCCGCGCGGGCGACGTGGAGATCGATCCGGGCTCGACCGACGCCTATGCCTTCGAACGGGTAGTCATCGAGCCGCAACGCGTGCGCGGCATCGTTCCTCCAATCGTCGCGGCCGCCGGCTTTCGCGGCGTCCTGGTCTTCGGCGCGGATTCCGGCACGGAGTCGGCCGTGGTCTACCGCTTTACGAACGCCGAACAATTCGAGGCCTTCCGTGCCGGCGCGCAAGCGCTGGGCGTGCTCGGGGCCATCGGCACCCCGGGCGAGTCGCTGTTTCCGGCGCGACCCGTGAAAACTTTCCCCGAGAGGGTAACCTAGCGCACAAAAGGTATATTCAAAGATAGTAGCGCTGCGGTGCGTCCTGTGCCAGCCGCTGTTGAAACTCGACGTTTCGAGCTTGGAGGATAACTCATGGGAATTTTGGCGAGCCTTTTTCTCTCGGCGGCGACCACCGTGGCTGTCGTGAGCACCTCAGGCGGAAGCGCCCCGGTAAAGATCAAGACGTGCGACGTCGCCTACATTACCGATCAGGGCATCCTGACCGCGCAGATGCAGTACACCAACGGCGTCACCGTGACGGCGACCAACGTCAGCTCGAAGCCGGTCTCGAGCTTCACGGTCGACGGAAGCTACCAGGCATTCCACGTCACCGACTCGTGGAGCGGTAACCTGCTGCCCAACGCTTCGGTGTCGGTGTGGAAGCACTACACCCAGCTGGTCTACGACGGATCCAAGGCAAAGTGCACCGTCACGAAGGTGACCTACGCCGACGGTTCCACCTGGACTGCCGCCGCTCCATAGAGAGCCGGTAACGAAAATCGAGCCCGGGGTAGGCGTCGGCGCCGACCCCGGGCTTTTTCTGTTTTGTCCGAGTGATCCGGCGGGGCGAGCGGCGGCGTATCGGGATCATGCTGCACAAATTCGCACTCACCCTCGTCGCGGCTTGGGCGCTTTCGCCGGCGGCCGTAGCGGCGGCCACGAAACCCGCCGCGGTCGTCCACATCGAGAATTACGCCTACCACGACGCCAAAGTCACGGTTCACGTCGGCGATACGGTCAGATTCGTCAACGACGACAACGACGCGCATACGGTCACCGCAAGCGACAAGACCTTCGACTCCGGCGGCCTCGATGCCGGCGAGACGTTTACGCGCACGTTTACCAAGCCGGGGACGTTCGCGTACTTCTGCGCGCTGCATCCGTATATGAAAGCCGTGGTCGTGGTGTTGCCCGCCGCCGGAAGCCGGGCGAAATGAAGCGCGGCGCATTTCTCGAGCACGTCGGATGGACGGGCGCGGGCATCGTCTTTACCGTCTCGGACTTGGGCGTGGTGCGCGCGGCTGCAGGCGCTGCCGACGCGCCGTCGTGGAGCTTCGTGCAGATCAGCGACAGCCACATCGGCTTCCATCAACCGGCCAACGAGCACGTTGCCGACACGCTGGTCGCGACGGTCGATGCGATCAACGGGCTCGCCCGGCAACCGGCGTTCGTCATGCACACCGGCGACGTCACCCACCTCTCCAAACCCGCGCAATTCGACGACGCGAAGAACATTCTCGGCCGCCTGAAAGCTCCGCTGTTCACGCTTCCCGGCGAGCACGACGTGATCGGCGATGCCGGCAAAGCATACTTTACGAGCTTCGGTAAGCGCGGGCCGGGCGACGGCTGGTATTCCTTCGACATGAAGGGCACGCACTTCGTGGCGCTGGTCAACGTCTTCAACTTCGAAACGATGGGTCTGCTCGGCCAAGC
>PLFC01000133.1:0-50846 GCA_003136655.1 Vulcanimicrobiota bacterium
ATGTGGATGAAGGCCTCGTAGCACGAGAAGAAACCGTGGCGGCCGGTGAGCAAATAGCCCTCGAGCCAGCCCTGACACATGTGCTCGCTGAGCACTTCCATCACTTGGCCGACGTTGGCGACGTGGTCGTCGCCGGGCAGAATTTCAGCGGTCGAGACGCGGTCGGTCACTTCGAAGAGCGCATCGAGACGGTTGGATGCGGTCTCGTCGGGGCCGAAGACGCGGAAGTTGTGCCGGTTGGCGGCGGCCACGTCGCGCAGAAACGCGCCGAGCACGCGCGTGGCCTCGCCCTCGACGGCCCCCGGCACGGGAACCGCGAGCGCGTAGTTCGTGAAGTCCGGCAGGTGCAGGTCTTGCAGCAGCAGGCCGCCGTTGGCATGCGGGTTCGCACTCATGCGCCGCGAGCCCGCCGGCGCCAACTCGGCAAGCTCCGGAATGAGGCTGCCACCCTCGTCGAAGAGTTCCTCGGGGCGATAACTCCGCATCCAATTTTCGAGGATCGTGCGATGCTCCGCGTTCTCGCGCACCTCCGCGATGGGCACTTGATGCGCGCGGAACGTGCCCTCGATCTGCTTGCCGTCGACGACGACGGGCCCGGTCCAGCCCTTGGGGCTCTCGAACACGATCATGGGCCAGCGCGGTCGCGTGCGGAAGCCGCCGGCCCGCGCCTCGGTCTGAATGCGTTTGATCTCGTCGAGCGCGCGGTCGAGGTTTGCGGCCAACAACTGGTGCATCGCCTCCGGCTCGTGTCCGCTGACGAACTGCGGTTCGTAGCCGTACCCGTGGAACAAGTCGACGAGCTCTTCGCGGGGCAAGCGCGCGAGGACGGTCGGGCCTGCGATCTTGTAGCCGTTGAGGTGCAGGATGGGCAACACCGCGCCGTCCCGTTCGGGATCGAGAAACTTGTTCGAGTGCCAGCTCGTCGCGAGCGCTCCCGTCTCGGCCTCGCCGTCACCGACTACGCAGACCGCGAGCAGATCGGGGTTGTCGAAAACCGCGCCGTAGGCGTGGAGGATCGAATACCCGAGTTCTCCGCCCTCGTGAATCGAGCCCGGCACCTCCGGCGTCGCGTGGCTGCCGACGCCGCCCGGAAACGAGAAACGGCGGAAGAGCAACCTCATGCCTTCCTCGTCCGGAGAGACCTTCGTATAGATCTCGCTATACGTTCCCTCGAGGTACGCGTTGGCCACCACGGCGGGGCCACCGTGCCCCGGTCCGCAGACGAAGATCGCGTTGAGGTCGCGCGCCTTGATCGCGCGATTGAGGTGCGCGATCATGAAGTTGAGCCCGGGCGTAGTGCCCCAATGACCGAGCAGCCGCGGCTTGACGTCCTCGGACCGCAATTCGCGACGGAGCAACGGATTGTCCAGCAGATAGATCTGCCCGACCGACAAGTAATTGGCCGCTCGCCAATATGCATCGATGCGGCGCAATTCTTCGGAGGCGAGCGGGGCGGTCGCGAGCGTCGTCGTCGTCATGCACGTATCGTAACCGCATCCCGACAAGATCGCGTGAAGGTTTGCTTATCAAACGTGAACGCGATCGTCGCGCGCCGGGCGCGCAGAACATCTCCGCCGGGCGGATGCTGACGGTTGCATGGTGTCGAACGTGGCTCGCGTGCCAGGCGATAACCCACGCAAGAGCGGAGGCGCGCGCTCGTGCTACAACAAGAACGGGTCGCCCAAGAGCGCGTTCAAGACGAAAAAACTCGCCGAACGCGCGATTCCGCGGACGAGCGTGGGCCTAGCGGCGTACGCCTGTCCCGAACACGGCTGGCACCTCGGTCACGGCGGCCGCTGAAGCCCCCCCGACCGACCGACGCCGGGGGGCCTGCGTACAGGTCAGTGATCGACGAACTTCGACGCTTCGTCGAGCGTCGGTAGGCGACGCACGGACTCGTATGCGTAATGGCGGTGCTGCTCGCCGCCGTCGACGAGGACGCGGACCTCGACGTTGTGCGGGTGCGCGGCGACGACGGTGCCCGTCAGGCCCTCGCCGGGGATCTCGACGTGATCGCCGTGCTTGAGCTCGGCATGCGGTTGTGAACTGCCCATAGTAACGCTGCTATTCCCCGTCAGGGCGACGGGCAACCTGTAGGGTCTTCTCGTCATTCAATATTAACGCCCGATTAAGCAACCCGATGTCGCAAGCGCCCTTGCGCGCCGGCCGGTCAGAACGACGCATCCGATCAGACGCCCGCGGTGAGTCTCGGCGCGACGGGCACGCGCCGCGGGGTCACGCCCGGCAGCGCGATCGTGAAATGAGAGCCGATGTCGGGCGTGCTCTGCACGGAAATCGTGCCGCCGGCGCGTTCGATCGCGCGCCGCGCGATTGCCAGGCCGAGTCCCGAACCTTCGATCTCTCGATTGGCACCGCGGTAAAAGCGGTCGAAGATGTGGCGTAACTCGCTCGCATTCATACCCGGACCCTCGTCGATCACATCGATCGAGGTTCGTTCGCCGGTACCGCCGACGCGCACGGTGACGGCGCCCGTCGTGTACTTCAGCGCGTTGTCCACCAGATTCGTCACGGCTTGCACCAGATCGCTCGGATCGATCGCGGCGGAACGCGCGTCGGTAATCTCCAAACGCAGGCGCTGCGGATGGACTTCGGCGATCGGCGACACCACGTCGTCGACGAGTTGCGTGACGTCGATGCTCTCCGAGGGAACCGGTTCCGGTGCGCTCTCCCAGCGCTCGAGCAGGATCAGCTTATCGATCAGCGAGCCCATCGCCAGACTCTGCCGGTTGATCGCATCCAAGATGCGTTCGTAATCGCCGGTTTGGCGCAGGTCTCCCTGGCGCAGAATCGCGGTGAAGCCGCGGATGACGGTCAGCGGCGTGCGCAACTGATGGCCCGCATCGGCGATGAATTGGCGCATGCCGGCCTGCGCGCGGTCGCGCTCGGCGAACGCATGCGACACCTGCTCGATCGCGCCGTTGTACGCGCGCGCCAGCGCGTCGAGCCGGTGGCGTGAATCGGTGCCCACGGGCTGCGGCGTGAGATCGCCGGTCGCAAAGCGTTCCAATGCGGCGGTGACCTCGGCCAGCGGCCGCAAGGCCTGGCGCGTCAGGATCCGGGCCAGCGCGAAGCCCAGCGCGAGCGCCACCAGTTCCGCAATGAGAAACCAGGGCACGAAGGGCTCGACGGAGGCGACCAATTCCGGTTCGGAGGGCCGCACGATGACGCTGATCTGGCCGAACTGAGCTTGCACCGGCGTCAATCCGAAGAGCGTGCCCAAGCCCATGAGCAATTGCGAGGCGAGCCCGTTGGGCGTATCGATGCGCACTCGGCTGCGCGGGCTGAGCGAAACCGTCGCGGAGGAACGGTCGGTCGAACGCAGCGCGCGGTTCCAGCGGATCTCGGCTCGCCGCTCGGGATCGAGCACGAAGATCGCGGCCTGCGGCCGCACCAGCCGCGACGCCACCGCGGCGGCGAGCTCGTCGGCGCGACGCGGTTGCCCGTGAAGCGCGACGTACGCGCGAATCTCCTCCAGGGAGTCGTTCAACTGCACGCCCACGCCGCGCACGTACACCGAATAGAGTGCGAGCGCGAGCGCGAAGACCAGGATGGTCAGGGTGCCCGCGACCGCGACGGTCGAGAAGAACAGCGCGCGGCGCTCGAACGAGACGTTCACCGCGGCGTCGCCCGCAACGCGTACCCCACGCCGCGCAGGGTTTGGATCAAACGCACGGGCTCGCCGCTATCGATCTTCGCGCGCAAGTAGGAGATGTAGGTCTCGACGGTATTCGGCACGATGTCGCGATCGACGCCCCAGACCAAATCCAGCAGCTCCGACCGGCTGAAGACGCGCTCTGGGTTGCGCACGAAGGTGAGCAGCAAGTCGAACTCGCGCGTCGACAGATCGATGCGGCGCTCGCCGCGGAAAACCGCCCGGCGTTCGAGATCGACGGTGAGGTCGTCGTAGGCGAACGTTTGGCGCTGCTCGAGACGCGGGCGGCGCAAGGCCGAGTTCAGCCTCGCGACGAGTTCCTCGAGTTCGAAAGGCTTGGCGACGTAATCGTCGGCGCCGCTGGTGAGCGCATCGACCTTGTCGCTCGTTTCGCTGCGCGCGCTCAACATGACGATCGGCACTTCGGTCAACCGGCGCAATTCGGGCAGCAGCGTCATGCCGTCGACTTCGGGCAACATGACGTCGAGCACGACGATGTCGGGGCGCCAGGTGCGGAGCGCGTCGAGCCCGAGCCTGCCGTCGGGCACGCAGCGCACCGAGAATCCGGCCCGTTCCAGTCCGTACTCTAACAGATCCCGTATGGGCGCCTCGTCGTCGACGACGAGCACCTTGGCGCCAAGCGACTCCACCACGCCATTGTACCCCGGCTTCCTGGGATTCGTCCCGCGCGATCCGGCGTTCCCAGGAGGCATCCAGGACAGCACTCCCCGCAGACCTTAGTATGGGACCATATGCCCCGTTCCCGTCACGCCGTTCGAATTCCGGCCGTGGCCGCGACCGCGCTTCTCGTTGCGCTGGCCGGCTGTAGCGCCAAGCCCGACAAGAAGGCTGCGCCGCCGCCGTTCGTCGCCACCGAGATCGCCGATAACGGTACGATCAGGCCGTTCGAGGTGCTGCCCGGAATCGTGGCCCCGTATCAGAACGTGGCCATCCAATCGAACCTGGTCGAAGCCGCCGACGCGGTCAACGTCCAGGAGGGCGATACCGTCCACAAAGGCGAGCTGCTCGCTCAATTGGACACGGCCGACCTCGTCGCGGCGCTCAATTCCGATATCGCCACGGCCAACAGCGCACGGGCGAATACGACCCATACGGCCTATGCGGGTTCGCTCTCGATCTCGCAGGGCGTCGATTCGGCGCGTACGGCTGAGACCGCGGTGAACCAAGCCCGCGAGACGCTGGCCAAAGACACGATCGATCTCGGCCGCGATCGGCAGTTGAGCGAGAAAGGCTACATCGCCGAACAAACCTACCGCGATCAGATAACGACGGTCCGCAACGACCAGCAAGCCCTCACCGCCGCCCAAGCCGCTCTGGCCAGCGCGCGATCCAACGTCGCGGCCAACGGAACGCTCGGTTCCAACGGGCTCCAGTCGAGCTCGATCGAGCAGGCCAAGGCTCAGGAACAAGCCGCCCTCGCGCAGGCGCAGCAAGAGCGCGTCCAAATCGCCAAAGCCGCCATTTACTCGCCGATCGACGGCGTGGTGGTCAACCGGAACTTGAATCAAGGCGAGTACCCGGGCTCGCGCCAGATCTTCACGTTGCAGCAAGTCGATCCGATCTACGCCATCTTGCGCGGTTCCGGCAGTCAGATCGCCGCGATCGACAACGGCTCGGCGGCGACGGTCACCGCCTCCGATCTGCACGACGCGAAACTCCGCGGAACGGTCGTCGGCGTGCTCAATCAAATTGCGCCCGGATCGACCGACTTTCAAGTCAAGGTCGTGCTGGCCAACCCCGACCGGCGGCTGCGCCCGGGCATGGCCGTCGTCGGTCAGATCGTGCTGCCCACCGTGCGCGGGGTGCGCGTCCCGGCGACCGCGTTCACCGACGACAATCATAATCGCGTGTTGGCCGTCGCTCGCGACGGCACGGTCCGGACGGTCGCCGTCCGGGAGATCGCCGAAGACAATACGAGCGCGGTCGTCTCGGGACTCGGCGCAGGCACGCGCGTTATTCGCGACGGGCAAACCAGCGTGGGCGACGGACAGAAGGTCGCCATTCGATGAGCCTGACCAGGCTCTTCATCAAGCGGCCCACGCTCGTCTTCGTGCTGGTCTCCTTGATGCTCTTCGGCGGCATCATCTCGACGGTCACGATCGTCAAGCAACTCTACCCGAACGTGACCCAGCCCACGATCTCGATCACGGTGGTGGATAACGGCGCGTCGGTCTCGGTCATGCGCGACAACATCGTCTCGCCCATCGAGCAGAACCTGTCGGGCTCGACAGATCTGCAGACCATCAATTCGGTCGTGCAGCAGGGCCGGGCCACGATCTCCGCGGTCTACTCGCTCGGTTCCGACATCGCCACCGACTTGACGCTCACGCAGAAGGCCGTGCAGAATGCGTCCAAAGAGTTACCGACGAACCTGACGGCGCCGACGGTGGCCATCAACGACCCGAGCGAATCCGTCGTCATCACGCTCGCGCTCTCGTCGAAAAAACTCTCGCCGGGCCAACTCTCGCTCTACGTCGACAACACGATCGCGCCGCGCATTCAGCAGATTCCCGGCGTTTCGTTCGCCAACGTCATCGGCGACGTCACCCCGGCGTACGAGGTCGAGGTCGATCCGTTCCGGCTGCTCTCGCAGGGCTTGACGCTGACCGACGTGATCGGCGCGGTCTCGACCCAGAACAACCGCGTGCCCGGCGGCATCGCGTACGAACCCGATCGCGAAACCACGATCGACGTGCGCGGCGACGTCACCGACGTCAACTCCGTCGCGCGCCTGCCCATCGCGCCGCCCACGAGCCCGACGACGACCGGACTCACCGCAGGGCAGGTCAACGCGCCCTTCGGCGGCGTGTCTGCGCTGCCCGGCAACATCAACCCGTGGTCGGCGAGCAACGCCTTGCATCGCGTGCAGGACGTGGCTCACGTCGTCGCAGGCTACGAACCCGTCCGGCGCATCGCGCAGATCAACGGCAAACCCGGGCTGTTCATCAGCGTGCAGAAGGCCTCCGACGCGAGCGAGGTCGTGGCTTCGGAGAACGTCCTCGCGCAACTGCCGGCCCTCAAACGGCAGTTTCCCGAAATCGACTTCCAAGTCATCAACACGCAGTCGAAGTTCACGCAGCAGCAGATCGATCTGGTAACCCGGACGCTGCTCGAGAGCATCCTGCTCACCGGCTTGGCCATGGTCTTCTTCCTGCGCTCGTGGCGTAACGCGCTGGTCGTCTGCGTCTCGATTCCGACGTCGCTCGCGATCGCGTTGACCTCGATGAAGTTGCTCGGGCTGACGCTCGACACGATCTCGCTGCTCGCGATGTCGCTGGTGATCGGCATCCTCGTCGACGACTCCACCGTGGTTCTGGAGAACATCGAGCGCCACCACGCCGAACTCGGCGAGCCGCCCGCGGAGGCGGCCGTCAAAGGCCGTGANNGGCCGCAACCTCAACGAATTCGCCGTCGTCGTGGTCATCTCGACGTTGACCTCGCTGTTCGTGTCGTTCACGATCACGCCGACGCTGGCCGGCCTCTGGGCGCTCAAATCGACGTGGAAGCCGTGGCCCATCGTCAACTGGTTCACCGCGGGCTTCGATAAGACGCGCGACGTCTATTCCCAATACGTTCTGCCCTGGGCGATGCGCAACGGCGCACTCGTGGCGCTCATCTGCGCCGTGTCGTTCTTCGGCTCGATCGCGCTCGTGCCGCTGGGCATCATCGGCGAAGAGTTTCTGCCGGCGACCGACCGCGGCCAAATCTACGTCCAGGTAACCTATCCCGTGGGCACGCCGCTGACCAAGGTGCGCGACGACGTTTTCAAGCTGGAACGGAAGGTCGACAAGCTCTCCGACGTCGATGCCGACGTTACGAGCGCGGGCGGCTATTCGGCCGGCTTCGGCGGCTACGTGTTGCTGGGCAACGTCGGGCAGGTCACGATCTTCCTCAAAGATGGGCGCAAGCACAGCACCGACTATTGGGTCGAGCAATTGCGCGACTTGGCGCACAAGGAACTGCCCAACGCGCAGACCTTCGTCGTTCCCTCCACGTCGTCGACGGGCGGCAACTCCCAGCCGATCGACCTGTTGGTGGCCGACATCGTCGGCGGCGACCCGACCGCGGCCGCGGTCAAAGTGCTCGATCTCTTGCGCAAGACGCCCGGTGCGACGGGCGTCAACAGTTCGGGCACCGATCTCGCTCCGCAGGTCTCCGTGCTCTTCGACCGGGCCAAGGCGCAGGCGCTCGACGTGGACTTGGGCAGCGCGGCCAATGCCGCAGGCGCGGCCTTCGGCGGCGACGTGGTGACGCAATTCGAAACGCCGCAGGGTCTGGAAGAAATCCAGGTCATCTATCCGCTCGAGTATCAGACCGAACTGGAATCGATCAAGCAGATCCCGATCCGCTCCAACAGCGGCAACATCGTGCATCTCGGCGACATCGCGCACTTCCAGCTCAGTCCGACCTCACCGCTGGTCACGAGAACCGACCGCAATTCCGTCATCCACGTCGACGCAAACTTCGCGGCGGGCTCGTCGCTTTCGACCGTGGAAGCCGCGTTCTTCAAGCAACTCCCCACGCTGCGACTGCCGCCCAACATCGTGGTGCGTCCGGCGCCGCTCGGCCAACAAGACTTCATGCGTCAGACGCTCAACGGCTTGGGCCAGTCGATCGTCCTGTCGGTCATCCTGGTCTTCCTGTTGATGGTCGCGCTGTACAACAGCTACCGGTCGCCGTTCATCATCCTCTTCTCGGTGCCGGTGGCCGCGGTCGGNNTCTTGACGCACAAGACGCTCAACCTGTTCTCGCTGATCGGCATCATCTTGCTGATCGGCATCGCCACCAAGAACGGCATCCTGCTCGTCGACTATGCGAACACGTTGCGCGGACGCGGCTACGACAAGATCGCCGCGATCAAAGAAAGCGCGCACACGCGATTCCGCCCGATCGTGATGACCAGCGTCTCGGTCATGGCCGGCAATCTGCCGCTCGCGCTCGCGCTCGAACCGGGCTCGAGTTCGCGCGCGAGCTTGGGCATCGTCGTGATCGGCGGCGTGCTCAGCTCGCTGATCCTGACCATGCTGCTCGTGCCCAACGCGTACGTCTGGATGGCGCCGAAGCAGGTCACGCCGAACGCCAAGAGCGACGACGAGCCGCTGGCTCCGCCGCACCTCGACGGTGATTTGCGCCCCGCGCCCGCGGGTGTCTCCTAAGCGCGTTCTGCGTTAGGAGATCGTCAACACGACCCGAAAGCGCGCCGCACCCGACATCATGCGTTCGTAGCCTTCTTGCGCGCGCTCGAGCGGAAGCGTTTCGATCATCGGCCGAATGCCCGTCTGCGCGCTGAAATTGAGCGTGTCCTCGGAGTCGATCGACGTGCCGGAGGGCCAGCCCGCGATCGATTTGCGCCCACCGATGAGCGCGAACGCGGGAACCGGCAGCGGATCGAAGGGCGCGCCGAGGATGATCAGCTTCCCGTCGATGCCGAGGCCGCCGAGCGTGGCCGCCATCGCGGCGCCGTTCGTCACCGTGGCCAGCACCACTTTCGCGCCGCCGAGCGCGGTGAGTTCGGCCGCGACGTCCTGCGCGGAACTGTCGATGTAGTGCGCGGCGCCCAACTCGCGCGACAAGGCTTCCTTATCGCGGCCGCGGGCGATGGCCACCGTCCGGAAGCCCATCTTGGACGCGTATTGCACGCCCAGGTGTCCCAAGCCGCCGATGCCGAGAATCGCAACCAGTTCGCCGGCCGTCGCGCCCGAATGACGCAGACTATTGAACGTTGTCACGCCCGCGCAGAGCAGCGGCGCGGCTTCTTCGAACGAGAGCGCATCGGGTAGCCGCGCGAGAGCGTCGGCGGGAACGACCGTGTACTGCGCGTAGCCGCCGTCGAACGAAATGCCCGACACCTTGCCGTTCCGGCAAGTGATGAAGTCGCCGCGCCGGCACGAATCGCAGGTGCCGTCGGAGCCGCCGAACCAGCCGACGCCCACGCGTTCGCCGGCCTTCCAGGTGGTCACGCCGGGGCCCGTCGCGTCGATCACGCCGGCGATTTCGTGCCCGGGAACGCGCGGCAAGGCGATGCCCGGATAGGCCGCATTGACCGTAAACATGTCGCTGTGGCAGATCCCGCAGGCGTGAACCCGCACGCGAACGTGGCCCGCAGGGGGCTCGGGGCGCTCGATCTCCGAGACCGAGAGGGCTGCGCCGGCCTGGGCGACGGAAACTGCTTGCATCTTCACGCCCGGCTCAACTCCGGCCGCAGCCTCGCCGGTTGCAGGAAGCAAGCTCGCCGCGGCTTCACAGGCCCGGTTAAGGTTGCCCGCATACGCTAGCTGGCATTATGGCCCGCCGAGTCGCCGCGACTGCTGCGCTTGCGATCGCGCTGACGGTCGCAGCCGGAATCTGCACGTGGCTCGTTCGCGTGCGCGCCGTGGCGGACGCGGTTGTGCAACAGGGCCAACTCGCGCGCGTCCTGATCGATGCGAGCGCTCCGTTCGACGAGAAGACGGCACGCTCGCTGTGGCGCCCCGGCTTGAGCGTCGTCGTCTTCGACGAAGACGCCGGACGGTTGATCGAGGCGCGCAACGGTACGTACCTCTCGCGTGCCCTGCCACCCGGGCCCGAAGGCGCCCCACCCGGCGGACCTCCCGGTGCCGGCAACGGACTACCCGCGCCCGGAATCGGGCTGCCCGGGCCGGGCAACGCGCAGCAGCCGCACTCCTTCGTTGCCTCGGTCGCGGGCGCGCTCGCGCACATCGCGCCCGCGCACGTCGAGGGCGACATCCTCACGATCACCGTCAGCCCCGACACCGACTCGCTGGGCCTGTGGCTAGCGTGCGATGCCGCAGCCGTCGTTCTCGGCGTGATCGCGCTCGCCGGAATCGCAGCGGCGCGCGCCGCCGGCCACGTCCGTGCGGAACGCCGGCTGCTCGAAGCAAAGAGTGAAGAGCGCCGTGAAGCGGCAGAGCGCTACCAGCGCTTCCTCGCCGAAACCGCTCACGAGTTGCGCACGCCGCTCACCATCGTCAGCGGCTACGTCGACATCCTGCGCGCGAGCCGCGGCGGCGTGCAGGCGTTCGACGAGCGGATCGTCGAGGGTCTGCGCGCGGAGACGGCGCGCATGCGCGTGCTCGTGGCCAAGATGCTGACGCTGGCCCGTCTCGAATCGCCGGCCGGCGTGCCCCGCCTGCTCGACGTGGCCGGCGCAGCGCAAGCGTCTCTCGAAACCATGCGCCGCCGGTATCCGGAACGCACGATCTCGCTGCTCGCGACGGACGCCGGCAGCATCGTCATCGACGCCGACGACTTCGCCGATGCGCTCGGGAACCTCGTCGAGAACGCCCTGAAGTACGCGCCCGGCACGGAGGTGGCGATCGCCGTCTCCGCCCACGAGGGGCGCACGTCGATCTCGGTGAGCGACCGCGGGCCGGGCGTGGCAGCCGACGAGCGCGAAAGGATCTTCGAACGCTTTTATCGCGGCCGGGATCGCTCCGAGACCGAAGGCCTCGGCCTCGGCTTGGCGATCGTGAAGGGCGTGACCGAACGTTGGGGCGGCGAGGTGCGCCTCGAGTCGGTGCCGGGCCGAACGGTCTTCACGCTGACGTTCCCCTTAGCCGATGAGGAAGTTCATGCGCTCGCTCGGTAGTTCGACCGTGCTCGTCGTCGACGACGAGCGGAACATGCGCGACATGCTCGAGATCGGGCTGACGCAACACGGCTTCATCGTCACCTCGGCGCCGGGCGGCGTCGAAGCGCTGGCGCTGCTGAAAACGATGAAGCCCGACATCATCGTGCTCGACGTCATGATGCCCAAGATCGACGGCATCTCGCTCTTGCCGCTCATCCGTCGCTTGACCGAGTCGCCGATCGTGATGCTCTCAGCGCGCTCGGACGCGCAGGACAAGATCGCCGGACTGCTGGCCGGCGCCGAAGATTATGTCGGCAAACCGTTCGATCTCGCCGAGATCGCGGCGCGCCTGCGCGCGCAACTGCGCCGGCCGCACCTGGCCCGGCGCGACGTCATCGCGTACGGCGACGTGGTGATGGACGTCGCGACGCGCGAAGTCGAGACGTCGCTCGGGCCGATCGCGCTGACGGCGCGCGAGTTCGACCTGCTCGCCACGCTCTTGCGCGAGCCGGGACGCGTCTTCACCAGGCGGCAACTGCTCGACGCCGTCTGGGGCAGCGACACGGCGGTTGAACCCAACATCGTCGAGACGTACGTCTCGTATCTGCGCGGCAAACTCGGCGACCGCGGCGCCAAACCGCTGATCCGCACGATTCGTCGGGTGGGCTACACCGCGCGCATCGACTGAGGCAAGATCGGCAGAGCCCGCACGGAGGCGACCGGCTATGCTCGAAGCATGCTGGTCATGGAGAACCCGAGCGTGGAGAGCCGCCTGGCGAGTGCGGGCATGTACGTCCGCGCCCACTTGGACGAACGCTTGACGCTCGAAGGCATCGCCGGGGTCGCCGCTTTCTCGCCCTTTCACTTTCACCGCATCTTCCGTCTCGCATTCGGTGAAAACCTCAACGCGTACATCGTGCGCCACCGCATGCAGCGCGCCGCGCACGAGCTGCGTCACGGCAACGCGCCGATCATCGAGATCGCGCTGCGCTGCGGCTACGATTCGCCGAGCGCGTTCGGTCGAGCGTTTGCGCGCGCGTTCGAGATGAGCCCGAGCGCCTTTCGCAGCGCCCGCACGGCGCTACCGCTCGTGCCCGCCGCGAGTCTACCTGCGGCGAACGACATTCCCGAGCCGCGCATCGAGACGTACCAGCCGCGCGAGGCGCTGGCCCTGCATCACAGCGGACCATACGACGAACTCGATCCGGTGATGCTCCGGCTCTATCGCGTCGCGCTGCAACGCGGTTTTCTTCCCGGCGCCGAGGTGTTCGGCGTCTCGTCGGGTTCGCCCGATCTCGACGAGCACGAGACGCTGCGCTTCGCCGGCTGCCTCACGCTCGTGCCGGGCGCGGATGTCGCCGGCGCACGAGCCGACGGCTTGCGCGACGCGACGGTGCCGGGCGGGCGTTATGCCGTCTTCCGGCATCGCGGACCGTACCAACGCATCACGCATGGTTACGACGTGCTCTTCGCCGCCTGGGTGCTCGGCGGCCGGATCGAGTTGCGCGATGCGCCGTTCGTCACCACCTATCTCAGCGATCCCGCCCGCGTCGCGGCAAACGCTTTGGAGTGCGATCTTGCAATTCCCGTACGCTAAACGGCTCGCGTTGTTCGGCGCGCTCTGCTTCGGCCTCGCCGCCGGCGTTGCCGCGGCGGCGGACGCACCGGTGGGTTACCGGTATCTCAGCGTCGCGGGCAACACCGCGCTGCGCGGCAATACGTCGGGCAAGCTCACCGTCATCGTTTGGTATCCGGCGGTCGCGGGCACGACGGTGCGCCCGATCGAGGTGGGGCCGCCGGGCGCACCGTTCTTCGTGGAAGGCGAGGCCGCCCAAGACGCCGCAATCGCGCCGGCTCCGGCTCGTCTACCCTTCATCGTGGTCTCGCACGGCACGGGCGGAACGGCCATGGATCTCTCGTGGTTGTGCGCGTCGCTCGCGGCTCACGGTTATCTGGTCGCCTCCGTCGATCATCCGGGCAACAATGCGCTCGAGGCGCCGACGGTAGCGGGTGCGACGCTGTGGTGGCTACGCGCGGACGATCTTTCTCACGTTATCGACGGCGTGCTGGCCCAGGCCGATCTGGGCACGCGCGTCGACCCGAAGCGCATCGGCGCCGCGGGTTTTTCGCTCGGCGGCTACACCGTCTTGGCCATCGCCGGAGCGCGCGCCAATCCCGCGCTGATCGCGCCCTACTGCGCGCACCATCCGGCGACGCCGCTGTGCACGGACGAGGCGACGCCGACCGTTCCGAACGTCGCAGCGCGCGCCGCCGCGCTCGCATCGAGCGATCCCGCGTATCGCGCCGCCGAGGCGGCCAACGCGGAGTCGCACCGCGATCCGCGCGTGCGTGCGGTGTTCTCGATCGCGCCCGCGCTCGGACCGGCGATTCTTCCCGAGAGCCTCGCGAGCATCGCAGTGCCGGTCGAACTGGTCGCAGGTTTCGGCGATCCGATCCTGCCGGTCGCCGACAACGTCATTCCCGATGCGCTGGCAATCCCCGACGCGCAACTGACGCTCTGGCCGAAGAGCGTAGGCCACTACACGTTCCTGACCGACTGCACTCCGGCTGGTGCTCGCGCGTTCGCGCCGATCTGCAGCGACGCCGGGGCCGGTCGCGTCGGCGTCCATCGGGCGACGGCGGCGTTGGCCCGAGACTTCTTCGACCGCACGTTGCCGGCGGCGCGCTAGATCGCTTCGCCTCGGGCGCTCTCGCCCGCGTCGAGCCGAACGCCGAGCGCGCGGAGAATCTCGTCGCGGTCGATCGGCGGCACGCCGTTGCGCACCTGGGATTGCACGATCGTCGCCGGATGGCCGCCGAGCACCACGACCCGGTCGGCGAGGTAGAGCGCCTCGTTCACGTCGTGCGTCACCAGGACCGCGGTCGCGTGCGTGAGCCGAACGATGTCGCGAATCGCCGCCTGGAGTTCGAGCCTTTTGAGCGCGTCGAGCGCCGCGAGCGGCTCGTCGAGCAAGAGAATTTTCGGGTTGCGCACGAGCGCACGGGCCAAGCCCGCCCGTTGCGCCATGCCGCCCGAGAGTTGCTTGGGCAGCCGCTTCGCGGCACCGGTCAAGCCCACGAGTTCGATCACCTCGGCAACGCGCGCCCGCTCCTGCGGCGTGCGTGCCGCGAACGCGACGTTGCCCTCGACGTCGAGCCACGGGAAGAGTCGCGGTTCTTGAAAGACGTAGCCGACCTCGCCGTTGACGGCGACACTGCCCTCATCGGGCGTCTCCAAGCCGGCGATGCAGCGCAACAACGTCGACTTGCCGGAGCCGCTCGGACCGAGGATTGCCAGCGTCTCGCGTTCGAGCACGGTTAATTCCAAGCCCGCGAACACATCGTGTCCGCCGAAGGCCTTGCGCAAGCCGGCGAGCGCGACGGCGATCATGCGGTCGCGGTATCCGCCCAGCCGGTCAAGCGCCGCTCGAGCGCGTACATGCCCATGTCGGTCAGTTTTCCGCACAGCGCGAAGAGCAAGATGGCGACGAGCACTTCATCGGTGCGCGAGAGTTGCTGCCCGTCGGTCAAGAGGAAGCCGAGCCCGCGACTGGCGGCCAGTAATTCCGCCGCGACGAGAAAGAGCCACGCTTGCGTCAGGCCGAGGCGCGCGCCGATCAGCAACTGCGGCAGCGTTGCGGGCACCATCACCTGCGCGATCAGCTTGAGCCGGCCGGTATCGAGCACCCGCGCTACCTCGAGCAACTTGCGATCGATGCCTTCGATGCCCGACACGATGCTGACGTAGATCGGGAAGAACGCGCCGATCGCAACGAGCACGATCTTGGCCGGCTCGCCGATGCCGAGCCAAATCAAGATCAGCGGAACCCAGGCGAGGCTCGGCACGGCCCGGATGGCCTGCAACGTGGGATCGATGGCCAGCCGCGCGGCGCGCGTGCTCCCCGCGAGCGAGCCGAGAACCAGCGCCAGCACGAACGCACAAGCGAAACCGATCGCCACGCGCTCGACGCTGGCCCACACGTCGGATTGCAATTGCCCACTCGCAAAGAGCGTGCCGAGTTCGCTTGCGACCGCTCCGGGGGAAGCCAGTTGATACGGCTTCACCCAGCCGGCCGCAGTGCTCGCGAACCACAGCGCGACGAGCGCGACCGGCAGGACGAACCTAACCACCCTTGAGTGCGGTTCGCGCCGGTCCCGGATCGATGAGCGCGGGCACGACGCCGTCGAGATCGGCGGCATTTGCGACCAACTTTTCCGAGCGCACGATCGGCACCACGCCCGCGAGGGTATCCCGATAGGCGTTGCCCGGCACGGGCGACGGATACTGGGTGCGTTGGCCGATTTGCACTTCGGTCACGCGCACCTCGAGGTGCGCCGCAGCGGCGAGAATTTTGGCGGTTTCGTCGGGATGCGCGATCGCGTACTTGCGCGCGCGCTCGTACTGCTGGAGCACGACCGCGGTGATCTCCGGATGCGCGGCGAGGAAATCTTCGCGTGCGTTGAGCGCACCGAACGTGTTGAACTCCGCATTGCGATAGAGCAGACGCGAACCCGCATCGAGTTGCGAGGCGGCCATGTGCGGATCGAGGCCGGCCCAGGCATCCACCTGGCCGCGCTCGAGCGCGACGCGCCCGTCGGGATGCTGCAGATCGATCAGCTCGATGTCGCCGATGTCCAAGCCGTTCTTGCGCAGGCTGCGGATGAGGAAGAACCAGGGATCGGTGCCGCGCGTCGCGGCCACCTTCTTGCCCTTGAGATCGGTGACGCTCTTGAGGGGCGAGTCCTTACCAACCACGAGCGCCGTCCACTCGGGACGCGAGTACAGGAACACGGTCTTGATCGGCGAGCCGTTGGCCCGCGCCAGCAGAGCCGCGCTGCCCGCCGTCGAACCGAACTGCACCGCGTTAGCGGTGAGAAAACCGTTCGCCTTATTGGAACCGAGCGACAAGATCCAGTTGACCTTCGTGCCGTTCTTGCTCAGCGCTTCCTCGAGCCAGCCTTGCTGCTTGAGGATCAAGCTCGGCGGATTGTAGTAGGCGTAGTCGATCCCGAGTTCGTCGAGCGATGCGGCGCGCGCGGCCAAGCGCGGCGCGCTCGCGACCGCAGAAAGCGCGGCGGCGGCGGCCAAGAACGAGCGGCGTGAGGTCGTGAACATCGTGACTCCCGGGTGAAGCGCAACAAAAAATCCGCGAGGACGCGGATCGATCGTTTCGAGTATCGGACGGTCCCGCACGGTGCGTCGCTGCCGAGACCGTAACACGCAGGCCGCCGCCGGTCAAGAGAGTGAAGCGCGGGCATGCTCGAAGAAAAGTTTCG
Organism: Vulcanimicrobiota bacterium; assembly: GCA_003136655.1. Classification (GTDB taxonomy): domain Bacteria; phylum Vulcanimicrobiota; class Vulcanimicrobiia; order Vulcanimicrobiales; family Vulcanimicrobiaceae; genus Hesperobacter; species Hesperobacter lustricola. The sequence goes on from PLFC01000133.1 coordinate 16,542, forward strand.
TTATCGACGACTCGGGGCGAGATCGGGCGGTCCACGTCGAGGCAGGGCCGGCCGGACCGCCACCAAAGCGGGTCACGGTGATCGAACTCGGCGTCGACAGCTTTGCCGCAGCCTATCTCGGCGACGAACCCGGAAATGCAGCCGATGCATCGCAGCAGCTGCGCAACCTCATCGACGAGATCGAGCACGCCGATCGCTGCGGTCTCGATGCATTCGGCATCGGCGAGCACCATCGCCGCGACTTCCTGGATTCTGCGCCCGCGGTCATTTTGGGTGCGGCGGCGGCGCGCACGCAGCGCATTCGGCTGCACAGCGCGGTCACGGTGCTCAGCGCCGCNNGATCCGGTGCGCGTCTTCCAGAATTTCGCGACGCTGGATCTGCTCTCGGGCGGCCGGGCCGAACTGGTCGTCGGGCGCGGCTCGTTCATCGAATCGTTCCCGCTCTTCGGGCTCGACCTCAACGACTACGACGAGCTCTTCGCGGAGAAACTCGACCTCTTGCTGCGCTTGCGCGCGCACGAACACGTCCACTGGTCGGGTAAATTCCGGCCCGCCCTGACCGGTCAGGGCGTCTACCCAAGGCCGCTCCAGGATCCGCTGCCGGTGTGGCTCGGCGTCGGCGGAACCCCCGCCTCGTTCGCCCGCGCGGGCACGCTCGGACTGCCCTTGATGGTGGCGATCATCGGCGGACAAACGCATCGCTTCCGTCCGTTGGTCGATCTCTACCGTGAATCGGGCAGGCGCGCGGGGCACGCGCCGGAGACGCTCAAGGTCGGTCTGCACGCCCTGGGCTACGTCGCCGACACCACCGGCCAGGCCATCGACGACTTCTTCCCCGGCTATGCGCGGGCGTTCACCAAGGCGGGCGCCGAGCGAGGCTGGCCGCCCGTGACGCGCGCCGGATTCGACGCACTGCGCAGCCCCGAAGGCGCGCTGCTGGTGGGCAATCCCGAGGAAGTCGCGCAGAAGATACTGCGCCACAGCGAGGCGCTCGGCGGCCTCGCGCGCGTCAACCTGCAGATGAGCGTGGCCGGCCTGCCGCACGCGAAGCTGATGCGCGCCATCGAGTTGCTCGGAACCCGGGTCGCACCGGCGCTGGCACTCTCTTGACGAGAGTGCCAGCCGTTATTATAATGCTGTCCGTGAGTCGTTGATTCGATGCCCGTCATCACGAAAGGAGAACATGACCTTGTCGAACCAACTCGCAAACGCTCGCGGCGCCGCCCTGCTCGAGCGCGTGACGCCCTGGACGCCGCTCCGCGAACTCCTGGGGTACGACCCGTTTCAAAACGTCCGTTCCGCCTACGGCTTCGACTACGAAGTGTCGCGCACCGAGGCCGGCTATGAGGTCGAGGTTCCGGTCCCGGGCTACAGCGCGTCGCAGATCGACGTGACGTTCAAGGACGGCATCATCTCCGTCGGCGGCAAGACCGAGCGTCGCTCGTTCACGCGCTCCTTCACCGTCCCCGACGACGTCAACCCGGACTCGATCGCGGCGAAGGTGCAGGATGGTCTGCTCACGATCAGCCTGCTGCGCCATCCCGAGGCCCAGCCCCGGAAGATCTCGGTTAACTAAGACGCATGCGCCGGTCGCTCGTCGTGATCGAGAATCCCGCGGTCATCGCCGCGTGGGTGAACGCCTACAAACACGGACCGCGCACGAATTAGACCTTCGTCGGCGGCTCGCCCAGCCGGACGAGCCGCCGATATCTTATCCCGCCGCCATCTCGAGCTTGACATCCGCGGGCAGCGTGCGAATCAACTTTCGATTCGTGAACTCTTGCATGCCCAGCCGCCACAATTCGCGGCCGACACCCGAACGCTTCACCCCGCCGAACGGAAGGTTCGGGGCGGATGCCGTCGGGTGGTTGATCCAGACCATGCCCGACTCGATGCGCTGCGCCACCGCTCTCGCGCGCTTGAGATCGCTCGCGATCACCGTCGCGCCCAAACCGAACGGCGAATCGTTGGCCAGCTCGATCGCCGCACGTTCATCGTCGACCGCGTAGACGACCGCCACCGGACCGAACAGCTCCTCACGATAGGCGCGCATCTCGGGCGTGACGCCGGTCAGAATCGTGGCCTCGTAGTACGCGCCGGGGCGCTCGATGCGGTTGCCGCCGATCACGACCTTTGCGCCCTTGCGCTTCGCGTCGTTCACCTGTTCTTCGAGGTGCTTCAGCGCGTCTTCCGACGAGAGCGGTCCCAACTGCGTCTGCGGATCCATCGGATCGCCGACGCGCAATCCGGCAAAACCCGCGCGCATGCCTTCGACGAATTTATCGAAGTACGGCTCAAGCACGATGAAGCGCTTCGAAGCCACGCAGCTCTGGCCCGTGTTGGCCAACCGGCCGAGGATCGCGGCCTTGATGGTATGCTCGAAGCGGTCTTCGTCGAGCACGATGAACGGATCGCTGCCGCCCAGCTCCAACACGACCTTCTTCAGATTGCGGCCGGCGGCCTGACCGACGCTCGCCCCGGCGGCTTCGCTGCCGGTCAACGATGCGCCGGCGATGAGCGGACTATCGATGGCGCGCGCGACCTGATCGGCCTTGATGAAGAGGTTCGTGTACACGCCTTCGGGCGCTCCGGCGTCGCGGAAGAGGCGTTCGAGCGCCAGCGCGCTCTGCGGACACTGCGAGGCATGCTTGACCAGGACCGTGTTGCCGAGCACGACATTGGGCGCGGCGAATCGCGCGACTTGATAGTAGGGGAAGTTCCACGGTTCGACGCCGATGAGCGCGCCGATCGGCTGCGTGACGACGACCGCCTGGCCTTCGGCAACGTCGATCGTCTCCTCGGTAATGAAGCCGGGCCCTTGATCGCCGTAATACGTGAAGATGCTCGCCGCGAGGCGCACCTCGTTTTCGCTCTCCTTGATGAGCTTGCCCATCTCGAGCGTGAGCAGCCGCGCGAGGTCCTCGTGCCGCTCGAGCATCAGCGCACCGACGCGGCGCACCACGTCGGCGCGACGCTCGACGGCGGTCTCGCGCCAGGAGAGGTACGCGCGGTGCGCGCGCTCGAGCGCGCGGTCGAGCTGATCGTCGGTGAGGTCGGGGTACTTCTCGACTTCCTGGTTCGTCGCCGGGTTGATCGTCATCGCCATGGGCGATACATACCCAAATCCGCCGGCAATATTAAGAACCGGGCGGCACGCGCCGCGCCTGCCCGTACGTCGCCGGAGGGACGGCTAGAAAGCCCGTGAGGACAGGCCGAGCAACGCCCGTGCGTGACTTCCGCCCGTCGGCCGTTTCGCAACGCTGAAATCCTTGCTCAGCAGCGAGATGATGAACAAGCCGCGTCCCGATTCGCTGTACACGTCGCGCGGCAGCGCGGGCACGTGATGAAACCCGGGACCTCGATCGAGGACGTGCAAGACCGGCATCACCCCAGTCCAATCCACGGTCACCTCGACGGGGCCCGGAGCATAGCGCACGGCGTTGCCCACGAGTTCCCCGAAGACGACTTCGGCCTTGTAGACGCTTTCCGCATCGGCCGAGCGCTCGCGAAGACCGTCGGCGAATGCGCGGCGGGCCGCCTGCGCGGCTTGCGCATCCGGCGTGTCGAAGTACCAGCGCTGAATGACCTCGCGTTCGGGCGTCGCGCCGGCGGAGACGCGCGGATCGATGCCCATCACGAGAATGGCCACGTCGTCCTTCGCCGGCACGCCGTCGAAGATTGCGTCCCGCAACGCTTGCGCCGGATGTTCGGCGCTCAAAACGGTACCCGCGCTGAGTATCTCCCGTAAGTGCGCCTCACCGTCGGCGGGCCGGCGCGCTGCCTCCGTCAAGCCGTCCGTATAGAGCACCAGGTGAGAGCCCGGGCTGAGGGCGATCGTCTTGCCGGTCTCTTTGGCAATCTGACGCAGACCCAACGGCAATCCGCCGTCGGAGAGAAACTCGATCGTTCCGTCCGGCTGCCGTAGCATCGGCGGCGGATGGCCTGCGGACGCATACGCGAACGTGGAGGCGACGGGATCGAACACGCCGACGAACGCGGTCACGAAACGGTCGGGATGCTCGAGCCGGAGCGCACGATCGGCGGCGTCGAGCATGAGTGCGGGACTCGCGTGCACCTGCGCGATGCCGCGGATGATCTGGCGCATGTTGCCCATCGTGACCGCAGCGTGCAACCCGTTGCCGGCCACATCTCCGATCGAGACGACCACGCGACCGTCGGCGAGCCGTACCGCATCGTACCAATCGCCGCCGACCTGTGCCTCATCGTTGGCGGGCACGTAGACCGCATCGAATGTCGCGCCTCGCAGCGACGGCAACTCCAGCGGTAACGAAGCCTCTTGAAACGATTGAGCGACGCGATGCTCCCGTGCGAACTCCCTGGCCCGGAGCACCGCCACGCCGGCGCGCCGGCCGAGTTCCTCGAGTACCGGCAAATCGTCGGGCGTATACTGCCGCATCGATTTGCCGTAGACCATCGCAATCGCACCCAACGTCTCGCCTTCGGCAACGAGCGGAATCGAGGCGGCGGAATGCAAGCCGAGTTGCTCGTAGATCTCGAGTTCGGCGGCGTCGTTCACCACGTCTTTGGCGGCGTCGGGAACGTTCTCCAAAATGTCCGAGCGGCCCGTGCGTATCGTGCTGGGGCTGCCGCGCTCGGCGCGCGGATTGAGATGAATCCGGCCGACGAAGCGCTGGGCCAGCGCGTGCTTCTCGGGATCGCGATGCGCGACCGCGACGGTGCGGATCGACCCGTCGGGATTGGTCAGGTCGAGTTGGCACCAGTCGGCGAAAAGCGGTATCATGATGGCCGCCAAGGTCTGCAACGTCGTCTCGAGGTCGAGGGATTGCGCGAGGATGCGACTCGCCTCGGAGAGGAACGCCCGCTCTTGCGCCGAGCGGCGCATGTCGTGAATGTCGGTGATCGTTCCGGTCCAACGCAGTTTTCCGTCGCCGAGATCGCGCTGGGCCAAGGCCCGGCCGAGGTGCCAGCGATACACGCCGTCGTTACGTCGCAAGCGAAACTCGCCCTCGAAGGCGTCGCCGTTTCGAACCGCGAGTTCCCACTTCGCGATCGCGCCGGGAGCGTCGTCGGGATGTACGACCGCGAGCCAGCCACGACCGTGGCCCGTCTCGGCGGCCAAACCCGTATACGTGCTGTAGGCCTCGCTCAGGAACGTGACGCCGTGCTCGAGACTGCCTTCGAGCACGATGTGCGGCATCGATGCGGCAAGCATGCGGAAGCGCTCTTCATTTGCTCGCAACTCGCGCGTCGCGCGTTCGCGAACCGAGGCGGCATTCAATTGCGCGAAAACGCGCGCCAGCAATTCTTCCGAGGAAAACGGTTTGACCAGGTAGTCGTCTGCGCCGCGCGTGAGACCTTCGACCGCCGCACTTTCGCCCGCGCGCGCGGAAAGCATGATAAAGGGTATCGTCTCCCAAGCCGGATCCGACCGGACGGCCCGAACGAGTTCGAAGCCGTCCATCTCCGGCATCATGGCGTCGCTCAGGATCAGGTCGAAGTGCTGCCGGCGAAGTGCTTCGAGCGCCTCCACGCCGTTGCGAGCGGCAACGACGTCGTGATGTGGTGCGAGAATTCGCGCCACGTAATCGCGCAGGTCGCCGTTGTCATCGACGAGTAAGACGCGAGCCGGCTTGGCGCCGCCTTCCGCCGGAGCCAGACGCGCGTCGGCGCGCACGATGGTGGAGTCGACATCGGCGAGATATTGATCGACCACGCTCGCATACGACGTCGAGCGGGCCACGCGGGACAGGCTCGCGGCATCCAAATGCTCGCTGCCCAGCGGGATGCGCACGGTGAAGGTGCTGCCGCTGCCCTCTTCACTGGCGACGGCAATGGAACCGCCGTGCAGACGCGCGAGTTGATCGACGAGCGCCAAGCCGATGCCGGTCCCCTCGTGCGAACGAGCTTTCGCGCCGCGAACGCGGCGGAATCTCTCGAAAACGTAAGGCAGGTCGCCGGCCGGGATGCCGATGCCCGTATCGGCAACCGTGAGTTCGACGAACGCGCCGTCGGCGCGCAGCGAGAGCCCGATCTGACCCATATGCGTAAATTTCAACGCATTCGAGAGAAGATTCAGGACGATCATCTCCCACATCGAGCGGTCGACGAAGACCGGACGTTCCAAGTCTACGTCGACGACGAAGCGCAAGCCCAGGGTTTCGATCGCCGAACGAAAGAGGCTGGCAAGATCGGCCGTGAGCTTGGCGAGATCAGTTTCGACGAAGACGGCCTCGTTGCGGCCGGCTTCCAGACGCGAGAATTCGAGCAGCGTATTCACGAGCTTGAGCAAACGCAATGCGTTGCGGTGGGCGGTTTCGAGTAGCGGCGCCTGGCCGGGATCCGCTTCGCTCAGCAACCGTGCTAAGGGTCCCAGCATCAACGTCAGCGGCGTCCGAAACTCGTGGCTGACGTTGGAGAAGAATTCGGTCTTCGCGCGGTCCACCTCCGCCAACGCTTCGGCGCGGCGCCGCTCGCTTTCGTAGGCTCGAGCGCTCGAGATCGCTGCCGCAACCTGGCTTGCGATCAGCTCATAGAAACTGCCGTATCGCTCGTCGAAGCGCTCGCGCGGATTGACGCCGGCAACAAGAAGGCCGGCGGCCTCTCGTCCCATGCCCGACTGAATCGACACGACCACCGCCTCGCGCGGCGGTTCGGGCCAAGGCCCCACCGGAAGCCGGCTGAGAATATGACGTAAGGCGCCGAGCGGTATCGGCGCGCCGGCCTTGGGCTCGAGTTCGTCGGTGAGTATCTCCGCGCGCGCTTCCGACGGATCGATTCCCGAGCAGGCTGCCAGACGCGCGGCGGTCCCCGACTCGTCGATGAGATAGATCAGCGAGAACGGAACGCTCTTCGCGTAGCGAGCGAGGGTTGCGGCGGCAACGCGGCACTCTTCCTCCGCGCTCTTCGCCTCGGTGCCGTGCGCGGCCAAGTCGCGCAAGAGCAGGATGCGCCGCTCGCCGATGACTTTATCGGTCGTCTCCTGCACGGTGCAGAGCACCCCGCCGACGCCGTTGGGCGCCTCTGCATACGGCAGCGGACTGTACGACCACGTGAAGTACGATTCGCCCACGAAGCCGTGCCGGTTGATATCGAGCAGCACGTCCTCGCTCCAGGTCGCGGGACCGCCATCGTACACGCCGGCGATCTGCGGCCCGATCACGTCCCAGATCTCAGCCCAGCAATCTTGAGCGCGTTGCCCGAGCGCGGTAGGATGCTTGCCGCCGATGATCGGCAGATACGCATCGTTATAGAATTGCGTGAGGTCCGGCCCCCACCAAAACACCATCGGGAAGCGGCTCGCCAGGACGAGGTTCAGCGTGGTGCGTAGCTCGAGGGGCCAAGCCTCGGCCGAGCCGAGCGGCGTCGAACTCCAATCGACGCCGGCGATCATCTCGGCCATGATGGGCGAAACGAGATTTCGGCCCGCGCCGAAGAACGCATCGTCGGTCATCCGGACTGTCGAAACGCCCCGGCGTATGGGGAGTGGATCTCGAGCGGCCATTGCTGAGTGGTTGCTACCCCCGCGGCCGGGTTTCCAAAACCTGTCGCGGCCACCCTTGCGGAGGCCTCCGGCCGGCCCGTATGCGCAGACTTCCCCGTCTCGAGTGCGCCGGCGGGCACTGCAGGACGGACGCCTCCGGTGACGCTATGGGCTCGAACGGATCGTCGGATCGCCGACGTGCGGCGACATCGCGACGTCGAACGAGCCGGGACGATTTAGCACCCGCACGTGCACCAATCCCGCACGCGTAAAGAACGAGGCCCGCGTTTTACGCGGGCCTCGTCTTATCGCAATCGCTCGTCGGAACGATCAGAACGGAATCTCGTCGTCCATTCCGGATTCGTCGAAAGCGCCGCCGCCCGGCACCGCGGCGCGGGTGCCGCCGCCGTACGCGCCGCCGGCTTCGCCGTTGCCCACGCGCTTCGAATCGAGCATCTGCATGTCGGAGGCGACCACCTCGACCGCGGTGCGCTTCTCGCCTTCCTTCGTTTCGTACTTACGGATGGCGAGGCGGCCCTCGATCAGGGTCGACATGCCCTTTTTCAAGTATTGATTGCAGATCTCGCCCAAGCGATCCCAAGCGACGACGTCGATGAACATCGTGTCGTCGCCCTGTTTGGTCTTGCGATTGACCGCGAGGGCGAACTTGGTGACGGCCTTACCGCCGCCGTCGACGTAACGAATCTCCGGATCGCGCGTCAGATTTCCGACGAGAACGATGCGGTTGTAGCTCCCGGCCATATCTGCCTCCGCTGGGCTAGTCGTTCAGGTTGATCAACAGAGCGCGCATGACGTCTTCATTGAGACGCATTTGGCGCTCCAGTTCCTTGGCAGCGGCCGGCTCGCTCTTGAACTTCATAACGACGTAGTACCCTTCACGTACGTCGTCGATCTCATAGGCGAGGCGGCGTTTGCCCATTTTTTCGATTTCGCCGACGACTTCGCCGCCGTTGGTCTGGAGTAATTGCGAGAGCTGCTCGATCCGCGCTTCGATCTCGGCGTCTTCCAAGGTCGGGCGGATGATGTACGTGACTTCGTAATCGGTGGCTGGCATGATTCGGTTGTTCGGATCCCTACTACGGACGCCGCCCGGACGGACGGCGGCCCCACGGCGGGGGCAGCTGGGGCGTGGCGGCGAGGCCGGCACGAGCTTTCCTCGGCGGAGTGACCGCCCGGAAAACTCATCTAAGGTATCACACCGTTCGCCTCAGCAGCAAGGCCGCACCGGCCTTTCGAGCGAGAGGTCACCCCTCTCCGCGCGGGGACATCGCCGGGACGGCGCCTCGGTGGAGTAGGTCCGACCAGGGCCCTCTCGGAAAACCGAGGGGCTTTCCTTCCTACGCCTCAGAGGTAGTCATGAAGCGCACCCTCGTCTTCGTCAGCGTGCTCGCCTTGCTCGGCGGCGCAATTCCGGCATCCGCGGAGTCCGGCCAGGCCTTCGACCAGATCACCAAGTTCCAGGCCAATGCCGAGTTGGCCACGCTCGAGCCCGGCGATTTCACGACCGACTGGCAGACGGCGTCGGCGCCTACCGAGCAGCCCAAGACCGGCGGCGGCATGTTCGGCAAGATGCGCGCGGCCATGGCCCAGGCCCAGGGCGCAATGTCGATGATGAGCACGGGGCTCGCCGAAAGCCGCTACGTCGCGGGCAACAAGGAGCGCGTCGACACGCCCGCGCTGCAAACCGCCACGATCACCGATTGCGGCGCGCGCACGATCACGCACCTCGACCTCAAGGCCAAGACCTATTACGTCGTCTCCATGGATCAGCCGCAACAACCGCAACGCGGCAGCGGTACGCGCTCGGCGCCCGGACCCGTTCCGACCGACGACGGCACGAAGGTCTCGATGACGATCGTCAACGCTGCGCTCGGGCCCAAGACCGTGTACGGCAACAACTCGAGCGGCTACAAGTCGGATATAACGATCGTGACCACCAAGGCCGACGGCACGAGCAACAGCAGCAAACTCAATCGTAAAGAGTACGTCTCCAACAGCAATCAGTTGTGGCTGAACTGTTCAACGGGTCAGGCCGCGAGCAGCGCCGGCATGGCGAGCATGATGAACCGCTACAACGAACTCGCCCGCGCTTTGTCCACGCGCAAGGATTCGCGCTTCACGTTCAGTTCGTCGGGTCCGGCGTTGCCCTCCACGCTCGCGTATTTCGAGGCGGTCCAATTCGGTGCGGGTTCCGGCGAGGGCGGCGGCGAGACGGCCGGCGGCCGTCAGGGTCGCGGCGGCGGGAACTTCGTCGTGGAGATCGAGCGGAACAACATCCGCACGATCACGTCGAGCGATCCGGTCTTCTCGGTTCCCGCGGATTTCACCAAGGTCAACGCGCCTTAGCTTTGACCTAACTCCAAGATGGCGACGGTGTCGACCGGCAGGGTGACGCTGTTGAACGGCGAGGTGAACTCCAACACGTGCTTCGCCGTAGGCGAGCCGGCGGAGATCGTGTCGAGCGGCTGGTTACTGATCGACGGGATGAACACGTACAGCGTGTACGAATCCGCCGGATTTAGGAGCGAGCCCTCGATCTTCGCCTTCTCCGTTCCCGAATTGAAGGTGATGAAGAACCCGCTGGCCTTCACATCCGCCTGCAGAAAATAGACGATGTTCGCGCCCGACGGCGTCGGCGCATCGAACGCGTTGCTCAGGCTCGCACTCAACGCAGCCTCCGCGCCGCTGGGCGCGTTGTTGCTGGGATAGCCGAACGAACCTTTGAGCGCGGGCAACGCGGGCAGCGTGAGCTTGCCGCCGCCGGCCGAGATCTTCTCGGTTTTGCTCTTGACCGTCGCATCGATGCTCGGCGGACTCGCGGGAGCCGCGACGTGCGCGGCCGCCACCGACTGCGCGGCGGGCGAAGCGGGCACGGCCGGCGTCGCGTCGCCGCCTCCGGAGCAACCCGTAACGCCGAGCAGTACGGTCGCCGCGACGGCGCGGACGGAGCGGGTGACGGCGGCATATCGCATGGTACGCAGAATAACGCTACCGCCGAAAGCGCGCAAGTGCCGGCCTCAGTATGTCGGACCATGCCTGGTAACCGGCTGTGGAAAAGTGCACCAAGTCGGGATGATAGAGCTCCGGCCGGATCGCGCCGATCGCATTTGTGAACGCAGCCGTGGGATCGACGAAGCGCACGTTCTTCCCGTCGTCGAGTTTGGCGAGGCCCGCGTTGACCGCCGCGACCCGGCGGCGGATCTCGGTATGCGCGTCGCCCGGTCCGCGCGGGGCCAGGCCCATCACCACCACCGTCGCATCGGGCAGACGCGCGCGAAGCGCGCGCACGCAGGCCGCCACGCCGTCGATCGTGGCCTCGACGCTCGAACCCACGGCCAGATCGTTGGTTCCGACGAGCAGCACGACCGTCTCCGCGCCCGTGCCTTCGACCTCGCCGTTCTCGATGCGCCAGAGGACGTCGCCCGTCCGGTCACCGCCGATGCCGAACGCGACCGCACCCAAGGGCACGAAGTCGCTCAACCACACTTGGCGGCCATCGACGCTCCAGGCGTACGTCAGCGAATCGCCGAGGAACAGCAGCGGAATCCCGCCGCGCTCGGCCCGCTTGACGAAGGCCTCGTGTTGCTCGACCCAATGCCGCACGGCTCGCTCAGACCCGCCGGCGAAGACGTGCGGCTCCGCGGCAGCCGCGAGCAAGCAGAGCGCGCCCCCGGTCAACAGCAGCGCTCGCCTCAACCGCTGGCGCGCGCCTCGCGCTTGGTCACCCGGTACACTTCGCGGACGCCCTTGAGCGTGCGGAACTTCTCGATGACCTTGTGCAGATGATCGAGATTGGTGATCTGCAGCGTCAAGCTGATAACGGCCATCTTGTCGCGCTTCACGCGTGCGGTCACCGAGGACGCCGAGGTCTTGTANNGCGTGGGTCAATTCGTCCGAGTCGGCCCAGGCCGCTTGCAGAATGCGCTCCGGCGAGGCGGCCATGTACGCGACGTTGGGACAGTCGGCGCGGTGCACGGAAACGCCCTTGCCGATCGTCACGTAGCCCATGATCGGGTCGCCCGGAACCGGGCTGCAGCACTTCGAGACGCGCACGAGCACGTCGTCGACGCCGGCGATCAGGATGCCGCTCGAGTTGCGGCTGGGGCGCCGCGGCGGCGGCGCGGGCGCGCGATGCAGCGCGGTGATGTCGACCAGGTTCGAGTTCTTCAGCTCGTCGCGAACGCGTTGCGCGACCGAGACGGCCGAGGCATCGCCGAACCCGACCGCAGCGAAAAGGTCGGTGACGCTCGCGTAGTTCATGCGCTTCGCGATCTTCTCGATCGTTTCGGCGCGTGCCAAGTCGGGGCGCAGATGCTCGCGGGCCAGTTCGCGTTCGACGGCCTCTTGGCCGAGCACCACGTTCTCGTGCTTGCGCTCCTTGCGGAACCACTGCTTGATCTTGTGCTTGGCGCCCGAGGTGCGCACGAGCGAGAGCCAGTCGAGCGACGGCCGCGCGCTCTTGTTGGTGAGCACCTCGCAGATGTCGCCGTTCTTGAGCTGATAGTCGAGCGGTACGATCTTGCCGTTGACCTTGGCGCCGACGCAGCGGTTGCCNNTGCACCTGATAGGCGAAGTCGAGCGGCACGGCGGCGGCGGGCAGCGAGTACACGTCGCCCTTGGGCGAAAAGATGAAGACCTGGTTCTCGAACAGATCGAGCTTCAGGTTTTCCATGAAGGCGCGCGAGTCGCGCATGTCGTTNNTGGATCTCGAGCGGATCGCCGCCGGGGCCCACGACCGTCGTGTGCAACGACTGGTACATGTTGGGCTTGGGCATAGCGATGTAATCTTTGAAGCGGCCGGGCAACGGCTTCCAAATCGAATGCACCGTGCCGAGGGAGGCGTAACAATCCTTGACGCTATCCACGATGATGCGCACCGCGGTCAGATCGTAAATGGTCGAGAAATCGCGGCCCTTACGGAGTTTGGAATAAATCGAGTAGAAGTGTTTGGGGCGCCCGGTGACGTCGGCATGCAGGCCCAAGCGTTCGAATTGTTCGCGCAACAGACCGACCACGTTGGTGACGGCGGCTTCCCGCTCGGCGCGTTTCTTGGCTACGCGCTCGGTGATGTCGCGATACGCTTCGGGATCGAGGTAGCGCAAACACAGGTCCTCGAGGTCCCACTTGATCTTCCAGATGCCCAGGCGATGGGCGATCGGGGCGTAGATCTCGATCGTCTCGCGCGCTATCGAGAGTTGCTTCTCCGGGGCCAAGCTCGAAAGCGTGCGCATGTTGTGCAGGCGGTCGGCGAGCTTGATGATGATGACCCTGATGTCCTTGGCCATCGCCATGAACATCTTGCGCAGATTCTCGACCTGCGCGTCTTCTTTCGACTGATAGGGGATCCGGGTCAGCTTGGTGACGCCCTCGACCAATTGCGCGATCTCGGGACCGTACTTCTCGGCGACCTCCTCGCTCGTAACGACCGTGTCCTCGACCACGTCGTGGAGGATGGCGGCGGCGATCGTCGCGGTGTCCATCTCCATGTCGGCCAGGATGCGGGCGACGGCGAGGGGATGCTCGATATAGGACTCGCCCGAGGCGCGCTGTTGGCCTTCGTGGGCGGCATCCGCGAGTTCGTACACGCCACGAAGCCAGGCGGGATCCAGGGTCGGGTCGTACGACCGGACCTTCTGGATGAGATCCTCGGCGAGCGGGATGGTGTGGGACATAAGTGTAGTTTGCCTATCATGCCATAGACGCCCAGGGGTGTCCACCGCATGGCGGGTCCTTACGAAAACTCAATACTGGATGAACGCCGTGACCTCGTGACCCAGTTCCTCGAGCGACTTCCGGCCGTTCAAAAAGCTCAATTCGACCAGGAAGGCAAAGCCGACGATGTCCGCGCCGAGCCGGTCGAGCAGCCGCGCCGTCGCGCCGGCCGTGCCGCCGGTCGCCAAAAGGTCGTCGACGACCAGCGTCTTGGCGCCCTTGCCCACCGCATCGGCATGGATCTCGAGCGAGTTCGTCCCGTATTCGAGTTCGTATTCCTCGCGGAACGTCGTCGCCGGCAACTTGCCCGGCTTGCGCACGGGCACGAACCCGGCGCCCAGGTGATAGGCCAGCGGAGCGCCCAGCATGTACCCGCGGGCCTCGATGGCCACGACGTGCTCGATGCCCCGGTCCTTGAAACGCTCGACGAAGAGATCGATCGTGGCCTTGAAGCCGGCCGGGTCGCCGAGCAGCGGCGTGATGTCGCGAAAGAGTATTCCGGGGATCGGAAAGTCCGGAATCGCCCGGATCAGAGACTCGAGTTGCAGCGGCCCACCCTCCAGTTGAGAAAACGACCTGCGCTTCGGGCAAAGCCCGGGCGCACCTCCGGGCAAGGCCATTCCTCTGTCCGGGCGAACGTTAGCGGTAATGTAAGCTCCGCCAGAAAGGGAGAGCTCATGTCCAAACGGACAGCTATCGCCGCGCTCGCTGCGGCCTTGGTTGCGGGCGCGTTCGCGCCGGCCCCGGCGCGCGCCAACGTCGTGGTCAACGCCGAGAACGCCGTGGTCGGAACCGTGCACCACATCGGCACCGCCATCGGCAGCATCGGGAAGAAGAAATCGAATCCCGAGCGCGAGGAATCGACGCAGCGTCAGAACGCGTACAAAACCTGGTTCCACAAGAAGTACGGCTATAACCCGACCTCGGAGCAGGTCCACGAGTGGTACGTGCGCAGTTACGGCGTCGATCCGGCTTAAGCGCGCCCGAAGCAAACGATCGCGACTACGGGCGCCGCATGGCGCTCGCATTCGTTGCGGCCGCGGGCCTGCATGCGCTGGCGCTGGGCTTCATCCCGCGCGCGTCGCAGCGGCCCGAAGCGACGGCCGGAGGCGAGATCGTGACGGTCGCCTTCCGCCCCAAGCCGCCGCCCACGCCCACGCCGACGGCGACGCCCGCGCCTAGGCCCACGCCGAAGCAAACGCTGCGCACCGCCGCGCTCGCGCGTCCGCCCACCATACGACGGAGCATCGGCGCGGTAGCCGCGGCACCGGCACCGCACCGCCCGCTCGCGGCCGCGCGAAGCGTCGTCCCGATCCACGCGGCGCAGCCGGGCGCGGCGAAGAGCGCCGCAGCGGAAGGCAGCGGCGGAAGCGCGGCCGAGGGATCGGGCGGAGAGGGCAGTGCATCCGGAGCCGGCAGTGCATCCGCAGCTGGAACCGCCGCGCCGGCACCGTGCGGCGTCGTGATCGTCACGGAACTGGCCACGCGCTATCGGCCCGACGGCAGCCATACCGCGACCATACGTCTCGAGGTCACCCTCAGCGACGGCAGCGTCGTCGCCGACGATCTCGGCTGGCCGTTCGTCTACGCCCACGACTCCGACGACCCGTTTACGCCCGCCGGCAAAGCCGACCAAACGCCCATTCTGCTACAGCCGCCGCCGCCCGGTTACGATCTCGCGGCGCAGCAGCCCGCGACCGTCTTCGCGGTACGGCACACCGATGCGCAAGGCTATACCGACCTGACCGATTGTCCGCCCCGGGAATGAAAGAAGGCGCCGCCGCACCCGGTGACGCCTTCTTCAGCCTCTCGAGAGACGGATTTACATCGAGCCCTTCCGGCAATAGGCCGCGACCTTGGTGCCGTCTTTCTTCGTGTACCCCTTGACGAGGGTCTGGCCCGACGGACACTTCGTGACGGCTTTGGACATCGACATGGGCGGCTTGGCGGTCGACTTGGTCATGGGCTTGGCAGTCGACATCATCATGGCTTTGCCGGTCGACATGGCGGCGGGCGTGGCCATCGGATCGGCGGAGACAGCTCCACCGAGTGCGAGCGCGAACGCGAGCGCCGCGCAAGCGGAAATGAGACGTTGCATAGGAAGAATACCTCCGGAAGTAAGGCGGAAGCGTTCTACCTTCGCCGCGCGGTCGCGCTGACCCCTAAGCGGGCGATTCAGCCGACTGTTTCGTGCGCGATGCCCAAGGTCTCGATCCAGGCCAGGCTCGCGCGGGTGGTGCTCGAGGGTTTGTATTCGAGTCCGACCCAGCCGTCGTAACCGATCGCATCGAAGAAGGGCAGTATTCTGCCGTAATCGAGTTCGCCGGTTCCCGGCTCGTGCCGCGCGGGGCTATCGGCGATCTGCACGTGTCCGATGATGTCGAGATTGGCTTGCACGGTCGCCATGATGTTGCCCTCGGCGCGCTGCGCGTGATAGCAATCGTACTGCAACCGGAAATTTGGCCGGCCCACGAGCGCGAGCAACACCAGCGCCTCGGCCGAGGTGCCGATGAAGAACCCGGGCGTCTCGATGCGGTTGAGCGGTTCGACGAGCAAGGTTATGCCGGCCGTGCGCAGTGCGTCGGCTGCGAAGCGGAGGTTGGCCACGAGCGTGCTCTGCTGCACGTCGCGCGCGATATCCGGAATCGCTTTGCCCACCAGACAGTTGACCCGCGTGCAGCCCAATTCGGTCGCGATGCGTGCCGCGTCGGTAACGCCGCGTTTGAATTCCTCGACCCGGCCGGGATCGACCGCGAATCCACGTTCCCCGGCTGCAAAATCGCCCGCGGGCAGGTTGAACAGTACCTGTTCGACGCCCAGTGCGCGTAATTGCGCGCGCCGCGCGCCGACCTCCTGATCGTAGGGAGACATGTACTCGACCCCGCGAAAGCCGGCAGCCGCAGCGGCGGCCACGCGTTCCTCGATGGTCGCAAACTCGCCGAAGAGAAACGACAAGTTGGCGGAGAGTTTAGGCACGCGCGGCCTCGACTGTCTTCATCGCTTTCCGGCTTTGACGCGGTCGGCGTGATTCCGCCTCGAGCGACTCACGGCCCGAGCGCCCGCAGCGCGGCCGCAAACGCCTCGGGCCGCAAGAGGGCCACGCCGTGTCCGACGCCCGGCACGACGATCGCGCGGCCGTGCGCCGCGGCCGCGGCGAAGCGCTTCGTCTGCCAGACGATGGGCACGTCGCGCGATCCGTTGACGAAGGTCACCGGCGCGCGGATCGCGCGCACGTCGGCAAGCGTATCGTGCCCGAGCAGCGCGCGCAGGGTCGCGCCGCGCATCCCGACGTTGAGCCCGCGCGCGACGATCGCGTCGCCGATGTCGGCGCCGGCCTCGCGGCGAAGCACGCCCGCGAAGAACCGGGCGGCGGCGCGTTCGCCGTCGAGCGCGGCCAAGGCATCGGCGGCGAGCGTGAGCCGCGCGGCCGCGCCGGTGAGCCCGCGCAAGGCATAGGTGCAGCCGCCCGCGACCACGCCGAGCAACGGCACGTCGAGGCGGCCGCCAACCGCGAGGGCGAGATAACCGCCGAGCGAATCGCCCGCCAGCAGCAGCGGTCCGCGCGCCGCGTGAGCCGTCGCACGCGCGATCAATTCGGCGATGACGGGTTCGAGTGCGAAACGCTCCGCGCGCCGCGCACCGTGACCCGGTAAATCCGGTGCGTCGACGTGCATTGCATCGCCCAACGCTCGCTGCACGCCGAGCCACGCCGCGCCGTTGGCAACCGCTCCGTGAAGCGCGAGAACCGTCACGCGAGGTGACGAAAGGTAAACGCGCACGCCATGGGAAGAGGTTACGCCGTTCGCCTCTCAACCCCGGCTATTGGAGGGTCGTCATGGACGTTTCCGTCAAGCGGTTGGGCACATTGCTCACCGTCGCGCTGCTGGCCGGATGCTCCGGCCTCTCGCAGCCCGCGACGACCGGGAGCACTTCGGCGCAATCGAGCCTGCATAGCGCCTTCGAATCCGTTCGCGCCGCCGACCGTTTCGGGATCGACGCCGGCGCGCGTAGCGCGCGCATGGCCTCGCGCGGCGCGGGCTACGGACCGGCCAAGAAAAGCGCGCAGACCCTGTTCGTCTCCGACCTCTCCGCGAGCGCGATTCGGCTCTATCCGGCCAACGTCAAAAATCCGAAGCAGACGGGTGAGATCACGCAAGGCATCGACCTGCCGGTGAATATCGCGGTCGACCAGTCGGGTACGCTCTATGTCGCCAACAACGGCAACAGCACGGTCACCGAATATCCGCTCGGGCAGACGACGCCGAGCGTGACCTTGACCAATTCGCTCGTCTATCCCAACGGCATCGCGGTCGATTCCGCCGGTACGGTGTACGTCACGAGCGGCTCCTCCGTCGGCGATACCTACGTCCTCGAATTTCCCAAGGGCGCGACGTCGCCGAGCGTGCAGGTCGACGGCTTCGGCCTCGCCATCGGACTGGCAATCGACAAGGCCGGCAACCTCTACGTCGGCGACGCGCACACCAACGAAGTCTTCGAAGTAGCGAAGGGCACGACCAAACCCGTCGATCTGGCACTCACGGAACTCGCCGATCCGACGGGCGTGGCGATCAGCCCGAAGGACGACCTCTACGTGTCGAACGAAAGTCCGAGCGCGTTTGCCGTACACGGTTACAAGCTGGGCCAAACGACGCCGTTCGTCACCATCACCGACGGCACGGACGGGCCGTATGCGATCGGCTTCTCCGCATCGGGTACGCTGTTCGTGGGCAACGGATACAAACAGCCCGGGAACGTGACCGCCTACAAAAAGAACGCGACGGCGCCGTACGAGACGATCTCCGGTGAGATCGAGAATCCGGTCGGCATCGGCGTCTATCCGGGTAACGGGTTCTAACGGCAACCCGAAGAGCATGAAGCGCACCGTCGTCACCTTCAAGACGGCGATGCCGATCGAGGCGACGATGGACTTCGAGCGCGAGTACGAGCCGGAGTTACGCCTCGACCTGGAAGAGAAAAAGGCGCTCGTCGCGGCGGGATACGCGGTTTGGATGTTCGTCGACGGCGCGCTCGCCGGCGAGACCTACGCGGTGTCGCCCACAGCCGTCGGCGATGAGATCGACGACATCGATGCCATCCATCCGCTCATGCTGTACTGCTATTCCACGACGATTCTCGGGCCGTTTCGCGGACGGGGCTTAGCGAAGGTCCTCGTCGCGTATTCCCTCGGCCAGCTGAGGCAGGCCGGATACACCACGATCGTCGGTCACGCCACGAGCCCGGCGATGGTGCACGTGCGCGCCTCGTTCGGCGCCCGGTTCGGCCCCGTGCACGAAGGCTGGTTCGGCACGCGCCGCGTCGCGCGCTTTTACCGCATCGACCTGGAGTAAACTACTTTAGAAAGTCGATGACTCCGGTGTGGAAGCGGTACTCGGCTGCGACGACCTTGCAGTCGCCGCTCGCGATCGCCGGACCGAGCACCGGCGAGGCCTTCAACTTCTCGGCCTGCGCGCGTACGTTGGCAACGACGGCTTCTTGCTTCGAGCCCTTCGCCGCAACGACCGAAGCGATGCCCGGGGCGATTGCGTGCTGCAGCACGTCGAGGTTGGGCGGCAACGGCTTGTTCTCGGCGACGGCGTCGTAGGTTGCGGCGATCGCTCCGCACGACTCGTGTCCCAACACGACGATCAGCTTGACCCCGAGCGCACCGTAGCCGTACTCCAGCGTTCCGAGCACGTTGTCGGAGACGAAGTTGCCCGCGTCGCGGAAGACGAACAGATCGCCGACGTTCTGATCGAAAACGAGTTCGGGCGGCACGCGCGAGTCCGAACAGGAGAGGATCGTCGCGAACGGAGCCTGATGTCCGGTGAGCGCGAGGCGGCGTTCGGTCACGCCGTCTTGATTGCTCAGCGTTCCGGCCACGAACCGTTTGTTGCCCGCGACCAGCCGGGCCAGGGCCTCGGCCGGCGGCACGCTGGTCGCGGCAGGCGCGGCCGCGATTGCGGGCAGCCGGCCCAGCGAAAGCGAGGCGGCCGCGCCGGCAGCGAGCCGCAACGCGGCGGAACGGGAGAGGCTTCGGTCGACGTGCGGCATGCGCCCCTGTTCTGCAACGAGGGCATGCCTATCCTTGCCTGCCAGGCTACGGGAGCAAACCTCAGGCGGGGGTGGGATCGCGTTCCAGCGCTGCGTATTCGCGCTCCATCGCGCCGCTCTCGATGTAGCGGCGCGAACGCATTGCGAGATGTTCGAAAGCGCGNNCGTTCGATGATGGCAGGCCGCATTTGCTCCCAAATCGCCACGAACGTATCGGCATACTCGGCTAAGACCAGGGCTTCCGCGACGCCGCCCTTCGTGATCAAGACCGAGATGTGTTCCAGGAACCCCAGGAGCATCGCCACCTCGAGGAACTCGGCCGGGCGGAATTGGGGATCCCGCAGGCGTTCCCGATAAGCCGGATCGCTTTGCACCTTCTGCGCGATCACCGCGAGGCTCGCCCGCGCCTCCACGGTGGCCGGCGAATCCAACCGGTCGATGATCCGCAAATAGACGACGATGTCGTTGGCATTGCGGTTGTGGCGAAGCTGCCTGAAGGCGGCGATCGCCGTGACGGCCACGATGAACGCCGAGGCCAGCGATGCGATGGCGGCGACCCAACCTGAATCCATCTTGCTTCCTCTCACCGCTCGGCGCAAGAGACCTGCTCGGCGCCTCCGGATTCTGCGCCTCGGCCCTTGTCGCCGGCGCGCAGCGCGTGATGTACCCGTCGACTCTTCACCAGCGGAGGCGCGGATGGTCGGCACTCGTTCGCTCGAGGGTGCGCAACGCACGCTCGAGTTCGGCATCTATCGCGACGGCGACAACAACCTCGACGACATTCAGTCCGGCGTGATCGCACAGGCTCGGGCGGTCAGCGCTCGCAACCCGGGCATCGAATTTCTCGTCGAAGACACGACGGCTCGCCGCGGCTTTGCGCCGCGTCACGTGCTGCGCACGGAATCCTACGCCATCGCGGAGGGCGAGCTCTCGCGACGCATCGAGGTCGGGCCGCCGCACGACATGTCCGACGGCAAGACGCTGGCAAACTTCGTGCGACGCACGCTCGACCGGGCGCAGGCCAACGGCGCGCAGCAGACCTGGATCGAACTCGTCGACCACGGCGCGGGCGACGGCGGCGGCCTCGAGGCCGACCACGGCAACGGCATCATGCGCGAAGACGACATGGCCCGCGCGATTGCCGCCGGCGTGGCCGCACACGCCCGCGCGCACCCCGAAGACGCAAGCCGCCGCGTCGACGGCGTGCTCGCCAACGAGTGCCTCATGGGTTCGCTCGGTAATGTGTCGGCACTCTCGCACGCCGGCGTGCGTTTCTTCGCGGCGTCGCCGGAGACCATGCTCGCGCCGGGTGCGCCCACGAGCGTCGCCGATGCCATCGAGCGACATCTCGACGAGCCCAAAGCGATGGCGAAATCGATCGTGGAACGCGTGATGCGCACGCGCTACGAATTGGGCGACGGCGAACGTTTCGGGCCCGCGGCCGCCTTCGACGTCTTCGATCTCGCTCCGGAGAAGGTTCGCGCGATGGAGCGCGGCGTGCGCAACCTCGATGCGGCGCTCGGCAACGCCGCGCAGGATCGCGCGCTGCGCGACGCGATTCGGCAAGACGCACGCGGCGTGGAGGGCATGGTGCGCTTCCGGCACAACGGCGGACTGCCCTGGCGCGCCGATCGCCCGGCGATCGCACTCTACGATGCGCTGGCCCGCGACGGCAGATTACCCGAAAGCGTGCGCGAGCCCGCGCGCGTCGCCCGCGATGCGGTGGCGGATCTCGTGCTCGCACATCGCGAGAGCGACGGCTTCGAGCCCTTCGACGGCGCCGACTACTCCGACGCGAGCGGTCCCACGGTGCATTTCCCGATCACCAAGCGACAGATCGATGCATGGGCGCCCGACGTCTCGGAGACCGATAACGCCTTTTACGCGAAGACGGGAGCCGCCGACCTGACGCGTCGCCTCACCTGAGCGTCGCGGCGCGGGCTCGCCGGTTAATCGGGCGGCAGGGTGAGCGCGACCGAGCGCTCGACCTCGGTGCCGGTCGAATCGATGCCGTAGACGGTGAGGTCGATTTCTCCGGCGTGATAGGCGGGGATGTCGACGGTGACCACCTGCCGTTCGGAGATCGAACCGGGATCCACGTCGGAGGCGCCGTCGACCAGATTCGCCTTGAGTTTCTTTCCGTCGAACGTAAATGCGAGGGAACGGCTGACCAGCGTAAACGGCTCTTCCGAGCTATTTTTAACCGTCACGTCCAGGATCAGTTGACGCACGCCCGCGGCGAGGTCTTCGCCGTCGTAACCCGCGTAGGCGAGACGAGCCGACACCACCGTGAACTCCTGGTCTCCCGCCGCCAAAGGCGGAGGTGCGGTCACCTTCAGATCCATGCTCTGCTAATTGCCGGAGAAGAAACCAGCCCCTCCAGAGAGGCTCGGAGCCTACCGCTCCAAGGGGACGGAGTTGGGATAAATCGGCCGGTTTATGATCTGTTCGAGCGAGGCTGCGTCAGCCTCGAGCGCCAGCGCACAGAATTTCTCGAAGTCCTCGCGCTCGGCGAGACCCTCTTCGTAGCGAGCGGTCGTCGTGAGATCGACCTTCGAGCCCACGTCGAGAAAGCGCACGAAACGTCCGTCGTCGTCGCGACCGGTATCGACGAGGCCGGCTTCCTGCCAGATGCGCACTGCGGTCGAAACCGTTTCCCCCTTGACCATGTCGAGATCGAGCGTACGCGCCACGTCCTCGTGCGTCATGCGCAGGGTATCGGCCGAGGCGAGCGCGCGCATTCCGCGGTAGAGTTCGCGCAACGTCGCGATCGACGGCGCCGACTGCGCGATAATGAAATCGTTGATGCGCCGGTCGGCCTCGCCGTAGAGCAGGTGAATGCGCGCGGGCAAGCCGTCGCGACCGGCACGGCCCGCCTGTTGATTGAACTCCGTCAATGCGAAGTTGAGATGGTAGAGCACCACGTCGCGCACGTCGGGTAAGTCGATGCCCTCGCCGAACGCCGAGGTCGCCACCACCAAACGCAGCGCGCCGGCGCGAAAGAGATCCTCCAGTTGCGCGCGCTCGCGGGCGGGCACGCCCGCGTGATAGAAGCCGACGTTGTCGCCGAAGCGCCGGCGCAAGCGCTCGGCCAGCTTCGTGGCCTCGCTGCGCGAGTTGCAATAGACGATCGCCTTCCCGTCGCCGTCGAGTTCGCGTTCGAGGTAGCGTTGCTTATCGGCACCCCGCGCGTCGATCACGCGCAGGTTGTCGCGTACGGTCGGATCGATCACCCAGCGCTCGATGCGCAAAGCCGCGCGGATTTCGGCGAAGGCCGCTTTGTCGGCGGTCGCCGTCAAGGCCAGCACCTGCGGGCGTCCGAGCGCGTCGAGCAGCGTGCCGAATTCCATGTAGGCCGGCCGATGACGCGACTCGAGGAGATGATGGGCCTCGTCGACGACGACGAGCGCGGGCACGTTGCACGCGCGCGCGAATGCGGCCTTGTGATAGGTGGCGAACTCGGGCGTGGCGAGCACCACGTCCCACGAGCCGTCCTCGAGCGCGAGGTCGAGTTCGGCGCGTTCGTCGCCGTCGATCGAACCGTTGGCGCGAAGCACGCGCAAACCGAGCGGCGCGAGCCGCCGCTCGAGCGCCGCATGTTGATCGTTGGCCAGCGCGCGCAACGGATAGAAGACCAGCGTCTTGCGTCGCTCGCGCAAAGCGCGATCCGCCGCGGGCAATTGGAAGCAGAACGACTTGCCGCGGCCCGTGCCGAGCACGGCCAGACAGTTATCGCCTTCGGCCACGCGTTCGAGCACGGCGCGTTGCGAGTCGCGAATCGGTTTATCGCCGATCAACGCGTGGCGGATCCGCTCGACCGGCGAATCGTGTTCGAGCAACCCGAGCGCGGCGCTCTCGCCCGCCGACCGTCGCGAGGGCGGCAACGTACTGCGCCGGCGGCGCACGTGAATGTTGACGCCGACGTGTTTCTCGCCGCCCCCGGTGACGTCGGCGACGACGGCGCTATACCGGTCGCCTTCATCGATCTTGGGCGCGATGCGCTTGGCGATCTCGCGGCGGATGAAGCCCACCTGCAGGCTGCCGTAACGTACCTCGATCGCGTTGGGATCGGCCTCGTTGTGCGGATCGCGGACCAGTTCGAGTTGCGCGCCCGCGCTCAGGCCGCCGGCCACCGACTGACGAAGGCCGAACGACACGCCCACCACCTTCGTATGGAAGTCGTCGGCGTCGCCGATCCTTGCGTAGGGGTCGCGCGCGAGAAACTCGTCACGCCGGGCAAACAACGCCTCGACGAATTCCGACGCTGAGTCGACGGCCGCGCCGGACTCCGCTTCGGCCGCGACGGTATCGACTCGCGGCGGCAGCGGCGCGTCGTCGTCGAGGTCGTCGAAGCGCGCCAAAAGCGCCTCGAAGGCCGCCTCCGACGCGGTCGGCGGCGGCAGGCCCCGATCCGCGGGCTTAATCGGGCTTCGCGGCCGCCCCGTGCTCGTCCGCGCTCTTCGCATCGTGGCCGACGGCCGCTTCGTGCGCGGCGAATTCTTGCGCGATCGGATGATCCTCGAGATTCAAGACGATCTCTTCGTGACCGAGTTCCAACTGCTCGTCGTGCAGGCCCGCGCGCTGCGCGTCGAGCGGATCGATCTCCTCGTGCCCGTACTCGAGCACGTCTTCATCGTATTCGGTGTACTCGGGCTCCGCGACGGCCGTACCGGCCGGGGGCGCGACCCGCTTGCGCTTGTAACGCGCGGGGCCCGTCGTGCGCGCGGGCACGCTCTTCTTCTCGGAACGGCGCTCGCGACGCGCGGCCAGGATTGCCGCACGTTCGGCGGCGTCCTTCTCCTGGGCGCGAGCTTCGGCAACGCTCTTGGGCGCGCGCAGGCCNNACCGCGACCAGCGGAGCCGAGTAGAAGATCGAGTGGTAGCCGCCGGAGCAGATGCCCACGAGCAGCGCGAAGGCGAAATTCTGCAGCGAGGCGCCGCCGAAGGCCAAGAGCGCCACGAGCGTGACCACCACGGTCGCGAGCGTGTTGACCGAGCGCGACATCGTCTGCAGGATCGAGGTGTTGACGATCGCGTCGTACGACTGCCCCGGCATCAGCCTGACGTTCTCGCGGATGCGGTCGAGGATGACGATCGTGTCCATGACCGAGTACCCGATGACGGTCAGCACGGCTGCGAGGAAGGCGTCGTCGGCGCGCTTTTGCGCCAGCGCGTAGATGCCGATCATCATCGCCGCGTCGCGCAAGAGCGCGATGACCGTGACCAGGCCGAAGATGTAGTTCCAGCCGAAGCGGAAGGCGATGTAGCCGAACTGGATGCCGATGGCGATGACCAAGGCTTCGAGCGCTTTGATCAGATACTCGTGCGAAAGCGACGGTCCGACGGCTTCGATCGACGACTGCGTGCGGTCGATCGTGCCCGCCGTGGCCAGCGCGTTCCAGATCTTGCTGGTCTGATCGCCGAAGTCGACCTGCGTCGAAATCGTAAAGCGTTCGTTGGCGTCGTCGCCGGCCTTGGTCAAGGTGTTGACCTGGGCGTCGGTGACGTTGACCGTGGCCAGCGCGGCACGCACCGCATCGGCCGTGGTGGGCGCCTTGTATTTGACCGTCACGTCGGTGCCGCCGGTGAACGACAAACCGAGCTTGATCGGATAGTGGTGCACGACCAGGTTGTAGGCGATCATCAGCGCGCCCGCGATGATGATCGCGTACGAGATCGCCGAGACGGTCTTGAACCAGCCGACGACGTTCCAATTCAGGCGACGGAAAAACATCGCGCTACGCTCCGTACGCCCGGTGATCGGTGACCAGATCGTTGTCGACCACGACGTCGACGAAGAACCGGGTCACGAAGACGGCGGTGACGAGCGAGAACAGCGTGCCCCAGAAGAGCGTGTAGGCGAAGCCTTTGACGGTGCCCGTGCCGAGCACGAACAGCACGCCCGCGCCCACGATGGTGGTCACGTGGCTATCGAAGACTGCCGTGAAGGCGCGCTTGAAGCCGATTTGCACGGCCGCGCGCAGCGTCTTGCCCGACCACAACTCTTCCTTGATGCGTTCGAAGATCAGAACGTTGGCATCGACGGCCATGCCGATCGAGAGCACGAACCCGGCGATGCCGGGGAGCGTCAGCACGGCTTTGACGCCGGCGAGCAGCCCGAGCAGCATGAGCACGTAGAGAATCAGCGCGATGTCGGCCAGGAACCCCGGCAGGCGATAGACGGCGACCATGAAGATCAGCACGAGGCCCAGCCCGATCATGGAGGCCCAGAGCGACTTTTCGAGATCGATCTTGCCCAGGATCGGCCCGACCGTGTCGTTTTCGACGACGGTNNTGAACTGTCCGGTGATCTGACCTTCGGTCGTGATCACGCCCTGAATCGTGGCCGCCGACACGTACTTCTTATCGAGGAAGATCGCCAGCAACTTGTTGAGGTTGTCGGTCGTGACCTTACCGAATTTGCCGCCGTCTTTGGTTTGGAAATCGATCTTCGGGTTGCCGCTCTGATCGAAGCCCGCCTGCGCGCCCTTGAGGTCGGCGCCGGAGTAGACGATGGGTCCGGCATCCTTGTACGCGCCGTTCGGATCGTCGGCATACTTCTTATCCGTGAGCGCCTTCTGATTGACCGCAGCCGGAATGATCTTGAAGTCGAGCTTCGCAACGTCTTTGAGCGTCTGCACCGCTTCATCGGGGTTTTTGACGTTGGGCAACTCGACCAGGATGCGGCTGTCGCCGACCGGCTCGATCTGCGGCTCCGAGACGCCCAAGCCGTTCACGCGATTGGAAACGACTTGGATGACCTGATTCTGGATCTGCTTCGTGATCTGCGGCACCTCGGGCGAGGTGTTCAGCTGCAAGAGCACGCGAACGCCGCCCTGCAGATCAAGCCCGAGCTTGATTTTGTTCTGCAGCGGCAGGATCAGGTAAAGGCAGAGAGCCACCGTCCCGAGGACGGCCGCTCCCTTGAACCAGGGTCTCAGTCGATGCCACATGTACGAATGATGCGCCTAAGGAAGTGGAGAACCCGCGTATTCTAGCAGGGTCGACCCACCCCGTCAAACCGCAACGGGTTGCTTTGCCCCCGGCGCCGCCGCCCCGCTCCCCTCTCAAAACCTCCGGCTCACCCCCTGGGACAATACGTCGCTTCAGGGAGGTCCCCATTGGATCCGAACACCGTCGATGCGGGGCTGTTGCAGTCACGTTACCGGCTGACCAAGCAGCGAGCGGCCGTTTTGCGGGCGCTGGATAACGGCGGCCACCTCTCGGCGGAGAGCATCTTAGACAGGGTCAGGGACGAAATGCCCGGGGTCAGCCTGGGGACGATCTACCGGACCCTGGAGATTCTGCGCGAGATCGGCCTGGTCCAGGCCTTTTCGTTTGCCGGAAGCGCGGCGCGCTATGAGGCCGCGCTCGACAAGCACCATCACCTGCTCTGCCTCGACTGCCGGAGTCTGGAGAACGTGCAGGCCGAGGGCTTGGCCCGGATCGCCCAAGGCGTCGCCGACCGCGCCGGATATCGCGAGGTCGACTACGCCCTGACCATCGTCGGACTCTGCTCTGCCTGCGCGCGCGTCAGAGCCCCCGAATCGCCGGCCTCGGGCTCCAGCACCATCGCCGGCCGCAGTTCCAGTTCCGGCGGCAGTTCGGTGTAAGCGAAGACCTCGAGCCGGAGGCCGAACCTCCCGAGCAGATCGGCCAGCGGCGCACGCAGGGCGGCCCCGCAGACGAGCGCCGCGCGTTCGCGCGGCACGAGCCGGACGTACTCGCTCACCCGGTCGCGCAAGCGCACGGCCCGGTCGGGCCCGGCCGGAACGCCCTCCACGAGCCAGGCCCGCAGTTGCGCCTCCGCCTCGGGCGTGGGCACCAGCGGCTCGAGGGCTTCGAGCGCCCGGCGACGCATGAGCCCGGGCACGAGCCGGCGACGCACCGCTTCGGCGAGTTCGCGCGGATCGCGGGTGGAGCCGGCGGCCTCGAGCAAAGCCTCGAGCGTCGCGGTGATGTCGCGCGGCCAGACCCGTTCGCGCAGCAGCGCCTCGAGCGTGCGCTGGACCAGCGACGCGGGCACTCCCTCGGGGCCAATTTCTTTAACCAGTGAAGGAATGCCGGCGCGCAGATGTTCGAGGAGCGTCTGCAATTCTTGCCGTCCGAGCAACTCGGCGGCGTGGTCGCGCACGATCTCGGCCAGGTGCGAGCCGAGCACGGAGATCGGATCGAAGACGAGCGCTCCGGCGGCCGAGGCGGCCTCGGTGCGTTCGGGCGCGATCCAACTCGCGGGCAAACCGTAGACCGGTTCCAGCGTCGTCTCGCCGCCGAGCGTGCGCAGCACCGCGGGATCGGCCACGGCCAGCAGCGCGTCGAGGCGCAAGCGCCCTTCGCCCGCGATCGCGTCGCGCACGCGGATCGCGTACGAGCCCGGCGGCCGCGCGAGATCGTCGCGCAAGCGCACGCCGGGCATGATCAGACCGATCTCGACGGCGAGGCCGCGGCGCACTTCGCCGATGCGATCGAGCAGACGCTCCGCGGCGGGCGACGCCAAGAGCGGAGCGAGGTCGGCGCCGACGTCGATCGAGAGCGCGTCCACGCCTATCAAGCCCAGCGCCGTTTCGGGCCTGCGAATCGCCGCGCGCCGCGCCGCGTCCCGCGAGCGTTTGCGCGCATCGTCGCGCCGTTTGCGCGCCGCCGCGGCCACGGCCGCGATGCCGAAGAGCAACGCACCGCAACCCGCGAAAAGCAATCCCGGCAGCGCGGGCACGAGCGCCAGCGCAAACGCAAACGCGCCCGCGGCGCGGAACACGCCCGGACGCTCGAGCACTTGCGCTTTGAGTTCGGCGCCGAGCGAACCCTCGGAGGCGACGCGCGTGACCATCAAGCCCATCGCCGTCGAAAGCAAGAATGCGGGAATCGTGGTCAACAGCGCGTTGCCGATCGAGAGCATCGCGAACACGTTGAGCGCCTCGAGCGGCGCGAGGCCGCGATAGGCCACGCCGACGATCACGCCGCCCACGAGGTTGAGCGCGACGATCGCGAGCGCCGCGAGCGCGTCGCCCTTGACGAACTTGCCCGCGCCGTCCATCGCNNACGTGCGCGCGTTTGCGCCGCGCGCCCTCTGCGTCGAGCACGCCCGCATGCACGTCGGCGTCGATCGCCATCTGTTTGCCGGGCATCGCATCGAGCGTGAAACGCGCGGCGACTTCGGCGACGCGCTGCGCGCCGGCCGCGATCACCACGAATTGGATCACGATCAGCATCGCGAAGGTGATCAGCCCGACGACGAGGTTGCCGCGCACGACGAATTGCCCGAAGGCGGGCACGAGCGCGCCGACGCCGTCGGGCAGATGACCCTGGGTCAAGATCAGGCGCGTCGCGGAGACGTCGAGCGCGAGCCGGAAGAGCGTGGCGATCAAGAGCGCCGGCGCGAACGCCGAGAATTCCAGCGGGTCGGCGACGGTGATGCTGACCAGCAGCACCACGCCCGCGCCGAGAATGTCGAAGGCCAGCAGCGCGTCGAGCAACGGCGGCGGCAAGGGTACGAGCAGAATGCCCACGACGGCCAGCACCGCGGCCGCGAAGCCGTAGGTCGCCGCGGGATCGG
Source organism: Vulcanimicrobiota bacterium (assembly GCA_003136655.1). Taxonomy (GTDB): domain Bacteria; phylum Vulcanimicrobiota; class Vulcanimicrobiia; order Vulcanimicrobiales; family Vulcanimicrobiaceae; genus Hesperobacter; species Hesperobacter lustricola. Next base: position 45,341 of record PLFC01000133.1, read on the forward strand.
CGCGTTTCATCCGCGCGCGACGGGCCGCAGCAGCGCCGCGACGATACGCGCGACGGGTTCGTACAACGCGCGCGGCACGTAGGCGCCTTCTTCCGCACCCGCAAAAAGCGCGCGCGCGAGCAGCGGTTCTTCCACGATGGGCAGCGCGAGTTCGCGCGCCTTACGCTTGACGGCGAGCGCGGCCTCACCGCGCGCGCGTACGACGACGCGCGGCACTGCGATCTCGGGTGGGCGATAGGCCAGCGCGACGGCGACGTGCTCGGGATTGACCACCACGAACGAGGCCTCGCGCAACCGGCGCAACGAGCCGCGCACGAGCGCGCCGTGCGCGCGCCGCCGCCGCCCGCGCAGCAGCGGATCGCCTTCGCTGCTGCGCAGTTCCGCTTTCATCTCCGCATGGTTCAAGCGCAGGCGGCGCCGCCACGACGCGCGCGCCCACACGAGGTCGAGCGTGCCCAGCAGTGCGCCCGCGATGAGCGCCGTCAGCACGATGCGCGTGGCGGCCGAGAGCATGCTCGCGGCTAGACGCTCGGGCGTGGCCGGCCCGCGCACGAGATCGAGTGCATCGAGCAGGAGCGGCACGAACGCCGCGGCGAGTGCCACGCCCGCGACGGCAGCGCGCCCGATGCCCAGCGCCGTATCGCGCGAAAACATGCGCTGCAGCCCCGCCTGCGGCGCCAGTCGCGACGCATCGAACGTGAGCCTACGTACGCCGATGCGGCCCTGCACCGCGACGAAGGCCAGCACGCCGCCCGCCGCAGCCCCCAGTGCGGGCAGCAGCGACAACGCGCACGCCCAACCGAACCAGGCGGGGACGCCGCCGTGCGCCGCAGCCACGATGCCCAGTCGCGCGAGGGCCGCGAGGGGAGCGGCCGCGAGCGCACAGCCGAGGCCACCGCCCGCGAAAGCGCCGAGCGCGACGAACTCGCCGGCACGCGGCAGGTCGCCGTCGCGCCGCGCGCGCTCGAGCCGTTGCGGCGTCGCCTCGAACGGCTTATCGTTCGCCATCGCGAGTCAGTGCGGCCCGAGCGGCACGAGCCACGGACGCGCGGCCGCGGGCACGATGGCGGGCAAGCTCAGCAACGTGGCCGCGAGCGCGAAGGCGAACGCCACGCCGAACGACAGCGTAAACGGCGCGAGTCGCGGCACCACGCGCGCCAGCGCCGCAAGCGCGATCTGCCCGGCGAAGGCGCACGCGAACGCCGGACCCCCGATGAACAGCGCCGCGTGCACCAACACGCCCGGCAGCGCGAGCGCGAAGAGGCCGAGTTGCGGCGCGGTCGCGAGCGCGCCGGGCGGGATCGCGACGAAGCCTTGCGCGAACGCGTCGAGCGCGAGCCTGTCGCCGCCGAGCGTGAAAAAGCCGGCCGTAAATGCGAGCGACCACAAGCGTCCGAAGCCGCTCGTCGCGGCGAGATTGGCCGAGGGCGCGTTGGCACGNNGAGGCCGCGGTGCCCAGCGCCGCGCCGAGCGCCGTTTCGGCCGCGAGCGCAAACGGAAACGCCGCGCCGCGGGGCACGACGGCATGCGACGAAACGGCCGGCGCCAGCGCGAGGGCACATGCGAAGGCGAAGCCGGCGCGCAGCGGCGGCGGAACGGCGGGATGCGAGAAGCCGGGCGCGCGAAACGCGAAGCCCGCGCAACGCGCGAAGACCAGCAGCGTCGCGTCGTTCACGCGCCGCGGACGATCTGGGGCAGAGCGACGACCGCCTCCGCGAAGAGCGCGGCGCAGGCGTGCAACGCGAAGGCGCCGCAGCCCGCGACCATCACGCCCGCAACGAGCAGCTTGGGCAGCAGCGTGAGCGTCTGCTCCTGCACCTGCGTCGCCGCCTGCAGGATCGCGATCGCAGTCCCGACCGCGGTCACCAGCACGAGCAACGGCAGACAGAGCACCGCGGTCAGCAGCAGCGCATCGCGCACGAGCGGGCTCAGGGCATCCATGTCCGCAGTCTACGCTCGCGGTGTTGCCGCAATGTTTCCACGCGCATGCGGGGATGTCGCCGCACCCTGCGAGAAAGCGTGGCGCCGGAGGTACCGTTGCCCTACAAAGAGATTCGAACCGCCTTACTCGCCGTCGTGGCGATCCTGACGTTCTACGTCGGCATCCGCGCGTACATTCGTCGCATCAAAAAGGCGGAGCCGGCCGCCGGCCCCGAAGCCGAACTTCCCGCCGCGTAGCTAGAGCGTCACGCCCGCGCTCTCCAGCGGGCCGCGCAGGCGCACGTCCCACGCAGTGCGCGAAGCCAAGAGCGCCGAGACGACCGCGCGCGTCGCGGGCGATTTATTCAGCGTGTAAAAGTGGATGCCCGGCGCCCCGCGCGCCAGCAGTTCGGTGCACTGCAGCGTGCAGTAGGCCACGCCGAGATCGGTGACGGCTTGGGGCTCCTCGGCGCGAAACTCCAGTTCGGCGCGCAGGCTCGGCGGAATGCTCGCCCCGCACATCCGCGTGATGCGCGCGATCTGTTCGTANNGCCCGCTTGACGTACGCGAAGTAGTAGTCGTTGTCGAAAAAGAGTTGCGTGATGAGGAAGCGCGCGCCCGCGCGCACCTTGCGCAGCGCGTTGGCGATGTCGGCGTCGAGGCTCGCCGCCTCGGGATGCTTTTCCGGATAGCCGGCGGCCCCGATGTCGAAGGAAAATTCGTCGCGTACGAGCGCGATCAGATCGGTCGCGTAGCGAAAGCCGCCTTCGCGCGCGACGAACGCGTCGCTGCCGCGAGGCGGATCGCCGCGCAGCGCCAGCACGTTCTCGATGCCGCCCGCGTGCAAGTCGTGAAAGATGGAGCGCAGTTCGTCGCGCGTGTGATCGGCGCAGGTGATGTGCGCGAGCACTTCGATGTCGAGTTCGCGTTTGATGCGCTTGGCCAGATCGAGCGTGCGCCCGCGGCTCGATCCGCCCGCGCCGTAGGTGACCGAGACGAACGCCGGATTGAGGATGCGCAGCGCACGCACGCGCTCCATCAGATTCTCCACGCCCTGGTCGGTCTGCGGCGCGAAGAACTCGAAGGAGAAGCAGGGCCGGCGCTCGGCCAATTCGTCGCCGATCTTCATGCGGCGCAAACTTCGACGCGCGGCCCTGAATCGCCCTACCGGTGCAGCGTCACCAGGGCCTCCAGCAATACCCATCGTCACCCGTGCCCTCATGCGGCGTCGTGCAGCGCATCGAGCCGGCAATTATGCTACCGAGCAAAACTAACGAAAACTCGAGACGAGACCGCCGCAGACGAGCGCCCAGCCGTCGACCATCACGAAGAGCAGCAATTTGCACGGAAGCGAGACGATCGGCGGACTGAGCATGAACATGCCCAGGCCCATCAGGATGGAAGCCACGGCCAAGTCGATGGCGACGAAGGGCAAATACAGCGCGAAGCCGATCGCAAAGGCGCTGCGCAACTCGCCGACCACGAAGGCCGGCAACACGACCGCCGGCGGCTCGCTCGCGGCCGTGCGGTGCGGTTCGCGACCGAGCCTTTCGAAGAGCTCGAGATCCTTGGCGTGCGTCTGGCGCAGCATGAACGCTCGCAACGGCACGAAGGCCCGCGCGACCGTCTGCGCCGGCTTGAGGCGGCCGGCGGCGTAGGGCGCGAGCGCCTCGTGTGAGACGCGCTCGAAGGTCGGCCACATCACCACGAAGGTCAGCACGAGCGCGAGGCCGGTGAGCGCGGCGTTGGGCGGCAACGCGGGCGCGCCGATCGCCGAGCGCACGAGCGAGAGCACGACCACGATGCGCACGAAGGCCGTCGTCATCACCAAGAGAAACGGCGCCGCGCCGAGCAGCGTGAGACCCGTCAGCGCGTCGAGCGGCAGCGCATTGGGATTCACGTGCGACCCGCCCGGCGCGCGACGACCTCGGTAATGCGCACGCCGTAGCGCTCGTCGACCGCCACGATCTCGCCGCGGGCCACGAGCCGGCCGTTGACCAGCAAGTCCACGGGCGCGTCCGCACGGCGATCCAGTTCGATCACCGAACCCGGTCCGATCTTCAACAGTTCGCCCAGACGCATCGAGCGCCGGCCCAATTCGGCGCTGAGCGCGAGGGATACGTTGAGCAGCAGATCGTCGTTCATGCCGCGAACGCGCTGCGCCCGTCGCGCGCGCCGCAGACGCCGCGCAATACGGGCGCATCGCCCGCGAACAACGTACCGTTGGCGCCCAGCGGCGTGTCCAGCGCCACGGTCGCGTGCGGCGCAAGGCGGCTGAAGGCGCCGACGTCGAGCGCGCCGCGCGCGAATTCGACCCGGCACGGGATCTCGACCTCGGCCAACTCCTCGAGCGTGAGCGGTTCGCCCGGCGGCGGCTCGACGGGGTCGCGCGTCAAGGCGAAACCCACCGAGGCCGCGACGCGACCGCCCGTGCGCACCTCGAAGTACGTCTCGCTCTCGCGCGCGGCGCGCTCGGGCGATTCGGGTTGCACGGCGCGCACCGCGCCGCAGAGCGGCGCGCAGAGCGCGGTCAAGGCCGCCGCCAGACGTTCGAGCGTCGCGCGTTCGAGCACCGAGAGTGCGGCGTCGCCGGAGACGTCGAGTTCGCCGAAAGCCGCAGCGGCAAGCCGCTTGGCTTCGCTCGCGCGCAGCGCGACGAACGCATCGCAGCCGTGGCCGCGCACGCGATACGCGTAGCCTCCGGCGAAGAGCACCGTGCGCGCGCGCGCATCGAGCACGGCCGGTTCGCTCACCTCCGTTTCGAGATCGAGCGCGAGGAGTCGCGAGAGTTGCTCGCGCGCGCCGTTGGCGATCAGGCACGCCGCCGAGGCCGGCAAGCTCGAGCGCGGGACGAAACGCGCGGGGCGCACGGCCCGGCCGTCGGGCAAGGTCTCCGGGCTGCCGAAATCGAGCGCGACGATCACTTGATCAAATCTCCCGCCACGCGATCGAAACCGCGCCGTTGCCGTTCGGCGGCTTGCAGCGCTTCGAACGATAGATACGCTTCTTGCAAGCGGCGCACGCCGCTCTGCGGATCGATCGCGCCGAGGTCGCGTGCGAACGGACGGAGCGCCGGAAAGTCGGCATCGCCGGGCCGGCCGTAACGCGGTGCGACGCCCGGCGGTGCGCCCACGTGCTCCGCGTCAACGCGCGTTGCTTCGGTGCCGGCCGGAAAACGGGCGAGCGCGATGCGCCCGACCTCCACGCGCTCGCTGCGCCGTGCGCCGCTGCGCGGATCGAGCGCGACGCGCAGGTACGAAAGCGTGCCGTCGGCATCCACGCGCGCATCGGCAACCCGCCCCAGCGCCGCGTCGACGGCGTCGACGCGCAAGGGCCCGAGCGCCGTCGCACCCGGCGCGAGGCCGAGCACGCCGGCGCCGTCACGAGCCCGCAGCGTTCCGTCGGCCAGGCTGAAGCCGCCGTCGCGGCCGTAGCGTACGCCGGCGGCGGTCGCGAACGCAAACCAGCACTCGGGCGGTGCGGCAACGCTCAACGGATCGAGCGAAGCGACGGCGTGCGTGGAGCGCGGACCGCGCGCATCGGCCGGCTCGAAACCGGGTCGATAGGCGTGGCGCAATTCGTCGGC
>PLFC01000133.1:50883-69439 GCA_003136655.1 Vulcanimicrobiota bacterium
AGCACCGCGCCTTCGCGGCGCACGACGACGTGCACGCGCCCGCCGTCGAGTTCCAGCCGGAAGGCGGCATGCATCGGCGGATACCGCAGCGTGCGCGCCGCGCTCGCGGCCGCCGCCGTCGCCGGAGCCCGCTTCTCACGGTGCGCCGCCGTAGCGGGTACGGCGGCTTCGTGCTTTTCGGCGGATGCGCGCGGCGAGCGCGCGCGCAGGCCCTCGATCATCGGGGTACCGGCGGAAACGTGCGCGGTCGAGCCGCGCGCCGGGCGCGCGCTCGCGACGTTCTCACCCGGTGCGAAACCCGGCGCGAACGAATGCGTCGGGGCTCCTTGCGCGTCGTGTAAGCCGAGCGCGCTATACCACGCTTCCGAGAGCGCGCGCCGGTCGGTGTACGGCAGCCGCGTACGGATGACGGCAATGCTGCGGGCGGTGTCTGCGTTCACGGTGTCCCTCACAGCGACACCGTAGTCGCGCGGCGTGCCCGCGCCGTGACCGGAATGTTACGCCGGCGTTACGCTCAGCGGTAGCGACCGTCGTCGAAATTGGGCCCGCGCTCGAGATAAAGCGCGCGCTGCGCGAGATCGAAGGTGACCGTGAAATTCTTCAGCACGCCGAAGCCGACGTTGCCCGCATCGAAGCGGTCGGCGAAGGCGCCGCTCGTGCCCTCCATCACATCGGCATCGGCATGGTGCAGCGTCGCATCGCCGAGTTGCAACTGATCGAGGCTGGTGTGATACGACGCGGTCGCGCCGCCCACGCCGAAACTGCTGCGCCGGTTTTGCGTCACCGCAACCAAGCCCGGATGATTGTCGAGAAAGCGGTGGTAGAGCAGCAGGTCGCCCGAGTTGCCCGTGTCGATCAGAAACGAACCGGCGACGTTGCCGTTGATCTGCAGCCTCGCTTCGGGAATCGCGCGGTCGACATCGACCGCCACGCGCGCCCCGCGCGGCGCGAACGAACCCGGCGGTCCGAAGCGCATGCGCAGCGCGCCGCCGTCGATCTCCACCAGCGACTGCGCGAAGAACGTATAGCCGAGAATGCCGTCGATCTTGAAGGCGCCGCCGGAAGCGCCCGCCAGATCCAGCGTGGTCACCACCACGTTGTGCAGCGTTCCGTCACCGATCCCNNGCGCGCGACGCGATTGTCGACGACGATGCTCTGCGAACCGGAATCGAGCATGAACGAGTACGTCTTGCCCGCGAGCGTCACGGGCACGAAGAGATGTCCCTCGCGCGAGACGAGCGACACGGTCTGCGGCGCCCTCATCTCGATCGTATGCGACGGCGGCACCGCGAAGAGCGACGCGGGCAACGGCGTTCCCGATTTCACCGACGTCAGCCGCTCGATCTGGTCGAAGTCGTGATCGCCGTTGGAGCCGACGACGTGGTACGCGAAGCGCCGGCCTGCGACCGAGCGCCAATCGGAGAGATCGACCGTCACCTGACCGTCGTCTTCATCGTACACATAGCGCAGCGGTAGCCACGTCTGTGCGTCGAGGTACACCGTTTCCGTATCGCCGCCCGGCGCGGTCACGTCGAGCGCGTACGCGCTGCGACCCTCGATCGTGCTCTGCCCGCGCGCGACGCAGCGGTCGGGCGCTTTGGCGAACGCGCCCGATTCGACGAAGTCGTCGGTGCGCTCGCGCCGCAGCAGGACGCCGGTGAATTCGCGCACGTCGCCGTCGGAATCGCGCGCGAAGACGCGCGAGCCGAGTTGCCAGGTCGATTCGAAACGCGGCCCGAGATTTTGATCGACGCGGTGCCGGTCGCCGTCTGCCCACTCGTGGAACGCACCGGTCAGGCCGCCGCCGGCGAGCGAGCCCGCGATCTCGACCGGCGCCGCCGGGTCGACGCCGGGATCCGCGGCGGCGCTCGCATAGTGCGCCAGCAGGTCGGGGACGCTCGGCGCCACGGGCACGGCCTCCGACGCCGCGGGCGCGGCGAGGAGACAGAACGAGAGAGCGAGCGCAAACGGGCGTTCCACCGCTGCAATTCTGCACGGAAAGCCGCTGTGCGCGCAAGCCTCAACGGCGCAGGGCGGCAGCAATCGCCCCGAGCATTGCGACGCTTTCGCCCGGCGCCGAGGGCTCCGCGTGGTGCACGAGCGCTTGCAGCGGGCCCTCGAGCGAGAGCGCCCGGGCCAGCGCCGGCTCCCCGAGATCGGCCAAACCGGCGCGACGGAGTTCGCGCGAGGACTCGAGCGTTTCCAGCGCCGCGCGCACGGAGGCCGCGTCGCGCGCGTGGCCGGCGGGCACCACGTCGTGCATGGTGCGGCTCAGGCTCGCGGCCGCATCGATGGCCGGATAGCGGCCCGCACGCGCGAGAGCCGGCGAGAGCGCGATGTGGCCGTCGAGCAGCGAGCGGGCCGCGAGCGCAACCGGATCGTGCTCGTCGTCGCCGTCGGTGAGCACGGTCGCAAACAGCGTGAGCGAGCCGCCGCGCGCGTTGCCCGCGCGTTCGACCAGCGCGGCGAGTTCGGCCCACACGCCGGGCGGAAATCCGCCCGGACCGAGCGATTCGCCCGCGGCCAAACGCAATTCGCGCAGCGCCGCGACATAGCGCGCCAGACTATCGAGGATCACGACCACGTGCAAGCCGCGCTCGCGCAAGTGCGCGCCGTGCGCGAGGGCGAGTTCGGTAACGCGCACGCGTTCGGCCGCGCTGCGGTCGCTCGTGGCACAGAAGACCGTGGTCCGCCGGTCGAGGCGTTCGTGCCAAGCCTCGGCCTCGCGTCCCCGCTCGCCGACGAGCGCGATCGCGACCGCATCGGCGCGCACGTTGCGCGCGATGCTCGCGAGCAGCGTGGTCTTGCCGCAACCAGGCGCGCCGAAGATGCCCACGCGCGCGCCGCGACCCGGCACGAGCAATGCGTCGAGCGCGCGCACGCCCGTCCACAGCGGCCGGTCGAGCGGCGCGCGCTCGGCGGGCGCCGGGGCTGCGCGACCAACTGCGACGAGCGCGCCGCGCGGCATCTCGCCGCCGTCGAGCGGCGCGCCGCACGCATCGATGGCGCGACCCAACACACCGAAGCCGAGCACGCACGCGTGCGCGCCGGGATCGAGTTCGACGCGATCGCCCACCGCGGCACCGCGCAGCGAGCCGAAGGGCACGAGCGCCACGCGCGACCGCTCGACGGCCGTCACGGTGCAAGCGACGGCGCCCGCGCGCGTCACCACCCGTGCGCCGTCGCCGACGCGCGCACCGGGCAACGCCGCAATCGCCGACGTGCCGAGCGCGCGCACGATGCAGCCGCGGGGCCGCCCGCTCATCGCGCGCCGTGCGCCTGGGCGATCGCGTCGCGCACGCGCAGTGCAAAGCGCGCGTCGATCTCGCCGTCGCGCACTTCGAGCACCACGTCACCGGCCCGCAAACGCGGATCGACGCGCACCGGCACGCCCGCCGGGAAGCGCGCCGCATCCTCGCGCGCGACGGCGAAGGCGACGGGTTCCTCGCTCGCATAGGTGACTGCCAGAGCGTCGGCCAGCGCGCGGACGTCGGGCGCGGCGAGCGTCAACTCGCGCGCCAACACGTCGCGCGCCAACGCTTCGAGCAGTCGCGGCACGGCGCGTTCGTAGGCCTCGAGCGCGGCGAGGCGAGCGATGGCGAGTTCGGAACCAAACTCGGCAAATTCGTGCCGTTCTGCAGGCGCCGCGTCATCGACGAGGTTTGCGCGCGCGGGCTGCTGTTGCTCCGGCGGTTGAGCTCGGGTATGCCCAGCGGGCGTGCGGAGCAAGGCTTCGAGCGCGACGAAATCGTCAGGCACGGCGCAACACGCTTTCGTAATCGGGCACTGCAGGCGACGCCGCGCGCTGCATGCGGCGCACGATCGCCGCGCGCTCCTCAGGCGGATAGAGTTCGAGAACGGCCGTCGCCGTAGCGGCGGGCAAGGCGCTGATGATGGCGGCTGCCGCGTGCGGCGGCTCGTCGCGCAATGCACCGCGGACGTGTGCGGGTGCGATTGCGGCGGTCTCGCCGTCGCCGCGCGTTCCGCGCGCGAGCAGCCGGCGCCGCGAGAGCGTCTCGACGACGCGTTCGAGGGGTCGCGCGGCAGCGCGCGCGGCGAAGACGAGACCGAGCGCCAGCGCCAGCGGCGGCACGAACGTGCCCAGCAACCCGACGACGGCGTAGAGCGGTTCGCCGTGCACCGGTGCCGGGCGAGCGAAGGGCACGGCCTCGACGCGCAACACGTCGCGACCCTCCACGAGGCCGAGCGTCGCGCCGGCCAGGGCACGAATCTTCTCGAGGTCGAGTTCGCGCGCCGCATCGACGGCGATCGCTACGGAGATGCGGTCGAGCCCTCCGGCCGGAATGTCGGTGCGCTCCTCCCGCAGGTCGCTGCCGCGATCTTCGCTCGACTGTCGTTTGGTATAGAGTTTCTTCCCGTTCGCCAAACGTTCGTCGAGCGAGTTGCCGGAGACCGGGGCCGCATCGAGCGGCGCGCGACGCAGCGAGCGAAGCTCGCGGGCGCGCAGATCGCGCTCCAAGCGCACGCGCACGATCGTTGCACCCGCGCCGAACGCTTCGTCGAGCGCAGATTGCAGCGACGTCTGTAACGCCGCCGGATCGTCGTTTGCGGGCGGACCGCTTTCGAGCGACGAGCCGCGGTCGTCGAGCAGCGCGACGTGCGCGGGATCGAGACCGGGTACGCCGTCGGCGACGAATTGCCGGATGCCTGCGATGCGCTCGGGCGTCAACCGCGCACCGGGACGCAGACTCAAGCGGACGCCGGCGCTGACCGGCGCCGCGGTTTCATCGGCAAAGGCGGCGGCACGCGGCGCGGCCACGATCACCTGCGCGTCCTCAACGCCGTCGAGCCCGCGTAACGCCGCGGCGAGATCGCCCGCGAGGCCTTCGCGCTGTTGCGCGTCGAGCACCGATTGGGGCACGAGCGGGCCCGCTTTCTCGAGGGTTTCGCTCGACGTGGGGCGATGCGGATGCGGCAAGCCCGCAAGCGAGAGACGCAGCAAGAGTTCGTTGCGTTTGCGCGCATCGACGCGCACGTTGTCGGCGCCCGCCACGAACGCGACGTTCCACTCGGCCAGACGTTGCGCGACTTCGGCGATCTGCTCGGGGCGCAACGGCGTCGCAAATAACGGAGCGCGCACGTCGCGCTGCAACGCCCACGCGAAGATGCCCGCACCGAGTGCGGCCAACACGAGCCCGACGATCAGCAGGCGCGAGCGCGGCGCGAGCGCGCGCCATCGATCCGCAAAGGCCATCACACCTGCATCCCGAGGATCGTGCTCAGCGCTTGGGTCGTACGCGAGGCCGTCGCGGCGGCGAGGGCGAGCGTGACGTCGGCCTGGGCGCGGGCGACGACCATCTCCTGAAGGCCGCCGCGTCCGGCGGCGAAAGCGCGCTCGGCCGCAGCAGCCGCGTCGAGTTTGCCGCCCGCATCGTCGAGCGCGCGGCCCAGCACGCGTGCGAAGTCGCCCGCATCTGCAGCATGCGCAGGTTCGACCGGTGCGGACGGTGCGAGCGGCGCGTCCGGTTCGACGAGCGGCGGAAGCCCGGCAATCGGGGCGGTCATTGCCGGCCGGCCTCGATCGTCCGCTCCGCAAGGCGCTTGCCCGCATCGAACACCGCGGCGTCGGCCTCGTAGGCGCGCTGTGCATCGAGCACCGCCACCATCTCGGTCACGGCGTCGGGGTCGACGCCGCGCTCGGCGCTCGTGCCCAGGTACCGAATCGGCGGTTCGGGTTCGTCGCCGCCGTCGCGCCCGAAGGCTGCGTCGGGATCGGGAAACACCTCGTCGCCGTCGTCGGGGTCTCCCGCGAAGGCAAAACGCGGAACCAAGCGCTGGAACTCGCCGGGCTCGCCCGCCTCGGCCGCGGCCACGTTGCGAGCGGCCACGTCGAGGGCGGTTCGCTGCGCTTCCATGCCCGCCGAAGCGGCACCGAGGATGTCGAACTCGCTCACTTGAGAACCGTCCGCAATTCCTCGAGACGAGCCCGCACCGCGCCGAGCAACGCATCGGCGAAGATCGCCGTGCGCGCGGCCGCGGCCATGCGCCGGGTCTCGCCGCCGGGAGGGCCGCCCGCGGAGGCCGCCGTTTCGGCGGCCACATGAGCGAGGCGATCGCGCGCGGAGGAGGCGGCGGCGGTCAGGGAGCGTGGAAAAACATCCATGCGACCGAGGCTAGCCGAGGCGTGTTGCCGGTGCGTTGCCGGGAGATAACGCCCTCGTGCGCGTCCCGCAAACCGTAAAGCGGCCGCGGCGTCTTGCCGAACCAGAAGGGGAGATGCTGCAGCCTATCGCGGGCGTCGCCCCGGGGCTTGGGGCAGCCGCGACCGTTCGATGACGACCGATCCGCACGACGATGACCTCGCCGAGCGCGCGTTACGAGACGCGCTATCCTTGCTTGCTGCCGTGCCTGGCGTGCGCGACGATCCGCAAGCCACCCGCGCGCTCGCCGAGGTGATGACCCGCCTGCAGCCGGCGACCCCGCTGCAGTCGGAGAAGTTCGCGCGCGCGGCACAGATCATCGGCGGCTCGCTCGATGCGGGCGAAGTGCTGCACAACGCACTCTGCCTCTCGATCGAGGCCATGCACGCCGAGCGCGGCTTCTTGATTCTCGCCGGCAACGACGCACCGATCGCGATTCAGGATCGACCCGAAGGCGAAGCGGACGTGACGGAAGATGCGCTCGCCCGCCAAGTCGCACAGCGCGTCATCGAAACCGGCGAGCCGATCTTCACGACCGACGCCGAAGCGGATCCCAACTGGGCGACGCAGGCTTCGATCGTGGCGTTGCACGTGCGCGCGATGGCCTGCGTGCCGCTGCACGTGCGCGAACGCGTCCTCGGAGCGATCTACGTCGACTCGCGCGTCATTCCCGGCGTCTTCCGCCAAGGCGATCGCGAACTGCTGATCGCGATCGCGCATCAAGCGGCGCTCGCCGCGGAGAACGCGCGGCTCTTCGGCGCCGAACGCGAACGAGCGTCGCGCCTGAGCGCGCTACAGGGCTTTCAGGCGCGCCTGCTCGAGGCGATCGCCAACGGCGTGGTCACGCTCTCGCCGTCGCGGCGCATCACGAGTTTCAACCGCGCCGCCGAGATGACGTTCGGCGTGTTGGCGAACCAGTTGATCGGCAGCCACGCCGACTGCATCATGGAATTCTTGCCGGAATTCGGCGAAATGCTCGATCTCTTCTTCGATAACGGTGCGGTGTTGCTGCGCGCCGAGGTGGAAGGCGAGCGCAGCGACCGCACGCGTCTCACCGCCGAGATTCGCTTGACCCCGCTCGAAACGCCCGAGGGCGTCGGCGTCGCGCTCGTCATAACCGACGTAACGCGCCAACGCAGACTCGAGGAAGAGAACGCACTGGAACGCGCTCGGGCGGAGGCAATTCAGCAATCGTTTTCGCGCTACGTCGCGCCGCACGTGCTGCAGTCGCTCGTCAACGATCCCGGCTCGGTGCGCTTGGGCGGCGAGCGGCGACTCGCGACGATGCTCTTCGCCGATATTCGCGGCTTCACGTCGCTTGCGGCAACGCTCGCGCCCGAGCGCGTCGTCGAAATTTTGAACACGTACTTCGAGGTCGCGGTGCGCATCGTGTTTGAATACGAAGGCCTGCTCGACAAATTCTACGGCGACGGCATGATGGCCGTCTTCGGCGCGCCACGCGCCCGCGACGACGACGCCCGCCGCGCGGTCGATGCCGCGCTCGCGCTGCACGACGCCGTGCGCGGCGAGATCGCGCCTCGCCTCGATTATCCGATCGCGATCTCGATCGGCCTAGCCACGGGCGAAGTGGTGGCCGGCCACTTCGGCAGCCAACTACGCATGGACTACACGGTGATCGGCGACGCGGTCAACCTCGCTCAAGGCTTGCAGCACGCGGCCCCGCCCGGCGGCATCTACCTCGACGAAGAGACGTACCGCCTGGCCTCGCCCACGCCGCGTCCATTCCACCGCATCGGCGCCCGCGTCAAAGGCCGCACCGACCTCATCGCCGTCCACGCCATGCTCCCGGAAGGCGCGCTCCGGTAACCGCTTCCACCTACGAGATGGCGCGGGGCCGAACGGAACTCTGATCTACGACCCGTCGGGCGCACTCTATGGAACTACCGACACCACGCGTTCGAGCATGACGACATCGCCGTCGCCGAACTGCGTGCGCGCGAACTCGCGGTAGCCGCACTTCTCGGCGACGCGGACCGAGGCGGCATTGGTCGGGTCGATGATGCAGACGCTGCGCTCGGTTAAGCCGCGCGCATCGGCCCAGGCGAGTACGGCTTGCATCGCTTCGGTCGCGTAACCCTTACCGTGACAAGCGGGCGCGAGTACCCAGCCCGCCTCGGGCACGCCCGCGATCGCCGGGTCTATCTCGCGATGAAAGTCCGCGAGGCCGACTTGGCCGACGTAGCCGCCCGTGCTGCGCTCCTCGATGGCCCAATAGCCGTAGCCGAGCGCCGGCCAGAGCCCGCCGAACGTCAGCATGCGCATCCAACTCTCGCGCTCGGTCGAAGGCTTCCCGCCGATGTAGCGGACCACGTCGGGCTCGGCCCAAGCCGCGGCGAATGCGGGAAAGTCGTCGAGTCGATGCGCGCGCAGGATCAAGCGCGGCGTGTCGAGTTGCGGGATCTCCACGCTCAGAGCCAGCCGCGCTCGCGCGCGATGCGCGCCGCATCGACGCGGTTGGCTGCGCCGAGTTTGCCGATCGCTTCCGACAGATAGTTGCGTACGGTACCGTCGGTCAGGCCGAGCTTGTTCGCGATCTCGTGACTCGACGAGCCGTCGCCGGCGAGTTTGAGCACCGCACGTTCGCGGTCGCTGAGCGGATCGCGCTCGGTCCAGGCGTCGACGGCGAGCGTCGGTTCGATTACGCGCAAGCCCATGTTGACGCGGCGGATCGCCTCGGCAAGTTCGCTCGCGGGCGCGTCTTTGAGCAGATAGCCGGTCACACCGGCGTCGAGCGCACGACGCAGATAGCCGGGGCGCGCGAAGGTGGTCACGATCGCGACGCGCGTCTTGGGATAGTCGCGACGCACCGCGGCGGCCAGTTCGATGCCGGTCATGACCGGCATCTCGATATCGGTGACCAGGACGTCGGGCGTGTGTTCGGCGACGAGCCGGAGGGCGCTCGCACCGTCGGCGGCCGTCGCCACGACCTCGATGTCGTTTTCCAAGCCGAGCAGCGCGGCAAGTGCGCCGAGCACCAGCGACTGGTCCTCGGCGAGGATCACGCGGATCTTCACGCGGTCGGCAGTTCGATCGTTAGGTGCGTTCCGCCCGAGAACTCGCGGCGCACGCGGCCGCCGAGGGCTTCGACGCGTTCGCGCATGCCCAATAACCCCAGCCCCTCGCGTTCGCCGCCTCCGGCGCCGTCATCGGCGATCTCGAGGCGGCACAGGTCCGCCAACTGCGCGATGCGCAGGCGGCACGTCGTGGCTCGAGCGTGACGCACGACGTTGGTCACGCCCTCACGTAATGCGAGTGAGAGCACCGTTTCCTGCGCGGCCGGAAGTCGCACGTCCTCACCCGCGTAGTCGACCACGATGCCGGCCGACTCGAGTGTCGAACGCGCGCGCTCCACTTCGGCGGCGATGCCGGCGGCGCGATAACCGGCTAGCGCCTGACGCAATTCGGCCAGCGACTCGCGCGCGATCTTCTCCACGTCGCGAATCTCGGCCGACGCGCGCGCGTCGCCGCGGTCGGCTAGCTTCGAGGCAAGCTCGGATTTGATCACGATGAGCGAGAGCGTGTGCCCCAGCACGTCGTGCAGGTCGCGGGCGATGCGTTCGCGTTCGGCCACCTGGGCCATGCGCTCGACCTCTTCGCGCGCCCGGCGCAGTTCGATGTTTGCGCAGAGCATCTCGGCCTGACGCACGCAGACGGCTCCGATGATCGCGCTGAAGACGACGGCCGAGATCAACGCGCTCCAGGGAACGTGGAGCGCATAACAATACGCGCCGACGGCCACGACGTACGCCGCGAGCGCGCGATAACCGCGCGCCGACGGCAACACGAACCCGATGAACCCGGCCGCATAGATGAAATAGACGACGGACGCACCCACGAGTGGCGCGTAGATAACGCCCAAGAGCGCGATGGCCGCGATGACGCCGACGAGCCGCTTTCCTTCGAGCCGGTAACCCGCGAGGTAAATCGGCAGAAAGACGGCAACGCCGAGCAGCGATAGCGTCCACTGCTGCGGCGTGGCCTGACGGCCGGCGAGTTCGAACGGAATCCCGACGAGGTAGACGAGCCAGACNNAGCGTGAACGCGGCGAGATAGGCGACGTGACCGAGCGCGCTGCCGTGGCCCGAGCCGATGACGCCCAGCGCTAGTTGGCCGAAGTGATAGGTGGGTAGCGCCGGCGCGAACTGCTGGATCGCTTTGGGCAGCATGTCGATGGGCAACCAGAGCCCGGCCAAGAACGACATCGGCAAGTAGAGCGTGTTGACCACGGCCGGCGCCGACGAGGGCGGGACGAACGCGCCGATGGCCATGCCGAGCGCGCAGAACGGAATCGTGCCGGCCACCAAGACCGCGGCGAGTTGCAGCCACGTCGTGGCGGGCAGACGCACGCCGCCGAAGAGCGCGCCGAGCGAGAAGAGCAGACCGATCACCACGGCCCCGAAGAGCACGCCGCCGGCGACCTTGGCCAACAGATAGGCGAGGGGCGGCATCGGGCTCGCGCGCTTTTGCACGAGCCAGCCGAAGCCGCGATCGCTCGCGAGCGAGATCCCGATGCCGAAGAGCGATGCGCCGATCGCGCCGAAGGCGCCGTACGTCCCGAGGAGATAGGTCGCAAGCGACGTCGAGCCGACGCGTTCGGTGCGTCCCATCAGCAGCCCGAAGAAGATGTAGAACATGCACGGGAAGAGGATCGTCGGCAACACGTAGGCCGGCCGGCGAGCGAGCCGCAGCAATTCGAAACGGCTCTCGAGCAGGTAGGGGCGGAAGGTCGTTACGCTCATGGCTAGGCCACCTCTTGGTGCGAGTGCTTTGCGGAATCGACGATCGAGAGAAATGCGTCTTGCAGATTGGCGCTCGAGACGTCGAAGAGTTGGAACTGCGGATCGCGCGCGTACAGCGCGCGGACGACGGCATCGCCGTCACGAGCGACGAGCAGCAACTCGCCGTTACGTTCGCTCGCGGCGTCGACGCCGGGCAGCGCGCGCAGCGTTTCGAGCGCAATGCTCGAGCGGCAACGGATCGTCTGGCGCTCCACGCGCGCGGTGATTTCGCGCGTCGGCGCATCGGCGATCACGCGACCGTTAGAGAGGATCATCACACGCTTGGCCAGCGCTTCGGCTTCTTCCATGTCGTGCGTGGTCAACACGACGCTGCGGCCCTGTTCGACAAACGCATCGATGCGCGCCCATAACGACTCGCGGCTCTCGACATCGAGCGCGGTCGTAGGCTCGTCGAGGAACAGGATGTCCGGGTTACCGCAGATGGCCAGCGCGAAGAACAGACGGCGGCGCTGCCCGCCCGAAAGCTTCTCGGCGCGCCGGTCTTCGAGCCCGGTCAAGCCCGCGTATTCGAGCGAGTCGCGCAGCGAAAGCGGCGAGGGATAGTAGCTCGAGAAGAGTTCGACGTGTTCGCGCACGGTCAGCGCGTCGGGCAGTTGTCCCACCTGCAGCATCGTACCGATGCGCGCCCGCACCGCCGCCTTGCGCGGATCTTGCCCGAAGACTTCCACCGTGCCGGCGGTCGGGCGGACGAGCCCGAGCATGATCCGGATCGCGGTCGTCTTGCCCGCGCCGTTGGGCCCGAGGAGCGCGAGCGTTTCGCCCGCGCGGAGTTGGATATCGATGCCGGCGAGCGCCGTGACGTCGCCATAGGTCTTGGTCACGCCGGCGAGGCGTGCCGGAATCAAACTCTGCATGCCCCAAGTCTGCCGCATCGCCCCTTGCCGCGCGCCCCGCAAACATCAGCACTTCGGCATGACAAACGTCATCCGCANNGAAATGAAACGGACCCGCCGAGCAGCAGGTCCGTTTAGGTGGCTAACGTTTAGCGCTTGCTGAACTGGAAGCGCTTGCGGGCGCGCTTTCGGCCGTACTTCTTCGATTCTTTTTCGCGCGGGTCGCGGGTCAGCAGGCCTTCCTTGCGCAGGTCGACCCGGAGCGACTCGTCCATCTCGAGCAGCGCGCGGGCGATGCCGTGGCGCACCGCACCGGCTTGGCCGGCGATGCCGCCGCCCGTCGCTTTGACGTTGACGTCGAAGCGCGAGGTGGTCTTGGTGACTTCGAGTGCCTGGCGCGCGATCTGCTGCAGCGAGGGACGCGGGAAGTACTCATCGAGCGGACGGCGGTTGACCGTGATCACGCCCTGACCGAGCTGGATCTTGACGCGCGCGACGGCGCGCTTGCGACGGCCGGTGCCGCCAAATTCTTCGGTGGATTCCGTGCTCGACACTAAATGAGTTCCTTCGGCTGCTGGGCTTCGTGCGGATGTTCGGCGCTGACGTACACCTTGAGGCGGCGCAGTTGGACGTCGCGCATGCGATTGGTCGGCAACATCCCGCGCACGGCCCGCTCGATCAGGCGTTCCGGATACTTCTGGAGGACTTGCTCGGCGGTCTCGGTGCGCAGGCCGCCGGGGAAGCCGCTGTGGCGGTGGTAGACCTTCTCGGTCCACTTGTTGCCGCCGAGTTCGATCTTCGCCGCGTTGAGCACGACCACGTGATCGCCGTCGTCGATGTGCGGCGTCCAGGTCGGCTTGTGCTTGCCCGAGAGCGCCTTCGCGATCCGCACCGCGAGGGTACCCAAGCGTTGGCCGGCAGCGTCGACGACGTACCAGTCGTGCCGGGTCTCAGCGGTCTTCTGTTGGTAGGTGCGCATGAGGAAGCTTTCCGGGAGCCGGGGCCGCGCAAGCGACCCCTTTGAGGAAACGAACGAAAGAGAAAGCCCGGCAGGCCGGGCCGACAACCTTGGGATTGTAGCCCGTCAGCCTACCCCGAGTCAATGGCCCGGGCGCCGCCCGGGGCGCCGCGGCCGGGCGGAGCGCTCTCGGGGAGCGGCGTCTGGTCGGCGGCGCGACGCAGGGCGGACGGGTCGAGCACCACCAGACCGCGCAGGCGTCCGCCCCGCACGACGCCCGCTCGGGCGAAGGCCGCCACGATCGCGGAGCAGTTCTCGCGCGTGGTGCCGGCCAGCCGGGCCAGGTCTTCCTGGGAGAGGGGCAGGTCGAGCCGGATGCCGCCGTCGACCGCCGTCCCGAAGGCACCGGCCAGTTCGGCAAGCGCCGCGGCCACGCGGGCCTCGACGCCGGAGCGGGTCTGCTCCTCCACCCGCTGTTCCAGCCGGGTCAGTCGCCGCGCCACCGAGGCCGCGAGCGCGACCGAGAGCGAAGGATCGACGGCCGTCGCCTGGTCCCAGGCGGCCTTGGACAGGATCAGGATGCTGCCGTCGCAGAGCGCCTCCGCGCCGGTCTCGGCGCCGCGCTCTTCGAAAGCGGCCGCCGCACCGAGCACGTCGCCGCGACCCGCGAGACCGAGCGAGACGTCGCGCACGAACGCCGCGTTGCGATAGATCCGAAAGAAGCCCTCGACCACCACGGCCAGCGCCGGCCGGTCGAGCGGCACGAGCGCACGTCGCGGAATGGTTTCCAGGGAACCGAGCGGCAGCAACCGGTCGATTTCCTTCTCGCTCAAGCCGGTGGTCAAGGTACGGCGTTGCCCCTTACGAAATGTTTGCTACAGCGCTATGTACGATGCCAGCGACCTCTTCGGACTCGGCGAGTCTGAGATCGACGAGTTGCCGTTCGGCTTGATTTCGGTCGACCCGAGCGGCACGATCCTGCAGTACAACAGCTACGAATCGCGCCTGGCCCGGCTTTCCAAGGAGCGGGTGATCGGTCGCAACTTCTTCCGCGACGTGGCGCCCTGCACCGCCGTCCAGGAGTTTCAGGGCAGGTTCGAGCGCTTCGCCGCCGAGCCGGGCGACGGTGCCGAGTCGTTCGATTTCGTCTTCCCGTTCGCGTTCGGCACGCAGCACGTCAACATAACGTTCTTGCGCACGGCCAAGAGCGACGAAATCCGAATCCTGGTCAACCGCTACGACGAACCCTGAGGGCCCGCCGAGAGCGACGGGAAACTCCGGGCGTCGGCGGGACGCGAGTTGAAATCGGGATAGCGCACCTCGACGAGAAACAGCCCTTGCGGCGGCGCGGTGAGACCGGCGCTGCGCCGGTCGCAGGCTGCGAGAATGCCGGGCATCTCGGCCGCATCGCGGCGGCCGCTGCCGATTTCGAGCAGCGTGCCCGTGATGATCCGGACCATTCGGTGCAAGAAACCTTGGCCGCGAAAGTGCAGGCGCACGAGCGCGCCGTCGCGCTCGATCTCGAGCGCGTTGAGCGTCCGGACCGTGCCGCCGAAATCGGGTTCGACGCCGCAAAACGAAACGAAATCGTGTCTGCCGAGCAGCGGCTCGGCGCCGGCCCGCATCGCGTCGAGATCGAGTGGCCGGTAGTCGAAATGCGACCAGCGCCGCGCGGGCGCCGAAGGCTCCGGCCGGTTCCAAACGAGGTAGGTGTAGGCGCGTTCCAACGCCGAGAGCCGCGCCGAGAAGCCCGGCGGAGCGACGACCGCATCGCGTGCGGAGAGGTCGCCGGGTAACGCGCTATTGAGCGCGATGGCCAAGCGATCGATCGGGAAGCGATCGTGCGCGGTAAACGAGACGACCTGGCCGACCGCGTGCACGCCGGCATCGGTGCGGCCGGCCGCCGTCACCTTGATCGTTCGATCGAACAGTCGCGAGAGCGCCGTCTCCAGCGTTCCCGCGACCGTTCTCAGCGCGGGCTGAAACTGAAAGCCCGCAAAATCCGTGCCGTCGTACTCGACGACGACGCGGTACGTTACCTCAGGCAGCGACGCGCTGCGGGACCGGGCGCTTCTCGTCGAGGTCGAGCAGGTCGGCCCAGGTGACGACGTCGGTGCGATCCGGCGCCACTTGACCGCGCAGTTCCAAGAAGTACTTCTCGCCGTCGGAGCCGGGCTCGGGTGCGTAGTTCAGGAAATTCTCGCTCCACTCGTCGAGCTCGGCCTGCGTCTTTTTGGAGGTGAACTCGCGGGCGTAGGCCTCGACGACCGCATCGTCGCCGCTGCCGATCTTGGCCAGATACGCTTCGTGGTCGATGCCCAGGAACTCGAAGACGGCCTTGTCCATCGGGCAATTGTAGTGATACTCACCGATCGTGCCGGCCAGCTTGGCGCGGCCCTTGTCGGTCGCCCGGCCCAATTGCACGATGCCGGCAAACTTGTCGCGCACGCTGCGCGGATAGTCCTTGGTCAGGTCCATGATACGTCCTCAAACTGTTACGGGAAGGGAACTTGGCAAGATGCCAGACCCGCGGAGGCGGGGCACGGTTTCAGGCCCGGCTACTCTTTGGCCGGGATGCGGGTGTCACGGCCGGCTGCGAGCACCGAAAACGTCGTACTGCCGGGCGGCGCGATCTCGAATGTGACGTCGAGCGACTTGCCGTCGTCACTGCCGGTGTACGTCAACCGAAAGGTGGGCGTGCCCGGGGCCGCATCGCTCACGAAGCGGGCGACGCGAGCATCGGTGCCCGATTGCAGCGTGTACCGGATTACGTGACCGTTATCGAAGTAATCCGCCCGCAGTTGCGCTGCCGCCGGATCTTTGTAAACGACCATCAGCGCGTCGTAGGTGACCGGCGCTTTCCCATCCTTTCCGGGATATTCCGCATGCGAGCGACGGACGACCGCAAAACCGTCGAGGTCGAGCGCGAACGTATCGTAGCCCTTGCCCGCACCCGCGTCGCTCGTGCCGGCTCCGGACCAATTTCCGAGCAAAAACTGCAGCGGTGCAAAGGTTGCCGGAACGGCCGCGGCCGGCCGTGCGACATCGGCGAACGCCGGGGTCGTTGCGGCGACCGAGAACAGCACCGCGGCGAACGAGCATCGAAACCAACGCATGAAGGACCTCAGCCGAGCGGACGTTGCAGTGGGAACAGGATCACTTCCCGGATCGACTGGTTATCGGTCAGCAGCATGACCAGCCGGTCGACGCCGATGCCGATGCCCGCCGTGGGAGGCATGCCGTATTCGAGCGCGGCCACGAAATCCCAGTCCGGCGGCGGCACTTCGTCGTCGCCTTTGCTTCGCTCGAGGATCTGTGCCTCGAAACGAGCGCGCTGGTCGTCGGGATCGTTGAGTTCGGTGAACGCGTTCGAGAGTTCGAAGTTCGCACCGAATAATTCGTAGCGGTCGACGAGGTCGGGGTCGCCGTCCTTGCGTTTCGCCAGCGGCGAGATCACGACCGGATAATCGTAGACGAAGGTCGGGTCGATCAAGTTGGGCTCGACGACGTGCCCGAAGATTTTATCGAGCGCCTGGCCATGCGTCTGCGACGGCGGATAGCCGAGCGTCGCGAGCGCGCGCTGGGCGCCCGCGGGGTCGAGCAACTCGACACGCGAGAGCCCGCCGTACGTCTGCATCGCCTCGAAATAGGCGATGCGCTTGAAGGGGCGCGCGAAGCTGATCGTCTTGTCGCCGTAGGTCAACGTCTCGCGGCCGTGCACCGTTTGAATCAGGTGCGCGAAGAGTTCTTCGTTGAACTCCATCATCTCGTGCACCGACCAGTAGGCGGCGTACAACTCGAGCATCGTGAACTCGGGGTTGTGCGTCTGGTCGATGCCTTCGTTGCGAAAGATGCGGCCGATCTCGTAGACGCGTTCGAGACCGCCCACGATCAAGCGCTTGAGATTCAACTCGGTCGCGATGCGCAGGTCGAGATTGAGATCGAGCGCGTTGTGGTGCGTGCGGAACGGCCGCGCGGCGGCGCCGCCGGCGATGTTGAGCATCACGGGCGTTTCGCACTCGAGGAAGCCGCGCGCGTCGCAGAAACGGCGCATCTCGGCGAGGATGCGGCTGCGCGTGATGAAGATCTCGCGCGCCCGCTCGTTCACGATCAGATCGACGTAGCGCTGACGATAGCGCTTCTCGACGTCGACCAAACCGTGCCACTTATCGGGTAACGGCACCAGCGACTTGGTCAGCACCTCGAAGCCGCGAACGCGCAGCGTCAGGTCGCCCTTCTTCGAACGGAAGACGGTACCGTTGACGCCGAGCACGTCGCCGAGATCGAGCGCGTCGAAGATCGCGAACTGCTCGTCGCCGAGCGCATCCTGACGCACGTAGAGTTGCATGCGGCCGGTACGATCCCACAAATCGGCCCAGATCGCGCCCTTGCCCATCTTGCGCACGGCCATCAGGCGGCCGGCCAGCGCGAACTCGTCGGGCGGCGATTCGGACTCGGCGCTCAGGCTCATGAAGCGCGCATGCAACTCGTCCGCGTGCGCGCTGACCGCGAAACGCGTGGCCTTGAACGGATCGACGCCGTGGGCATGCAGCGTCGCGAGGTTGGCGCGACGTTGTGCTCGGAGTTCCGCCTCGCGCGCCCCGAGCTCGTCGCTCGGGCCGGGCGACGTGGTCACGATGCCTTCTTGACCGGTTTCTTCTTGTTGATCGACTCGATCTTGTAGGTCGTCACGCCGCGCGGCGTTTGGACTTCGATCGTCTCGCCCTTCTTGCGGCCGATCATGGCCTTGCCCAGGGGCGACTCGTTGGAGAGCCGGCCGGTGGCCGGATCGGCCTCGGTCGAACCGACGATCGTGAACTCGTACGACGTGCCGCCCTTGACGTCTTTGACCTTGACGTTGGCGCCGAGGTGCACTTCGTCGGCCGCATACTCGGACTCGTCGATGATGCGCGCGTTGCGGATCATCGCTTCGACCTTCAGAATGCGTCCCTCGACGAAGGCCTGCTCTTGCTTGGCGTCTTCGTACTCGGCGTTTTCGGAGATGTCCCCGAACTCTTTGGCCTGACGGATGCGCTCGTTGACTTCGCGGCGATGCACGCTCTTGAGGTCGTCGAGCTCTTCCTCGAGTTTCTGCAGTCCTTCTTTGGTCAGGACCAGCTCTTTGTCGTTCACGGATCTCCCCGCCGGCGATAGCCTACGAAAAACGACGCGGGCAACCCGCCCACGCCAGCCCCGCTAGTTCGCCCGGGGCGGTGTCCGGGTCCTGCGCCGGGGCCCAAGCCCTCCAGGCCCCTAGTCCGCGAACCAGCCGCTCGGTTCGACGGCCAGGTTGACGTTGATCTGCTTGACCTCGGTGTAGGCGTCGTAGCCGTAGGTGCCCAGCTCCCGGCCGATGCCCGAGCGCTTGTAGCCGCCCCAGGGCGCTTCGTTGTACGTGGGGTGATAGGTGTTGATCCAGGTGATCCCGGCGCGCAATTTGCGCACCACCCGCTGCGCCCGCGCCCCGTCGGAGGTGAAGACCGCACCCGCCAGGCCGTACTGCGTGTCGTTGGCCAGCCGGATCGCCTCGTCTTCGTCGCGGAAGCGCTGCACGACGAGCACGGGTCCGAAGATCTCTTCCTGAACGATGCGCATCGCAGGCTTGGTATCGGTGAAGATCGTCGGCTGGAAATACCAGCCGGGACGGTCGAGACGCGCACCGCCGCAGAGCAGCGTGGCGCCCTCGCGCTTGCCGATCTCGACGTACTCGGCCACCCGGTCGCGCTGCCGCTCGCTGACCAGCGGGCCCATCTCGGTGGAACCGTCGAGCCCGTCGCCGACCCG
>PLFC01000009.1 GCA_003136655.1 Vulcanimicrobiota bacterium
TGCTTCGCAGCGCGCGATTCGTTCGCGCGGCTATGTTAGGAAGGGGTTCTCGCGTTTTTCTCGGCCGATGGTCGTTGGGGGGCCGTGGCCGGGGATGACGACGGTTTCGTCGGGGTAGGCGAAGAGTTTGGTCCGGATGCTTCCGGTGAGTTCCTCGAGCGTGGTGCCGCCCAAATCGGTGCGGCCCACGCTGCCTTTGAACAGCGTGTCGCCGCTCAGGAGGAGCGTCGGTGCGTCGGGGCGCGTCAAGGCGAAGGTGACGCTGCCCCGCGTGTGACCCGGCGTGTGCAGCACGTCGAGCCCGGCGCGTCCCACATCGATCCGATCGCCCTCGACGAGGTCGCCGTCGGGCGCCACGAC
Source organism: Vulcanimicrobiota bacterium (assembly GCA_003136655.1). Taxonomy (GTDB): domain Bacteria; phylum Vulcanimicrobiota; class Vulcanimicrobiia; order Vulcanimicrobiales; family Vulcanimicrobiaceae; genus Hesperobacter; species Hesperobacter lustricola. Next base: position 361 of record PLFC01000009.1, read on the forward strand.
GCTCGGGTCGGGCATGCCGAGCCAGCGGGCCTGTTCGCGTACGGTCTGATAGAGCGGCAAGTCGGCGGGATGCAGCAGACCTCGTGCGCCCGTCAATTCGCGCAACTGCCCCATGCAGCCGATGTGATCGACGTGCGCGTGGGTATGTACCAGATACCGCGCGCGGACGCCCAGTTCGGCCAGCCGCGCGGCGATCGTTTCGGCGTCGTCGCCGCCGTCGACGACGATGGCCTCGCCCGCCGTTCGATCCGCGACGATCGTGCAGGTGCAGGCCAGCGGGCCGACCGCGAAGTGCTCGACGATCAGGGGATCCGGCATCCGAAATCCCGATAGCCTGCGTTGAAATAGCCCAGCGGCGACCCGTCGCGCGCGCCGCACGCGACGACGCCGCCCAAGAAGATCGTGTGCGTGCCCGCCGAGTGCTCTTCGGTGAGATCGCAGTCGAAGAAGGCCAGCGCTTCTTCGAAGACGGGAGAGCCCGTGACGGCGCTGTGAAATGCGACATCGGCAAAGGGATCGCCGTCTCCCGGCGTCGCGAACCGCGCCGCGAGTTCGCTCTGCTCGAGCCGCAGGATGTTGACGCAGAATCTACCGGCTTGTGAGATCAACGGGTGCGTGCGCGAGCTGCGGTTGACGCAGATCAATATTGCCGGTGGGTCCGTCGATACGCTCGCGAAGGCGTTCGCGGTGAACCCTTTGGGACGCCCGTCGAGGTTCGTCGTGACCACGGCGACGCCCGTGGGTACGCGGCGCATCGCCGTCTTGAACGCCTCGGCGCTCACGCGATGCGCGCGCCGATTCCGGTCCCGTCGCCGAGCGGAATGATGGTTGCATCCAGCAACGGATGGTTCAAGAATTTCCTATTGAAGGCGCGTAGCGCGACCGTGTCCCGATCGTCGCCCGGCGACGGTGTCTGCGCGGAAAGTCCGCTCCACAACAAGTTGTCGACGATGACCAGCCCCGACCGTTTGAGCAGCGGCACGGCGAGGTCAAGGTAACCTTCGTACTCATCCTTGAGGGCATCGATGAAGACGATGTCGAGGTTGCGCTGGGGAAACGTGGGCAGCACTTCGAGCGCGGGCTGGTTGATCACTTCGACGGCATCCGCTTTGTCCGCACGTCGCAAAAAATCGAGGGCGATCTCGGTGCGCTTCCGGTCGGGATCGATCGTCCAGATTCGTCCCGCCGGAGGCAGCGCGAGCGCCATCCACAGGGTCGAGTAGCCGTACGCGGTTCCGATCTCCAGGACGCGGTTCGCCTGCATGGCATGAACCAGCGTGGAGAGTAAGCGGCCCGTGGAACGCGAGACGATGGGGATGCGGTCGCCCCGGCCGAGCGTCTCCAACTCCAGCAAGAGCGGAGGCGGGTCGGGATGCAGCCCGTGCAGATACTCCAGGTCGCCCACGGTTCTGGGTTTGCCGCCCGGCAACCCCGGGAACCTTCTGAAGAGACAAGAGTGTACCGTCGGCCGTCGAACCAGCCGGACGTTCGCTCACGTCGATTTCAGCAACTCAGGAGGCATACCCCATGGCCACGCTCGCGCAGGCAACCTACGCCCCCAAGAAGTGGGACCTTTCCAATCTCCAAGGCATCTCCGACAACACGCTCGCGGTTCACTTCGGGCTCTATGAAGGGTACGTCAAGAACACGAACCTGCTCAACGAGCAGATCTCCGAACTGATCAAGTCCGGAGGGGCTTCCGGCGCGAATCCGCCCTTCGCCGAACTCACCCGCCGTCTCGGCTTCGAGTACAACGGCATGGTGCTCCACGAGTATTACTTCGATAATCTGACCAAGGGCGGAAACGGGGCGCCCACGTCGGGCAAGCTCTACGAAGCGCTCGGAAATAGCTTCGGCGACTTCGAAACGTGGAAGAAGGACTTTGCGGCGGTCGGTGCTTTGCGCGGCGTCGGTTGGGCCATCGCATATCAGGATCCGACCAACGGTCGTATTTCGAATCATTGGATCACGCTGCACGAAGACGGCAACATCGCCGGATTCAAGCCGATCCTGGTGATGGACGTCTGGGAACACGCCTTCTTGCTCGACTACAAGCCCGCGGAGCGTTCGAAATATATCGAAGCGTTCTTTGCGAACGTCGACTGGAAGGCCGCCGAAGCGCGTCTGGTCCACTAGAAGGTCGGTCCGACCCGACATGAACGCCGGTCTCTTGCGGCTCTTTCCGCTCAACGCGGTCTTGTTTCCGGGCGCGGAATTGAGCCTGCATATCTTCGAGCCGCGCTACAAGCAGATGATGACCGAGTGTCTCGCCGAGGGCGAGGCATTCGGCGTCTGCCTCATTCGCGACGGCGATGAAGCCGGCGACCCCGAGGTCATGCCGTACGACGTCGGCACCACGGCCGAGATCTCGGACCTGACCCCGCTCGACGGCGGCCGCTTCTACATGAACAGCGTCGGAAAGCGGCGCTTCCGCATCGCCCGCGTGGTCTCGCGCGATCCCTACCTCCTCGCGGAGGTCGTGTATCTCCCCGACGACGCACCGCCGGACCGGCAAGCCGTCGAGGTGTTGATCGGTGAGATCCGCGCGGTCTTTCGCGAATATCTGCGCCTGTTGATCGAGTTTTCGGGCAGGGAGTTCGACATCGAATTGCCCGACGATCCGGCCGAAGCGTCGTTCTTGATCGGCGATGCTTTGCAAGTGGCCGACTCGATGAAGCAGCGGCTCCTCGAACTCTCGAGCACCGAGCAGCGCTTGACCGTGGAACTCGGCTTCTTACGCCGCCTCTTACCCCAGTTGCGAACCCTGTTGGAGAAGAACCGCCGAACTCACGCAAACCAACAAGACGCACCAGGCGGCGGCAGCTTCCGAACCGATCAAGAACGCTTCTTCGGCAAGCACTTCTCGAGAAATTAGAGGTCCAGATTTACGCCATGCCGTCGTCGCGGGGCGCCTCATGTACGCGTAGTACACATCGGCGCCCCGCTCCTCGGCCTGACGAAAATCTGAACCTCTTCATGCTGCGGTAAATCGCGTCTCGAGTTCCCACGCTCTCGCGGCTGCTTCGCAGCGCGAATCGCTTGCTGGCGGCCGGCGTGGGTCTACGCTCTCGCGGATGCTTTGCAGCGCGACTCGCCGCCTATTGGGTTTGGGATTCGGCGGCTGTTATTACGTTGCCCATGAGGGCTATGTTGGTTACGGGGCCTACGCCGCCGGGGACCGGGGTTATTTCGCCGGCTATCGTGCTGGCGCTTTCGAAGTCGACGTCACCGAGAAGGTGGCCGCTTACTACCGTGGTGCCTACGTCGATGACGGTGGCGCCGGGTCTTAGCCAATCGGCCTTTACGAGGTGCGGGGCGCCCGCGGCGACGACGAGGATCTCGGCGGTCTGGGCGTGCGCGCGGACGTCGCGGGTTTCTTTGTGGGTGACGGTTACCGTGGCGTCGGAGGCCATGATGAGGAGGCTCACGGGCAGGCCGACGACGTTGGAACGGCCGATGACCGTGACCTCACGGCCGCGCAGCGGCCACTTCTCGCTGCGCTGAAGGAGCAGCATGACCGCGGCGGGCGTGGCGGGCACGAACGTCGCGCCGCTCGCGAAGGCGAGCCGGCCTTGATTGACCGGGTTCCCGCCGTCGACGTCTTTCTCGACGGGGATCGCATCGGCGATCCGGCGGATCGACAGATGGTGCGGCAAGGGCTGCTGGAGGATGATGCCGTGCGTGCCGGGATCGCGCGCGTGCGTGTCGAGCGCGGCGCGAACCCCGGCGTCGTCGACGTTTCCGGGCAGAACCTCGACGCCGAGTTCGATACCGATACGGCCCGCGAGCTTGCGCATTCCCGAGACGTAGGCCAGGCTCGAGGCATCCTCGCCGACCATCACGACCACGAGCCGGGGCGCGATGCCGCGCTGCGCGAGCGCTTCGCTGCGGGCGGCGAGGCCGATGCGAAGTTCGCTAGCGAGTGCACGTCCGTCGAGAATCCGAGCCGCCATCGGCGACGGTGTTTGCGCGAAGGCGTTGAAAACCCGTCCGGGGAGGCTGAAGTGGAACACGTTCGTCGAGAGGCACGGCTGGGGACAGGTTTTTCCGCGAACGACTTCGAGCGGGCGTACCGTCAGTTCGTCGAGTTCTACAACGTCGCGCCGCAGCGGATCGCCTGTCCGCCGGACGTGCTGAGCAGGTTCAGTACCGTTTTCGAACGCTCGGCCGACGCGGCGCACCGGGCCGTGGGCAGTTTGTTCTATGAGGGCGTGCCGCTGGTGGCCGCAGTCTTGCCGCCCGGCACCATCGCCTTCGAGGGTGAGGTCGATGAAGAGCGCATGGGCGACTGGTAGACGGGCCCGCTAGGCCGGCACATCCCGCAACAGGCCGGCCACGATCGTGGGAAATTCTATGGTCGGGCAGTGTCCGCAGCGCTCGAGGATCGTCGTTTCCGCCTGAGGATAGACCTTCTGCGCGCCGGCGAGGGCGCGGATCGGCACGTATTTGTCCTCGCGCCCCCAGAGGAGTCGCGTGGGACCTTTCCACCGCGCAAAGCCTGCATGCAGCAAGGGCAGATTGAGGAATGACTGGAGCGCGTCGCGATAGACGCAAGCGAAGGCGCGGGTCATCTGCGGATCCTGCGAGAGCCGGTACATCTCTTCGTGCATCGATTCGTCGAGCACGCTCGGATCGAAGACCGCCGTCTCGAACGTGCGCCGCACGAATCCGCGCGAGGGTCGAATGCTGCGGAAGAGCGCGGTGACCGGTCCGCTGCCGACCATGCGGATCAGAAGCTTCGGCGTACGCAGGAAGCCGGCCGGGTCGATGAGCGTGAGCGAACGTACGGCCGGCGGCGTGCGGCCGGCGTATTCGGCCGCAACCAGACCGCCGAGCGAATGGCCCGCAAGCGCGAAATGCTCCAGACCGTACGCTGCTACGACGCTTTCCAGCGTGCTGACGAAGAAGTCGAGGCTGTATTTGCGGTCGGGCTTTGACGAGCGCCCGAAACCCGGCTGATCGTAGGCAACGAGCCGGTGGGTTGCCTCGAGTTCCGCGCCCACGAAGTCCCAGCATGCTTGGGTCCAGTGACCGAGCCCGTGGATCAAGAGCAAAGTGGGCGCCGCCGGATCCGTGCTGCCTGCCTCAAAGGTCGCAATCTGGAGATCCGGCTCGAGCGCCAACGTTCGCTCGCGCCACGCCGGCGCGCGATGCACGCGTTGCGCGGGGGCGTCATGCTCGATCTTCGAAGTTGTGGCCATGAGGAATTCGGTGCTCCTGCTCTTCGCTTTGATCGCGGCGGCTGCTTTGACGGCGCTCGTCGGGACCTACTTCGCGCAAGGCGGCCCGGCAATCCGTCCTCCGGCCGGGGGCGGCCCCTCGATGCTCGCCGGCGCGCCCGCGGCGACGTACATCGTGAAGCGTCTCGACGGGCAGCCGGATTCACTCGACAAGTACCGCGGTAAAGTCGCGCTCGTCAATCTCTGGGCCTCCTGGTGCGCGCCGTGTCGCAGCGAAACGCCCGCGCTCGAGCGTCTCTACGAAGAAGATCGCGACAGGGGCCTCGTGGTGCTGGGCATCGACCAGGGCGAGTCGGCCGAGGCCGCCGCCGCGTTCGTTCGCGAGATGAAACTGACGTATCCCATCCTCGTGGATGAGGGCCAGAAATACGGTCGCGCCTACGCCGCCGTCGGGCTTCCGACGTCGATAGTCGTCGACAGAACCGGGCACATCGTGCGCGGCATCGACGGCGAGATGAGCATCGATCAGATGCGCGAAGCCGTCGATCCGGTGCTGGCCAAGAAGTGAGTTCGCGCGTGATCGCCCTCGTGGCCGCAATTGCGGGCATCGCGGCCGTTTTGGCTCAGTTGATCGTGCCGGAATGGACGGGCTTCCACACCTGGCAGTATGCCGGCGCGCTCTCGCTCGCGGGCCTCGCGATCCTCACCTACATCGGCGGCGCGAGAAAGGGTGAAGACGGTGAGGTCGGCCGACGCATGCCGATCGCGCTGATCGGGTCGCTCGTCGTGCTCGTGGCCGGCCTTGCGTCGGGATTGCTCGGCCCCGACACCGATACGGTCGTCCGCGCTCCCGGATCCGTCGCGCCTCTCCCCGATGCCGCGGCCGCTGCGTTTTTTCCCAATGTCGACGCCGACGGCATTCAACGCGGCGACGCGCTCGTCGAATTGCGCAAGCGCGACCATTCGGTGCTCGAGGTGCCGTCGGGCAGTCGAAAGATCGTCGGGAATCTGACGATGCAGACGACGCCGCACATCGCAGCGTACATCGAGGCGCGGGACGCGGCGGGCCGGCATCTGACCGTGACGCAGCCGACGAGTTCCGCGTTTCTTTCGCCCGTGCTCCTCTTTCCCGCCACGGTCAAGATCATGGATCGTGACCTTCCGGCCGACGGTTTTGCAGTTCCGGCGATGCACCGGCAAGTCAAAGTGTTTTTCGTCCAGCGGTCCTCGGCGATGGCCGCGCAGTTGCACGGGCTCGGAAAGACCGACTCGGTTTTGTTCGCTGTCGACGACGATGAAGGACGCCCAGTGCCCGGAGGCATCGGTTTCGCACCCGGCGGCACGACCGTCGAATTGGGCGGCCTTCGCCTGCGGGCAACGCTGGGAAGCTATCCGCAACTGACGATATCGGCAGCTCCGTCGCCGATCGCGCTATGGCTGGGAACGCTGATCTTTCTGGCCGGCCTGGTGTACGCGTTCGCGGGCGGTTCGCGCTCGCCGCAACTGGCCCAGGCCGCAGTCGCCATGGCTGCGATCTGCCTGACCTCGTGCAGCCGCGTCGCCACGCAGGGCGAAGGCGCGCACCTCCATGCGTGGACCAAGCCTGACACGGTGCGCATCGGCATGTACGAAGAGCCCGATTCGCTCAATCCGATCATCGGCTCGATGGCCTTTTCAGGCGACGTTTTCCAACTCGAATACGACGGCCTGATCCGGTACGACGCGCACGCACATCCGATTCCCGATCTCGCGCGCGAGATTCCCACCGTGCAGAATGGCGGGATTTCGCGAGACGGCAGGACGCTGACGTATCACTTGATGCCCGGCGCCCGCTGGCACGACGGCGTGCCGGTGACCGCCGACGACGTCATCTTCACGTGGCACCAACTGATGAATCCGGCCAATACGACGCCGACGCGTAACGGCTACGATCGCATCGTTAGTATCGATGCGCCGGACCCGCATACGGTGCGGGTGCATCTCAACGGGCCGTACCCGCCCGCGCTCTACCTCTTTCGCGATCTGAACCAGGGTGCGATCTTGCCCAAGCACATCTTGGGCACGTTTTCGGATCTCAACCACGTGCGCTTCAACGTGCAACCCGTCGGCTCGGGGCCGTACGTCTTCAAGGGCTGGAGCCACGGCTCCGAGATGCGTTTCGATGCCAATCACGCGTACTTCCGCGGCGCGCCGCACATCGAGCACGTGATCGTAAAATTCGTTCCGGACCAGAACACGATGTTGGCGCAACTACGCACGCACGAGATCGATGTCTTCTACGACGTTCCGACCATTCAAGTCGATCAGGTACGCGGGATCGCAGGTGTGTCGGTGGCTTCGACGTCGACCCTGCACTGGGAGCATCTCGCCTTCAACACCCGGCGTCCGCCGCTCGACGACGTTCGGGTGCGGCAGGCGCTCTGTTACGGCCTCGACGAGACGTCGCTGCACCAGAAGATCTATCGCGGGCTGGGTACGATCGGTCCGGTCGAGTTCAACCCCGACTTCGAGTGGGCCGACAAGAAAATTTCGGCCTACCCGTACGATCCGGCCAAAGCGGAGGCACTATTGGAGAGTGCGGGCTGGAAAAGGGCAGCGGACGGTATCCGGTTCCGCAACGGACGGCCGCTGGCGGTGACGATCTCGACCGTGGCCGGGGTGAAGAATCGGGAGCTCATCGAGGTGCAGTTGCAGAATTGGTGGCGCGCGATCGGAGTCGATGCGTCGGTCAAGAATTTCCCGGCGGCGACGCTGTTCGCGCCGGCCGCGGCCGGCGGCATGCTGTACGGCGGCAAGACGGATGTCGCCCTTTTCACGTGGCAGAACACGACGCCCGACCCGGACGACGAGTCGTACATCGCGCCCGACCGGGTGCCCCCGCAGGGACAAAACGTCACGTTCTTCGCGAATGCGGAGATCGGGAAGTTCCTGAAGGAAGGCATCGGAACGTACGATCCGGCGCTGCGGCATCGCGCGTATGATGGAATACAGCATATTCTCATACGAGAAGTGCCCGAATACGTGCTCGATTGGCTGCCGGAAGTCGTAGCGTATAATTCCGACATACGCGGTATCGAGCCCGTGCCGGTCGGCTCCGATCTTTGGAACATCGGGTCCTGGACAATCGGTCCATCCACCGCTAAGGTATCATCTATTCACTGATGGACGGGGACCCGCCCTTGAGTATCGACCCCGCTCCCGAGCGGACAGCCGAGGCGTTCAACACACCGTTTGAACCGGTGCTCCGTCCTCGTGTCATCGAGCGGTTGCGCCACGCAGCGCGTCGTCGAATCGCGCTCGTGGTGGCTCCGGCCGGCTTCGGCAAATCGGTCGCGATCCGGCAGTACCTGGAAACCGACGGCATCGAGCACCTCCGCTTCTCCGTGCGCAAGGAGCATGATAGCCTCGTCGGTTTCCTACGAGGCCTCGTCGTCGCACTCGAACCCATTGCGCCGAAGGCCAGCAAAAGCGTCGCCGGTGCCTACGAGAAGGCTTCGCGAGGCTCAACCCCCGTCCGCGACCTGGCTGCATGGGTGGCCGCCCTGCTGTCCCGCTACGAAGGCACGATCGTCATAGACGACCTGCATTTCGCGGTCGGGGATCAC
>PLFC01000058.1:0-5890 GCA_003136655.1 Vulcanimicrobiota bacterium
CGCCCCGCGCGCCGCCGGAGAAGCGATGCGGCGCGCCGGCGACGGTGCCGTGCAAGTCGATTTCCATCGTCCGGGTGCTTCACGCGGAACCGCTGCCGGAGCAAGGGTCGCGGCGTGATCGTCTTGCTGGTTGCGGCGTTCATGTCGCTCGGTCTGATCAACCTGGATTTCAAACGCGGCTGGCTGCGCGGCCAGCTCTGGCGCCTGGCGCTCGGATTTCCTATCCTGGTGGTGTACGCGTATCTCGAGATGCCGGCCCTGGTGTTTCCGCAAGCGCTCGTGCTGCTGCTGCTTCCGCTCGTGCCCAACGCGGCGTACTCGTTGCTCCTGGCGGCGCGCAGCGCGGTCGTTTCGCGGCGCATCGTCTCCATCCGCAGGGGTCCGCCGGCGCTGCCCTACGTCGTGGCGCTCGGGGCACTCGGCGTCTTTGCCGGTGTGCTGGCGATCGCGCCCGTCATCGACGCGGGCGGACTGCGCGACCTCGCCGACGTGACCGTCTCCACCTCGCTGCCGCCGCGCGCGGATCTCGAGCACGTGCGCGTGGTGCCCCAAGAGTCGGCTGAGTTTGCGGGCAACAAAGTCGTGGGTCAACTCGGCACCTACTATCGCGTGGGCGACTTCAACGTGCAGGCTGCGAGCGGAAAACTGGTCTGGGTCGCGCCGCTTGAGTTCAACGGCGCGGTGCAGTGGCTCTCGCGCGGCACGAGCCCGGGCGTCATCGTGGTCGATGCCGAGAACCCGGATGCGCCGGCCGAACTGCGCCGCCGCGCGGCCTTGCGTTACGTGCCCTCGGCACTCTTGAACGACAATCTCTACCGGCACGTCTACCTGACGTATGGCCGCGAACAGATCCTCGAAACGACGCTGCAACTCGACGACAACGGCGATCCCAAATACTTGGCAACGCTGGGACGGCCGACGATCGGCTGGTCGGGCCAGCGCGTGACCGGCGTCGTGCTGGTCGATCCCGCCACCGGCGCGATGACCCGCTACGCGCGCGACGACTTCGGGCGGCTGCCCGCATGGGTCAGCCGGGTCTATCCGCCCGACCTCGCGCTGAGCTACAACGAGTGGTTCGGCGCGTACGTGCACGGACTCTGGAATTACCTCGTGGTCAAACGCGACGTGCACGTTCCCGCGCGGCCCGAGGTGTTCGGGCTGCTCGCCGGCGGCCGTTTCGTGTGGTTCGTGGATCACACGTCGCCCGCGTCGGACCAGTCGATGACCGGGTTCACCTACATGGACTCGGTCGACGGCAAGCTCACGTACTACACGTCCTCGGGAGGAGAGTTCAACTCGCGCGGCGCCGAGGATGCGGTGGCCTCAAATCCCGTCGTGCGTCAGGGCCGGCTGATCCCGACGCAACCGATCTTGTACAACGCCTACGGTCAGAACACGTGGGTCGTGCCGCTGGTCGCCAACACGGGGAAGTATCAGACGCTGGCGCTCGTGCAGGCGGCGAACGGCCACGTCGTCGTCGGCTCGGCGGGGAGCCGCTCGCCGCAACAGGACGCCTTCGCGCAGTACGCCGAGTTCTTGGGCGTGGTGCACGCGCCGTCCGCGGTCGCAGGCAGCCCGCAGGGCGGCATCATCGACCGCATCGCAACCGAAGGCACCACGGTCTATTTCACGCTGCGCGGTTCGCGCCGGCTCTATGCCGCGGACGCCACGAACGATCCGCGCGCGCTCTTGGCGCGCAGCGGCGACCGGGTTGATTTCAGCGTGGCCGCGAGCGACGGTTCGCGGATTCCCGTCGCACGCGATCTGCGCGACGGAGCGCTCGCACCGTGAAGCTGCTGACCACGCCGCGCTTGACGCTCGAACCGGTGAGCGTCGAAAACGCGGCCGCGCTTTTGCGGGTGATGCAGGCCGGCCACCTGCGCGAATTTCAAGACGTGCCGCGCTACACGCGCGAAGAGTTCGAACGTCGCGTCGCGCAGCGGCCCAAACGTCTGCACGCGCGGGCCATCGGCCGCTTCGAGTGGTTGATCGTGCCGCGCGGAGCGAGCGCACCGGTGGGCTGGGTGTCCCTCCGGCTCGGCGACCACGCGCCGGGCATCGCCGAGATCGGCTACAGCCTCCTGGTGGCGCACAGGCGCTTGGGCTATGCATTCGAAGCCTGCGTCGCGGTCGTGGCGGCCGCCTTCGGCACCTCGGACATCGCACGCGTCGAGGCCTGCTGCGTGCCGGAGAACACGCCCTCGCGCAGTCTGCTCGAGCGTCTGGGCTTCACGCAGATAAAATATCAACGCAACGGCGCCGTCGTGCGCGGCCGCGCCGTCGACATCGTCGTCTATCAGTTGGCGCGCGAGGTTTGGCTTCAGGCCGGTTCGGCGAACTCTATCGCCACGTCGGCGACCCCGAAGCCGAAATAGCGCCGCTGCTCGCCGCGCAAGAATGCCGCGAGGGGCTCGCGGACGACGGCGGCGGCGATGCGCTCGTGCAATGCGCTTCGCGCGACCCAGGCGAGATCCGCGAGTTTGGGATCGCGCGACGGCAGCACCGGCTCACCCAGCGCAGCGACTTCGAAGGTCACGTTGATGAAGTGCGCGCCGTTGACCGGATCGTACGACTCGCTGACGTAGGCCAGACCCGCGATCGCGACGTGCAAGCCGGTCTCCTCGACGAACTCGCGGCGCAGCGTCTCGTCCAACAACTCGCCGTGACGTTGACGGCCGCCGGGAAGATTCCAGAGCGGCTCGCTGCGATTCGGATAACGCGAGGCGACGAGCAACACGCGTCCGTCGCGCTCGAGGATGCCGCTGGCCAGATGCACGCGAGTCGCGTCGGCGCGGGCGACGCTCGCGTCAAAAGGCGAGTTGGGTCTCCGGGTCGAGCGCGGGCATCGCCATGCGGCGGCGCTTGAGCGGATTGAAGTCGGGCGTCTTCGCGGGCGAAGGCAGGGTCTTGTGCGGCGTCGCGGCGTTGAGTTTGAACGCACCGGCAGGCGCGCCGTTGGCTTGACGTCCGAGCGGCAGATGGATCTGCAACGCGCGCGCGCCCGACGCGGCTCCGGCGGCCACGACGGCCGGGTGCGCGAGCGCGGGCGCGGACGCACTCGCCAAGGTGAACGCCAGCGTCAGAAGCGCTTTGGGGGCCATCGGCCGCCAGCTTCGCGCCGTCAGCGGGCCTCGCCTGCGGCGCGCTGCAGGCCGGGGTGCTCGAGCCTGCGCAGTTGCACGCGCAAGCTCTCGTTGAGCGCGCGCAGCGTGCCGCCCAGGCGCACCGCCGGGGTGCGTAATGCCGTGAAGCCCGCATCCAACGCTGCGAACTCCGCGGCTTGCCCGGCCTCGAGTTCGGCCAGCAGGGCGCGGGCCACGCGCGGATGCCGTCCCGCGAACGGCCGCACCTGGGCTGCCTTGGCCAGATAGAGCGACGCGTCCGCCGCCTCCACCGCCGGCGGGCGCGGCACCGCGTTGCCCAAATCGTAGTAGCGCAGATGTTTGCGGGTCAGCGCCGCGGGACTCTGCACGTTGCCGTAGTGGTGGTACACGTAGGGCACCACGAGCGCGCGGCCGCGCAAGCCGTCGATCTTCTCGTGCACGGCGTTGGTCCAGCGCAGGCGCGGGTCGTAGCGGTAGAAGACGAAGCGACGCGCGACGTCGGTGATCCAGCGAAACGTGCCCCAGAAGTGATACGTGTACGCGTCGACGTTGCCGTAGCGCGGGCCGAGCGTGGGCAGAACCTCGCGCGCGATGTAGCGGAGCTGTTCGCCGTGGACTTCGTCGGCGTCGAGAAACAGCACCCAGTCCGGTGGCTGCGGGAACGCGGCGAGCGCGGCGAACGCGCGATTGCGCATGTCGGCGAAGTCCACGAACGGATGGCGTTCGAGACGTAAGGCGCCGCGCTCCGCGAAGGCGCTGGCTTCGATTGCCGCGACGTTCGAACTGCGCGCCAGACCCGAATTGTCGTTGACCGCGAGGACGTCGACGGCGTTCGCGATCGAGGCGAGCGTCGCGGGCAAGTAGGGCTCGGGGTCGGCGCCGACGCACAGGGCACAGGCGACCGTGAACGTTGAATTGTTCGACATACATGATGCGCCGCGCATGGCCGAAGCGCTGGCGATTCGCCTTCGCGTCTTCGTGGAAGAGCAGGGCGTTCCGCTCGACCTCGAGATCGACGAGCACGATCGCAGCGACGCGGCTGCTCGCCACGCGCTGGTGCGTACCGGCGGCGTCGCGGTCGGGACGGGACGGTATTATGCCGCCGACGAGCGGACGGCGCAGATCGGGCGGATGGCCGTGCTCGCGCCGTCGCGCGGGAGCGGCGCGGGCGCGCTGCTGCTCGAAGCGCTGGTGGACGCTGCGCGCGGCTCCGGGTTCGCCCGGGCGCACCTGTGGGCCCAGACCCACGCCGCCGGTTTCTACCGCCGGGCGGGCTTCCGCGACGACGGCGCGGTGTTCCTCGATGCGGGCATTCCGCACCAGCCGATGAGCCTGGATTTGGCCCGCGAGAATGCGTCGCGGGGTTGACTTTTTCGGCACGGGATTGTGGTATAGTGCTGGAGCCGGGGAGGTCCCAGCGGCGTCGATCGCCCCCGGCCGAAACCCGCGTGGCCAAGGTTGGAAGCAGTCTAGCTCAGGTTCCCTGCGAGTCGAGTACCCAATAACCACCCCAAGACGCCGGGAGCCTAACGACCTTGTACGTCGACGAAACCCTGAGCTGCATGGACTGCAGCCGCACCTTCACGTTCACCTCGGGCGAGCAGCAGTTCTTCGCCAGCAAAGGATTCCAGAATAAGCCCAACCGTTGCCCCGACTGCCGCAATGCGCGCAAGTCGCAGCGGGCGGCGGGCGGCGGCGCTTCCTACGGCGGCGGATCGTCGTACGGCGGCGGTGCGGGTGCACCCCGCGCGCGCGAGCTGTTCCAAACGACCTGCAGCCAGTGCGGCCAGACGGCCGAGGTCCCGTTCCAACCGCGGGGCGACAAGCCGGTGTATTGCCGCGACTGCTTCCAGTCCCGACCCTCGTATAGGTAACCCCTGACGGCGCCGCTTGCCCGGCGCCGATCCGTCCACGCCGCCCCGGCCTAGCCGGGGCGGCCAATTAGCCTTTGGGGAATTGAGCTCGGGCATCTTGACGGCCGTCGACCCCCGTGCTACTATTCCTCTCTATGCCCGGGGCCCGCTCCGGGTGATTTGGCCTTGCCCGCGCTTCGTGAGAGATTCAAGAACTGTAAATGGCGAAATCGATGCTTCCCAAGTCGTCTGCTGCCAAGGCGCCGGGGGGGAAGACGTCCCGTGCGAAGCGTGCGACTCCGGCCGAAGGATCGGCGACCGCTTCGGCGCTCGCCGAGCCGGCCTTGTCCGGCTTCGGCCTCGACGCCGGAGCCTTCACGGTCGAGACCTACGCGGATCCCGGCCCGAAGCGCCCGCGCCACTCGTTTGCTAAGATCACCGACGTCCTCGAGCTGCCCGACCTCATCGAGCTGCAAAAGGCCTCTTTCCATTGGTTCGTCACCGACGGCCTGAAGGACGCCTTCGAGTCGATCTCGCCGATCAAGGACTTCACGGGCAACCTGGTCTTGGAGTTCGGCGAGCATTCCCTCGGCGAACCCAAGTACTCGGTCGAGGAGTGTCGCGAGCGCGACATGACCTACAGNNCGTGCGTTCGCCGGGCGTCTACTATTCAAAGGACGTCGACACCAACAACCGGCCCACGTACAACGCGACGATCATCCCGAATCGCGGCGCGTGGATCGAGTTCGAAACCGACAACGGCACCAAGAACGACGAGACCGAGGGCACGCTGGGCGTGCGCATCGACAAGAATCGCAAGATCTACGTCACGACGTTCGTGCGCGCGCTGTCGCGCCCCGACCTCGGCTTCAACTGGGAGAGCGATGAGGCGATCCTGGCGCTGTTCGACAACAGCCCGCTGGTCGTCAACTG
>PLFC01000058.1:6012-6166 GCA_003136655.1 Vulcanimicrobiota bacterium
GTCGCCACCACCGGGCCCGACGGCAAGCAGTTGGTCAACGTCGACGACATCGACCACCTGGGCAATCGCCGCATCCGTTCGGTCGGCGAACTGCTCCAGAATCAGTTCCGCGTCGGCCTGCTGCGTCTCGAGCGCGTCGTGCGCGAACGCATGA
>PLFC01000063.1 GCA_003136655.1 Vulcanimicrobiota bacterium
AGTTTGTTTATCATCACGCGTTGCCGCTCGTTTAACCGGGCGGACTGATGCCGTTCCCAAAATTGGTCCTTGGCTGACACGCGAGCGAAGACGCTCTCCGCACCTTCGATAGCGCGACCGAGGCAAGCCAAGAACCACTCGATCCAACGAGTGATATCGAGATCTCCCTTTTGGGTGGTCTCGAGAAGCCGGTAGTATTCGCTTCGNNGCGAGCATGAGATCGCTCAATGCGCGCGCTATGCGGCCGTTACCATCGTCGAAGGGATGGATCGTCACGAACCAGAGGTGCGCGATCCCCGCTTTCATCACGAGATCCATATCGTCGGACTTGTTGAACCAGCGCAGAAACGAACGCATCTCTCGATCAACGCGTGCGGCGGCAGGGGCTTGATAATGAACCCTCTCGCGGCCGATCGACCCAGAGACAACTTGCATCGGCCCGGCGGCATCGTCCCGCCACCGGCCGGCCCTGATCTTCTTCATGCCGCTGCGGCCGGCTGGAAAGAGCGCGGTGTGCCAGCCGAGGAGTCGCTCCTTGGTCAGCGGCTCTGCGTACTTTTGGGTGGCGTCGAGCATCATCTCGACCACGCCCTCGACGTCGCGGTCGGCCGCAGTGAGCGCACCGATATCGATGCCGAGACGGCGCGCGATCGAGGACCGCACTTGGTCCCGATTGAGGCGCTCGCCCTCGATTTCGTTCGACTTGAGAATTTCTTCGGTCAGGTTGCGCAACGTCGCNNAGACCCCCTTGTTCGACGCGAAAGCGGGGCCAGTCGCCCAGTTCATGGATGTACGTGGTCATATTCGCCGCATTCGTGCGGAGATTATACAAGATATCCGCCGCACCGACAATGGTTTTCACCGCATTCGTGCGGAGAATCCGGGGCGTATTCTCCGCAAAAGGAGCGAATGCCGCGACGGCACGGTGGCCGAGCGGCATTCGAGGATTGCGCGAGAGCCGAGACGGCTTCAGGCCGGGGTCGCCGATTTCTCGAGGTGCTCCGCGATGGCGTTCGCGACGTTCGTCCAGCCGTACACGGCGAGGCGGCCGAAGTCGTCGTCGGGTACGCCCGAGTGCACCAGGCGAAGATCGGTCCCGCCGTCTACGGCCTTCAACGTGATGCTCACCGTCGACTCGAGACCTTTGGTGCCGGCGCCCATCCAGGTATGATCGATCCGGCCCGCCTCGCGATCGAGCACGAGGAAGCGGCCAAACGTCGGCCAGAGCTTTCCATCCCAATTGGTCCGCCAGTAGAAGAGCTCGTTTTCGGCGGGGTTGAGGATGAGGTAATCCGCGCCTTCCCAGAGGCTCGCGGGGTTCTTGGGATCGAGCCAGACGTCGAACACGTCTTGCGGGGAAGCCTTGATATGCCGGGTCACGACGAGTTCGGTTACTTTCGGGTCTTCAAACATCACGGGTCTCCTTCGGTTGGCTGAAGTGCCGTTCGAGGCGGTCGATTTTTTCGGTCCAGAAGCGTTCGTAGGTAGCCGTCCAACTTTGCAGTTCGCGCAGCGGACGCGCGTCGAGCGCGAGCACGTGTTCGCGGCCTGCCCGGGTGCGCACGATGAGCCCGGCCTCTTCGAGGACGCGCAGATGGCGCGACACGGCCGGCTGCGAGATCGCGAACGGCGCCGCAATGTCGCCGGCCCGCGCGGGCCCGCTCACCAGGCGATCGAGGATCGCGCGGCGCGTGGGGTCGGAGACGGCGGCCGTCACCCGGTCGAGGGTCGCGTTCGGCATGCCCAATACTTAACACATTGGTTAAATGATTGTCAAGCGCTGCGAGGGCAGGACGCTTCATGCGCCCACAGGACCCCTTAGGAAGCGAGCTAGAACCTGCTTACTGAGCGAGGCTTGCGGCTTGCCGGCCTCGACCGTGAAGCGAGGTCCTCGATCATGTGCACGAGCTGCGCGCCGCCCCTGTTTGCCCTCGACTCGCTGCGCATCGAGTTGACCCGGAGCCAATTCTTGGCGGGTTCGGCCCTCGCGACGGGCGCGGTCGCCCTCACGTCGCGAGCAGGTCTTGCCGCTGCCCCGGGCGCGGACACGATCTTTCACGGCGGCACCATCTATCCGATGACCGGCACGCAGCCCGTCGAGGCGCTCGCAGTGAGCGGCGGCAAGATCGTGGCGACCGGCAGCTATGCGTCGGTGAGCGGTTTGAAGACGAGCGCGACGCGCCTCGTGAACCTCGATGGGCGCGTGCTCTTTCCCGGTTTCATCGACGCGCATCAACACACGATGCTCGGCTCGCTCCTGACCGCGCTCTTCCTCGGCGTCGGGTTCAGCACGTATAAGACGAAGCAGGCCGTGCTCGACGCGCTCAAAGCCGACGTTGCCAAGAAGAAGCCCGGCGAATGGACGTACGCCACCGATTACGACAATCTGCTCCAGGGCGGCGACATCTTCAAGGCCGAACTAGACGCCATCTCCACGACGAACCCGATCCTCGTGTATTACATCAACGCGCACACCGCCTCGGCCAACAGCGCAGCTTTCGCGGCAGCAAAGATCGGCGAAGACGTCGGCACGATCCCCGGCGGCGGTTCCTTCGGGCGCGACGCGAACGGCAAACTCAACGGCCTCATCAACGAAGAGCCCGCGCTCAAGAAATTCCTGATCGGCTTCCCGGAGATCACCCCGCAATTTGCCGGCAAAGCCGTGATGAGTTGGCTGGCGCTCAACGCCAAAGCCGGCAACACGCTCGTGCACGAACCGGGCGTGCTGGTCGTGGGCAAGATTCTCGAAGGCTATGAGGCGATCGGCAAGGTGACGCCGGTGCGCACGAGCATCAGCCTGATGGTCGATTCGATGCCGGCGGGCGAGCGCTATCGGTCACTCGGGTTCGGCGCGAAAGCGACGCAGTTGTCGGAATCGAACCTGTCGCTGTACGCGATCAAAATCGTGGGCGACGGCTCGAACCAAACCAAGACCGCGGCGCAGACGGTACCGTACCTCAACGGCACCGATACGGGCCATTCCAATTACGACGCGGCGACGCTCAACACGATGGTGGCGGAGGTGAAGGCGGCCGGCTGGCCCGTTTCGATCCACGCCAATGGCGACGCCACGCTCGACCTCGCGCTCGACGCGATCGAAGCCGCATACGGCGCGAACTCGACGCTCGGGGTCAACCGCATCGAACACTGCACGATCACGCGTCCCGAGCAGATCGTGCGCATGAAGAAACTCGGCGTACAGCCGAGCTTCTTGATGAACCACGTCTACTTCTACGGAGCGGCCTATCGCGATCAACTCTTCGGGCCCGAACGCGCGGCGCGCATGGACCCGGCCGCCCAGTGCGTCGCGCTCGGCTTACCGTTTACGATCCACACCGACGCGCCGTGCTCCAACATCGGCACGCTGCAATTGATCCAGACCGCCGTTACGCGCGTCTGCGCGACCGACGGTTCGGTCGTCGGCGCCGATCAGGCGATCGCGGTGCACGAAGCGATCAAAGCCGTAACGACGTACGCCGCGCCGCAAGTCGGCATGGCCGACCGCCTCGGCACGCTCGAGACCGGCAAAGAGGCCGACCTGACGATCCTCGAGAGCGACCCCTATAAGGTCGANNTGCTCATCCGGCCGACACGTTGTGACCGGTTAGGCGACCCGAGGTCCGGTTCTCCGCACCCGTGCGGCAAGTATCCGCGAAACCCGAGCCCCGCGTAAGCTACGGCGGAGGGCCTCAAAGCCAGTTTTCGAGTTCCGGGCTGAACGAG